>MERI01000054.1 GCA_001772005.1 Betaproteobacteria bacterium RIFCSPLOWO2_12_FULL_62_58 | reverse complement strand
GTATCTCTTCGGAAAAGTCATGGCCCACAACCAGCATGAACAAAGCTTAGCGAAAACTTCGTCCCGTGTCCAGCTAAAAATGTGGGACACGATCAGATCAAGGGGGAGGGAATAACTGTTGCATCCACCGGCATGTCTCCAGCGTCGTATAGGTCAAACCTTCGTGATAGGGGTCGGGAAAGGCTCGCGCCCTCCCCGCCCTCCGAACCGTGCGTGCGGTTCTCCCAAGCCGTTCACTTAATCTGTTGATTCTGGGTTCTTTTAGTAAAAATTTATTTGTAAAACATGCACTTAGGCAGAGACGCTCTGCAGAAGAAAATGCGCCGACACGACATGGCTGCCAACTTGCTGAATCAAAATATGTTTAGGCGTGCCTACCGCATAGCATCAACAGATTAAGTGAACGGCTTGCGGTTCTCCCGCACACGGCTCTCCAGTCGGTGGTTTCCTCATCGGGGTCGGCTTGCCAGAGCATGGGCCTCGGTCATCGTGAAAAGTCCCAACTCAGCAAAGAACGCCTCCTTTGACGCCGTTATCCAGCGCCGCCAACATGCGCTCGTTCCACACCCAAGCCTTCCGCCCACGACCAGTCACGGCCGCGCGCCTCTGCGCCTTGTGTAGCACTTCAGCACTACCGGCGCTTTGCTCTCGCTCTGCTTGCTCGTGTCACTCACGCTTCCACCTTCCTGCCTCCCTTCGCTCAGCCCGGCTTTGCTCTCCGGACCTCTGTCGCCCCGGAACGAACATTAAAGGCTGCTCAAGCTAGCGTGTCCTGAGCGTCCTCCATGCGGGCGGGAGCATCCGGCGGAGGGGAAGTTCAGATGGCACCTACTGATGCTACTGGCAACACGTTCACACGAGCGACCGCAATATCGAGTAGGAGAGCACCTAGGCGACGGCTCCGGCAGCAACGACTTGAGGGGGCAAGCAGCGGCACACCGATTCGCCAGCACTGTCCAGTGACCGACCTCTCCCGCCGCCAGGTTCAGGCGCCGGGCGTCATCCGAGGAAGTCTTTGGTGGACCGTATCGGTGTGCCGTCCTTGAGCGCGATGGTGCGCGTGATGCTCAGGCTGTAACCCGCTGTCAGCAAAGCATTCATGTGCCGCTGATGTCCGCCGGCCACAAGTAGAACGATGTCTTCCGCTCTCTGCACGATCGGCACCATCGCATCTTCATTACCCTGATCGATGAACTCGGGCAGCGGGATTTTCCCCCAGCAACCGCGATTGCGCAGTTCTCGCACACTCTTTCGAGCATTCTCGAAAAGAAACGTCTTTACATCGTGCTTAGACCAGCCGAACTCCGCGATCCAGTGAGCGCTCTCAGAGGTCATCACCAAAGCCTGCTCTCCGCGAATCCCGCTCCTGTAGAGGCCATTTCCCCCCAGCGTGGCCATCGTGGACGCCGCTGATTCCAAGTACATCTCGGGCGTCTTGCTCACCTGGTCATTAATGTTATGGGGCGCTTCTGCACAAAGCAACGTGACGGCGCTGGTCTCCTGCGACAGCCCGCGCTCTACATGCAATGGGCTCCACGGACTCCCCTCTTCGTCTTCGCCCATGCAGTAGGAGTATTTGCCGGGATGGCCGTGGGTGGCCATGTCAGTGACCCCAGGTTGGTTTCCGCCGACGTTGATCAGTATTAACCGCAGCGCGCGGCCGATCGTCGCGTTCGCTCTCCATCCTTGCCCGAATACGTTGTGCTTACAGTTGACATCCAGCTCCTTACGGACAGGCCCGTTTATAATCACAAGGTGAGCGCCGGGGTGGGTGGTAGTCTGCCGGCCGTACAGGTTGTACTCCGGCTGCGCAATCGCCTCGACAGCGGTGATGATTACTGGTAGATACTCTGGCGTGCAGCCCGCCATCACCGCATTGATTGCGATCTTCTCTACTGTCGCAACTCCGTCCTTCGGAGGGAGGACGGCGACTATATCACTCGGCTCCCGATCGCTATATGCGAGCATGGCCGTAACCGCGCGTTCAGTCGGTGGATAGACGGGGAGCCCATCAGTCCAGCCGTTCTTGTAGTAGAGCTCGAAAAACTCCGATAGTTTGTCGAAAGAATCCTCTACTGCGAGCTGACCGGATGTCAAAAAACCGGTGCTATGCATAGCACTCCTCAAATGGATCGCACGCCACTCTGGCGCTCAAAAGCAGAGAGCTTTCCCACAGATACTTGTCACCGCATGTGCGTCAGAGCGGCGCGCACGTCTGCGTAAGTGTTACGAACTTTCTCACGCAGCTCAGCAACCGGACGTGCCGCGACGGGATGGGCGAGCACCACGATCGGAAGCGCCTCCATCGCTTGCATTCGACAAAGGCCGCGCGCGTAATCGCGAAATACATGCGTAATGAATGTCGCGGTGGGGATTCCACGGCGCTCAAGAGCCATACTGTCGCGGACACTCCACGACGAGCATGACCCTCAGTCACCTACTGCAGTGATTACCACATCGCATTTCGCCACCTGTCCCAGCAGATCGGGGGTCAATCCGCTGACGGATTGTTTCCTGAAGTGTCGAAACTCAGCACTCGGATAGTCTTTCTTGAGTAACTCCTTAACCTCTCCTAGCAATTCATCGACAAGGTCTTTCGTGTTGTTTAGAAGACCGATTACCCTGCCATCTAGCGTGGGAAGTCGCTGCGCAAGTGCGTCTTGGCTCTTACGCGCGACCGCACGCGGGTCGTACACCAGAATAGTTCGCTTTCCGACATCCGAAACCTTCATGTTTCACCTCCACCTTTACAGCCTTAATGTACCGCCCGCAGAATCCGGGCCAAATCTCGATGCATGCGCCCCGCCGAGCACGCTCGGTGTCGGGCAACCTCTAATCTGCCCGAATGTTCGCCGCGTTGACCACCTTCGTCCACTTTGCGATTTCCTTGTGGATGTGGCCGGCAAATTTCTCAGGCGTACTGCCGATCACATCGCCGCCTTCTTGTGTCAGCCGCTCGCGTACGTCCGGCCGCTGCAGGATCGCGACAATCTCCTGATGCAACCGATCGATGATTGCACGCGGTGCGCGGGCCGGCAATAGCACGCCATACCACTGCAGCGCCTCATAGCCCGGCAGCCCGGATTCAGCGATGGTTCGAACTGCAGGCATCGCTGCCGAGCGCGCCGGGCCACTCACCCCCAGCGCGCGGAGCTTGCCGGATTTGATGTGCGGGAGCGCCGGGACCAAATTGTTGAATCCTGCGTGCACTTGGCCGCCGATAAGATCGATTGCCGCCGGGCCGCTACCCTTGTACGGGATGTGCACCAAGTCAACATTCGCCATATTTTTGAACAACTCCATCGCCAGGTGGGCCCCCGATCCAGTGCCCGAAGACGCATAGTTAAGTCGCCCCGGCTGCGACGCCGCGAGCCGTATCAGCTCGCCAACGGATTTTGCGGCAACCGAAGGATGCACGACCAGCACCCATGACACGCTGCTCACCAGTGACACTGGCGCGAAATCCTTCATCACGGCTTCGTAGGACAGCCTTTGAAGCGCAGGGCTTGCCGCGATTGTGGACGACGAGGCGAGCAATAGGGTATAGCCGTCCGGTGCGGCCCTCGCCACGATAGCGGCGCCAATCGCACCGCTGGCGCCCGGGCGATTATCGACCACTACCGGCTGTCCGGAGCGCGCCGCCAGTTTTTCGCCAAGCGTGCGGGAGACAAAATCCAACCCTCCTCCCGCTGGAACCGGGCACACAATCCTCATGGGCTTGCTCGGATAGCTCTCGGCGGTGCAAGTGGCGCTTACCGCTACAGATAAGATGCCGGCAAGGGCGCTGCACAAGATTGCGCAAAGCTTCAGATTTCGCTTTCCCTGCTCCACATTGGCCTCCGCGTGTCAATGCCCTGGAAGACCCCGCGCGACCATCGCTGCGTCCGTGGGCCGATTTGTAGCTGTGAACGGATGCGAATCTGAAGCACAACAGTTCGTGGGGATTTCATGAGATCACCATGTCGGCGTCTGGAACGAAGCATTCCTCCGTGGGACGGCTCAGAAGAGTCCGGAGCACGTTTGACTGGATTGCCGCTACGCCAGCGATCACAACATGGAGAGCGGCAAGCGATTCCGGAGCATGGTAGTCGCACGAATCGCCATGCAGTTGTAACTTCTTCGTTAGCCGCGTACGCGAGAGAAGCTGCAGTGGCAACAAGAAGGCAGAACGGATCCAACAAGGAGCGGTCATTTTGCTCTGCACCTAGCGTGCGGCCGTGAGCTGGCGCACGATGTCATGCATGTAACGCAGCGTGACATTACGCATGTCTTCTGGCTGAAGTTGGTGAATCGGGTGCGGTAACTCCACATAGGGGTGCCCCGCCATGCCTTTGGAGCGAAACTGGTACACGCAGGCGTTCTTGAACGCTTGCGTGATGATGACGGTGCCGGGGATGCCCCGCTTTTCGAACTCTACTGTGTCGTGCACACTGCACAACGTACACGACCCTCATCCACCCAGGCCAGACACAGCAATCTGCACCTCCTGTGCCATCTCGTCGATGAGGTCGTCGCGCGCGGGCTTGCTGTAATGCTCCTTCCGGCGAACGATTACGCGCGCAGCACCGTATTGCTCGACGAAGGCATCGCCGACCGTCTTAAGAATCAAATTGGCCTGTTCCTTGGTATTGTCGAGCAAACCTATTACTTTGCCGGCCAGATCCAGGGGCCGTGGCGCCATCGCGATCTGCCCGTTGCCGCCGCTGTAGGTCGGGTCGATGAATCCAAGATCATTCGCCACGCGGGTCTCCTTCGTATCAGATAAACGACATGCCGGTAGCCGCGACGGACGAGCTACAGACGAGTTGGGTTTCATGCATCGTATTTACCGTGAACAGCAAAGCTTCCACCGCCCCAGCCCAGGGAAATCGCGGTCTGCGGCCCCAAACCGCCGGCCACAATAAGGTGTAGATAGCTTGGGTCCTTTATCGCAGGGACAAAAAAATTATCATCATCTGGGTCGTAGCCACACCTCAAAGCGCCTTTGCCTGCCCATGGGCCGCCTCGCTTAAGCTCGCCTATCTTGCTGCCAGCCAACTCGCAGAGTTGGCGGTGCACATCGGACCGGCTCATCCCTGCCTTTGCACAAATTCCCGCATGCTCCGGACTCATCGCGACCAGCGTATCAGAGTTTTTCCTGAGCATATTGAAAGAGCCCATCGCATGCATTGAATCGGCAATCCCGACAAGGAGCTGTCCGGGTTCAGCACTCACATTGTCGTGGTACACGCGTGGACTTTCGACCATTGCGCACGTAATCACGTTGTCGTCCGGCGAATAACCACGCGATACGGCCAGAGTCTCCCACGGGCTATGATCTATGTTCTCGGTGATGCAGGCTGTATAGCGTAGAGGCGTACCGAAAACAGTAGCTGAACCGACGCCAGGGACACCACCACCTAAGTTCAGCAACATCAGCCGGATAGCGCGTCCAATTGTGGCGTTCGCGCGGAACCCCGGCCCGAAGCAGCCATTGCCGCCGTGAATTCCAATTTGCTTTGCGTAAGGACCGTTGACGATCATCAGCGGCGCAGAAGGACCGAGTGTGGCTTGGACGCCGTTCAGATTGAACTCCTTGCGCAGCATGATCGGAATCGCGCCGAGTATGACTGGCAGGTACTCAGGCTTACACCCAGCCATCGCCGCGTGGATAGCGACTGTACGCACCGTCGCTGGCCCCATCGTTAGTGGAATGTTCCCGAGGAACTCATCCGGGTCGCGGTGCGTGCCTTGCAGCATGCGCTGTACGCGCTCCTCTGTCGGCGTTACAACGGGAAAGCCATCCGACCACGGCTTCGTGAGAAAAAATTCGAACTCGTCCACCTGGGCAGTCATCCCGATCCTTTCGCCGCGCTACTTGGCCAAACCCAGTTTGACCAGGATTTCGTGTTCCGCTTCGTAACGCGCGTCGAGGTACTTACGGCTGTCGGCGCTGTTCATATAGTTGCTTTGCCATTCGTTCTGTTCCAGTTCTTTTTTCCATAGTGGGTTCTGCGATAAGCTGGCAAACGCCTTGTCCCAGAAAGCAACCTGTGCCGAGCTTAAACCCTTTGGGGCGATGAACATGCGATAGCTCGGCATTATCGCGTCGAACCCTTGTTCTCTCCACGTGGGAACATACGCGAACTTGCCGCTGACGCGCTGAGGGGCCGCTATGGCGACGATTCGGATCTTGCCGGAAGCCAATACGGGCAGGTATGTCGAAATGGGTGTCGCCACGACATCGACATGCCCACCCATCAAAGCAGTCGTCGCTTCCACCGAGGCTTTGTAGATCACGACCTTGAGCTTGCTGACATCTATCCCTGCTGCTTTCATCACTAGTGCGATGGCAATGTGGTTTGGCGCGCCGCGCGCAGTCCCGAAAGCGAAAGTGATGGAATCGGGATTTTTCTTCACCCGCTCGACCAGGTCCTTCCCGCTTTGAATCGTGCTGTGGGCATTGACGCTGAACCCAGTGTACTCGCCATAGAGCACGCTGATCGCCGTGAAATCGGTGTAGTTGAGAGGACTTGTTCCAAGGATATGACTCGTGAGCAGCGCTCCCGTTGCAGTTGCGAGGTAGTGCGCGTTTCCTGAAAATTGGCTGAGATAGTGGTAGGCGATGTTGCCACTCCCACCAGGCTTGTTTACGACGTTCACTGGCGATGCTACGACAGCACTATCTTGCATGATTTTCTGTACGATACGGGCGGTGCGGTCCTGGCCACCACCGGCGCTGCTCGGGACAATGAACTCAACCGTCCTTTCCGGGTTCCAGGCGGGCGTAGCAGCGCCGCCTGCGCCAAAATGGAGAGCCGCAAGCAGCACCGCGGCCGCATGCCGCATTAGAGCGCGAACACGGCCATCGCGTACCGAAAAGCGGTGCACGTACTGGCGGTTTATGTTATTCCCGTCTTCAAAATGACCTTGGTCCATTTCTAGTTTCTGCTATGTCAACGTGGGAAAAGCGAGAATTACTCATGCCGCGCAGTCGGCCTTTTTCACTACTCTTGAATGCGGTTGCACCTTCAGGGAATGATGGGTTCGCCTTTGATGGTCGTGCGATGCATTACGCGACGCTGGGTCACGTTGATCTCGGTGCGGTAATGCATGCAGCATCGGTTGTCCCACAACACGAGGTCACCCGCTCGCCACTTGTGCGTCCACGCGTATTTGGGTTGCGTCGCA
Source organism: Betaproteobacteria bacterium RIFCSPLOWO2_12_FULL_62_58 (assembly GCA_001772005.1). Lineage (GTDB taxonomy): Bacteria > Pseudomonadota > Gammaproteobacteria > Burkholderiales > SG8-41 > DSOT01. The sequence continues at coordinate 21,635 of MERI01000054.1, read as the reverse complement.
TGTGCCCATAGCTTATCCAAGAGGGCCTCACTTTCCGCATTCGAGAGTCCCACGACGTAGTTGGATGGCCAATCCCGGCGGCGCCCCAAGTACAGCGCGCGTTTGCCGGTTACCGGATGCACGCGTAGCAGCGGATGTGCCGGCCCCTGAACCTCCTCGGGCTGGGTGGGAAGCTTCACTCCTGGCCGCAATATGCCCGCACTGTTGCGGCTCGAATCGTGCACCTGCAATTTGCCTTCGATCGCCTTCTTGAGATCCTCCGGCAGCTCTTCGTACGCAAGGTACTGGTTGTTGAAGGAGGTATCGCCACCGGACCCAGCGGGCGGAATCTCGAGCGCGTACAGCATGCTGCCCGCAGGCGGCACTTCGACGTACGAATTATCGGTGTGCCACACGACTTCGTAACTTCCGAGTCCGCCGTTGTCCAGCACCGGCTTTCCCTCCTGGTCAAGGTTCGAAATAATGCTCACGCTCGCATGGCGCGAGATCATGTGCTTGTCATCGACCTCCTTGCCTACGTTAAGGTGGTACTTGCGCGACGCAGCTTCATGCGGCGGCCCAAAGATGTTCGACGCAGCGAGTAATTGGTCATCGCTGATGTCCTGACCGCGGAAGAGCAGCACGAGATGATCGGACCAGGCTTTCCGCAACGCGACCTTGACGTCTTCCGGAACGGCCAGCGAGAAATCGACGGCCTGGACTTCGGCGCCGAGCGCGGCACCAGAAGGAATGACCTTGAAAGTGGCGGCTATATTTAAAGGTTTGATTGCGGAATGGCTGTTGCGGCTGATCTTTTCTTGACTCGCGGGTTCCATTCGATGCTCCTTTCAAGAGGAGAGTCACTACGGTGCAGTTTATCGGGGGCTCGACGGCAGTACGTTGTTGGTAGCACCGGGCGTGTCGTGGACCGCCGGCAACGACATGCCCTTGTAGGCATGAAAGTAGTCGTAGTCGACCTGGCGGTGCAGCCCGTGGCGCATGGCTTCGATAACGAACGCGTCCTCGACGTCGATGTTCTCGACGTTTACATCAGGGCCAAACTCCGCGAATAGCCACCTTGCGATCCTGAAGCGATCTTCGCCGGGACCGCACTCGATGATCAGGTGTTGCGGGCTCACTCCCCGCATGAGGCGGTGCAGTGTGTCCTTGCCCTCCTTGATCACAAGCGCGACGTCGCTTTTCTCGACGACCACCAAGTAAACGCCTGCTTCGAGATCACGGGTCGCCGTTTCGATTGCTTCCTCCGCATCGAGGGGCTGGTCTGGAAACTTCTTGCCAACCTCGGTGTAAACGGTCAAACCGTTTGCAAGCGCGCATTTGATCGATGCCATGCGGTTCTTCCTCCCCATGTCGATCGAGTCTTCACTCACTTCCACGCCCCGAAACCCGAGTTGCGCGATCCGTTCCATGTACTGCGGCACTTTCCCCTGCACCGCTGCGACTTCGTACGGGATGCCCCCGGGCAGGGTATCGATGCCTGCTTTGGCGTACAGTTCGTTTTTGCTGCGGATAAGCTCCGCCGGATAGCGCCACATCAAACCGACGTGATCTGGCAGTTTGATGTGATCAATGATATCGCCGACGGTCTCGATGATGTCACGCGCCTGAGCCAGCGACTTCGCCTTGTCGCTCACGACGCTGAGGCCTTGCTTGCGCGGCTTCGCCGAGCGCGGCGGGCGCGCAAGAAAGTCGAACGCGGCTTCGTGGATCATGTGGTCTCCTGGACTTCGAATGCCATCGACGCCTCGATTACTTGCGTCGCACGCTGGGTGGCTGACCAGGCCTGAAACCAGGAAGAATGGCGACCATCGCCACCGGCCACCACGAGCAGAAATTTATCCGGATCCGCCACTAGCGGTACCAAGAAGTCGTCGCCGTGCCCCTCGTACTCCGTCGGCCAGCAGCGGGCGCCCCAGTGGCCCCGGTGTTTTAGGTCACTCACAGGCAAACGGACATTATCGAAGAGGTACTGTTTCACCTCCGTACGTCCAAATCCGGCCGCGGCGATCTCTGCCGCATGCTCAGGGCCGAGGACCACTACGTAAGAAGCGCCCCAGCGTTGATAGTAATAACCGGATATGCCCCCCGCCGTCATGGACTTGACCAATGTCTCGAGGGCGCCCATACCAGTTTCCTGTGTCCCTTCCATCATCGTGTGGAGGCCGCGCGCCGCTGCTACGGTAACGACGCTCGTCTCCGGCCCGAAACCCAGCTCCACATGCAAAGGCTCCCAAGGATTGCGCGCATCGTTCTCGGCGAAGCACATCGTGTATTTACCCGGCCAAGCATGAGTTGATTTCTCCATCGTATCCACGATAGAGCCACCGAGATTCCGCATGGTCAGGCGAAGCGCCCGGCCTATCGTGGCGTTAGCCCGGTGGCCTGAGCCAAACACCGCAGTCCCGCTATGGATTCCCAGCTTGCCGGCCAACGGCCCACTCACAATGACGACCGGCGCAGCGCCTCCAGTGGTGGTGGTAATGGAGCCCACGTTGAATTGAGGCTGGAGCACTGCCTTGACTGCGGCGAGGACAACCGGGAAATACTCCGGCTTGCAACCGGCCATCACGGCGTTAATAGCCACCTTCTCCACGGTCACCGTGCCGTTCAAAGGCGACATCTTGCCCAGAGATTGCTCAGCGGACCGTGGGGCGGCCTGCAGCATCTCCAGGACCAGGTCTTCTAGAGGTGGAATGATGGGAAGCCCGTCAGTCCAGCCCCGTTCGTAGAAGTAACTATTGATCTCGCTGATCGAACCTTCGACTTGAAGGCGGCTGCCGTTTTTCTTGTCTTCAGCGACTCTCGTTGAGGCCTCTGCATTACGGATCGGTTCCGAACGGTTCGCCGTCCCGGAAACCAAACCGTGGACCAACTCCTCCAGACTATTCTTGACCAACTCCTGTACTTGACTGTGATTCTTGGTGGCGAGGGGATGCCCAATCACCACTACTGGATGTTCCGGCAGACCCAGAGCCCGCGCCCGGAGCTGCGCTGCCACACGGAAAGCCTCGGTGATAACGGTTACCGCAGGCTTGTTTCGCTTTTCCGCTTCGATGCCATCGTGGAGACCCCACGCTGTGCATGACCCTCAGTCGGCGACACCGTGAACGATCGCGTCACATTTCGCGGCTAAATCATCCATCACGTCTGCCGGAGTAGGCATGCTCTGGCTGGCTTTTCGGTAAGTGATTATCTTGGCAACTCCGAATTGCTCTTGCAGCCGGCGACCAAGTTCACCCAGGTAGAAGTCGGCGTTCTTCTTGTGATTATCGATCAGCCCTAATGTGATCCCCTGGAGGCTCGGCAGCCGGGGAGCGAGAGCGTGCTTCTGCGCGGTATCTTCTGCTGCGGGATGCAGCACAGTGGTAACTGTTGCGGCCATAGCGTGTCACTCCTTGCTTGTTTATGGAGCCCCATTTTAACCTCTCCTGCTGTTAGCCGGGTCGTAAATCCGGAAGCCGTGACGAGGAGCACCATCCCGGTAACGTAACGTAGACCAGCAAACGCTCTATATGGAGGTTGGCGGGCAACTCGTGGCGGGATCGCCGAAATTGCGCTGGTGGGCTAGCATATCAGGAAACGGAAACGGTCGAATGCACAGCTGAGCGCGCAAGCGGCTCGCGCGATGCGCCGGATGCAGTGCTCGGGCTCGGATCCCTGAGCGTTTGCGAAAATACGAATACGCTCGCCGGCTCGTCTTCCCACGCATGGACAGGAATCCGGCGAGCCATGGCGAACGCATACGGCGCGGCTTCGCATATCTGCACCACGGTAGATTCAGGCAGCTTGAGGCCGGCTCGTTCGACGAGCATCTCGACGAGGCGGCGCGTATCCGCATCGATCGCTCCCGGCTGGCCGGCGTGCTGCCCGATGTTGATATCGGGAGTCCGCGCGCCGAACATCAGCTCCGGCCTCCGGCGTCGCCATAGGGTGGCCTGCTCGTAAGCGTAGCCTGCGCGAAGCACAGCAGCCTCGTCGAACGGGCGGCCAACGATCTGCATGCCGAGAGGCAAGCCGCTCTGCGCGTAACCGTTGCAAACCATGAGGGCCGGTCCGCCGGCCATGTTGAACACGCTTGTAATGCTCGGCTTCTGCCATTTATCCCAGAAACCGATCTCGCGGTGTGCGTCGAGCCGCGGTGCGGGCCCCATGCCCGCCGTGAGCAGCACGTCGTATTTCTCATAGAGTGCCAACATTTCCTCTGCCAGCTTCCGGCGTTGACGCTGCGCGCGCACGTAATCGGCACCCTGGAACAGACAAGCCACCGGCACCCGGCCCAGGTAATGCGCCCCGTAATCCGCCGGACGGCTCATTAAATCCTTTTGCTGAATCGAAAACGCTTCGCTTTCGACGATGATGACTTTTGCATCGTTGTAATCCTGCGCCGGCTTGATGCGCGTCGTCTCGAGCTTGGCGCCCAACTGCGAGAGCACTGAGATTGCCTCGTCCATCGCTTGGCGCAACTCCGCGCCAGCCGGCAGATCCTCCTCCCACAAATGCCGCAGCACGCCAATGCGCATGCCTTTCAGATCCCGGCCCAATGCAGCGCGATAATCGGGGACCTCGACCTTGGCGCTCGCCGGATCCTTGCGATCATGCCCGGCAATCGCCTGGAGCACGATCGCGCAATCCTCTACGCTCCATGTAAGCGGTCCGCAGTGATCGAGGGAGAACGAATTAGGTATCACGCCATAGCGGCTCACTAACCCGTAAGTCGGTTTCATACCCACGATGCCGCAGTAGGAAGCAGGCGTGCGTATCGAGCCGCCGGTGTCCGTGCCCAGCGCGAAAGGCATGAAACCTGCCGCGACAGCTGCTGCCGACCCGCTGCTCGAGCCGCCTGTGAAGTGGCCGGTATGCCACGGATTGCGCGCCGGCGGCCAAGGCAAGTCAAACGACGGGCCGCCGTGCGCGAATTCGTGCGTGGCGAGCTTACCCAGCAGGACTGCGCCGGCATCGTAGAGCCTGGCTGTCGCTGTCGCATCGACCGACGGAATGTGGTTCGCCCCGACTTTCGAATGGCCGGAAGTAAGTATGCCGCTAGTGTAGTAGAGATCCTTCAGTCCGAAAGGAATACCGTGCAGCGGCCCGCGATATCTTCCGAAGCCGATCTCTTTCTCAGCCTGACGTGCTTGCTGCAGCGCCAACTCATGAGTTAGCGTGATGAACGCGTTGATCTGCGTATCGAAGGCCTCGATCCGGGCCAGCAGCGCCTGTGTAAGTTCCATCGGCGACAGTTTGCGCGATGAAATCAGTTTCTCCGTCTCGGCAATAGTCATGTAATGCAGTTCTGTCATCGTCGTCTCCGACATGCTGGCTGCTTATTTGGCGAGACCAGGGCGCTCAGCACGCCCCGATCCCCACGATCACTTCAACGTTTTTTTTCCGGCTTCCAACTCTGCGCGAACACTGACCTGGCATACGCACCCGACGGCAAAGCTACCATGCAGGCAGCAACGCCGGCGCTCAAGCAACAGAGCGAGGATTCGGTTGTTTGCATGATACTCCTCGTAGACATTTTACCTTGTCTCCCACGCGTTCCGGCAGTGCAGTGGCATAGAGCGCAGCTGGCGCGGTCTCCACTCTATCCCAATTTTTGTTTTTTATCTGAGCGAGCTTTTTCAGTATGGAATGAGTCTGGACAAGCAATGCGAAACCGAATCAATTGGGAGGGATACCCGCATCCTTGATCACTCTCGCCCATTTGGCAATATCCTTTTTTATATGATCGCCGAACTGCTCGGGCGTGCCCCCGTGCGGCTCCGCGCCTCCACTTAGCAGGCGTGCCCGGACCTCCGTCAGACTAAGTATGCTGTTGATTTCGCGATTGAGCTTGATGATGATTTCTCTGGGCGTCCCGGCGGGCGCCAGTACGCCGTGCCACTGCACCACCTCGTAGCCAGCCACACCGGCTTCGGAAACCGTAGGCATGTCCGGAATCACCGACGTGCGCCGTGCGCCGGTGACCGCAAGCCCCCGCAGCCGGCCCGTTTTGACGTGAGGCAACGCAATTAACATATTGCCGAATTGAAGTTGAACCTGACCACCGACCAGCTCGATTATCGCCGGACCGCCTCCCTTGTAAGGCACGTGTAACATACTCACTCCGGCGGTGGCCTTGAAGAGTTCTCCCGCCAAATGGCTTATGGTGCCGCCGCCGGCCGAAGCGTAATTGAGCTTACCGGGTTGCGAACGAGCGAGCGAGACCAATTCCTTGACCGACTTCGCGGGCACCGCAGGATGCACCACAACGATGAGCGGAATCAAAGTGGTATACACCACAGGCGCAAAGTCCTTCACCGGGTCGAAGGGTACTTTTGACAGAAGCGGATTGGTGACCATGGTGCTCGCCGTCGCCATCAACAATGTGTAACCGTCAGGCGTGGCGCGCGCGGCGAGCTCGGAGCCAATCGCGCCGCTAGCACCGCCACGGTTGTCTACGACCACCGATTGGCCCCAAATTTCAAACAACTTCTGTCCGATTAAGCGAGCGACCACCCACGATCCCCCGCCAGACTGAAACGGGTCAATCAGCCGTATGGACTTCGTCGGATAATCATGCGGCGCCGTCTTCGCGGTTGCTTTTTCCATTGGTTGTTGGCTCCAGGCCGCTGTCGCGGCAAAAGCAAACAGCGCGACCATCATGACCACGCCCCTAACGCCCAACATCGATTTCATTTGCCTCCTCCTTGCCGGGTAACCCGGGTGTCGGTCTGCCGCATTTAATTCTATTGTCACGCGGGAACTACTCAAATACTTATACGTGTTGCCCGCGTCGTGCCGGCCGAATTCCTCGCCGGAGCACTCGAAATATGATTCGCGTTGCCAAAGGGTATTATCAAGTTAAAGGATAGGGATTTAATGGGAGATGATCTCATCCCACCCCCCCGTATCGCGGTCATCGCTTTCCAGCCGAAATTATCGGCCACTGTGTCTGGGTGTACTTCCGCTTCTCCCTGAGCTTCCGCGATGTGGAGGAGATGACGGCCGAGCGCGGCATTACGTTTAGCTACTCGTGTTGGCCCAAAAGAAAAAGCGGAGCCAACGTGATCGTCGCCGTAAGAACAATCAGAATTTGAAAACATCGCATGGGTTTTCCTCCTTTTTGTACTCCTTGATCAATTCGCAATTCAGCGAAAGCGCCGTCCTCGATCCGACCTATCACCGGTCGGGGGCAACGCGCGACATGCGGCAGCAAGTTTTTCCGTGCTCCTCCCGTCTTGCGATCTCGAACGCCAGTGTCATGTCATTCTCCTGTGATTACGCGAACGTCGGCTTCCGTGCGTGGCGTTGGAACTTCTTCAATGCAGTGCCAATCCGGCATCCTTCACGAGCATGCGCCACTTGGCGATTTCGGACTTGATGTGCGCCGCGAATTGTTCGGGACTGCTGCCTACCGGAGTCGATCCGTCAGCGCTGAGGCGCTGTACGGCCTCCGGTGACCTTATTGCCTCGCCGATCGCTTTCGACAGTTTTCTTACGACCGCGCGGGGCACCTTCGCGCCCGTGACCACGCCGTGCCACTGGTCGATCTCGTAGCCGGGCACCCCGGCTTCCGCTATCGTCGGCACATCCGGCAGCACGGGCGCGCGCTGTTTCGCGGTGATGGCCAGCACGCGCACGCGGCCTCTCGCCACATGCGGCCTGACGTTGACCAAGGCCAAGAACCCGACCTGGATTTCACCGGCCGCCATGGCGACGACCAACGCTGCGCCGCCCTTGAACGGCACGTGGGTGAGCTTGACGCCCGCCAGATGATTGAACATCTCACCCGCGAAGTGCTGCAGGCCTCTCGTGCCGGACGAACCGAAATTTAGTTTGCCGGGATTCGCTTTGGCATAGGCGATCAGTTCCTTGACCGAGGTCGCCGGAACGGAGTTACCGACTGACAACACGTAAAAAAGTGAAACGGCCTGCGTAATCCCCTGCAGGTCCTTCTCAAGGTCATAAGTGAGCTGCGGGTTGGTTGCGGAATTGACGGTTTGCGATGCCGAGATCACGCAGATCGTGTAGCCGTCCGGAATTGCCGCTGCAGTGGTCGCCAAGGCAATTGCGCCCGCAGCGCCCGGCCGGTTGTCCACTACCACCTGTTGACCCCACGCGTCCGTAAGCTTTTTGCCGATGACGCGCGCAGCGGTGTCGGTTCCGCCGCCCGGGACGAAAGGGACGATGAAGCGGATCGGCTTGCTAGGGTAATCCGTCGCAGCGTCACCTTGAGCGGCGAACGAGGGTTGAGCGAGGCACGCACCAGCGTAAAACGCCGCCGAGATCCAGAGAACTCTTGCTAACCTGGAGTGCATGAACTGGGTCATTTGCCCTGTTGAACCTTCGCAAGTTCTAGCTCGGTCAACACTGATCGAAGTGCGAAATATTGTGTTTGCAGATCCTTCACTGTCTGCGAACTCGTCATGTATGTGCTGTTCCAATTATTCTTCTCTAGCGCGTTCTTCCATTCCTCGGACCTGATCAAACTTGCAAACACCGACTCCCAATACGCTAATTGGTCGTTCGACACGCCCTTGGGCGCCACAATATAGCGGGAGAAGCCGAACACCAAATCGACTCCCTGCTCTTTCAGAGTGGGTATCGTGTTAAAAGCTCCATCGAGCCGGCGTGGTGCCGCTACAGCGATAGCCCGCAGCTTTCTGGCCTTTACCTCCTCGACCAGTATTGAGCCGGCCACTGCGAGCACGTCTACGTGCTCGCCAAGCACGGCCATCAAAGCCTCCTTACCGCCTCCGAAAGCAACGACCTTCATTCGCCGCACATCCGCTCCATTTGCTTTCAACGCCGCAGCAATCGCAACGTGGTTCGGATTCCCGAGCCCACTGCCAATGGCAAAGCTGAGTACGGTCGGATTTGCCTTCATTTTTTCGGAAAGTTCTTTGAAATTCTTTATAGGCGAGCTGACCGACACGGCGAACACAATGTACTCAGTGACGAGAGGCACGATCGGCTCGATATCGGTGTAGTTAACCGAGCCAAGTCCTAGGATATGGCTGGCGAGTGTGCTAGTAGAAATAATGGACAAGTAGTGTGCGTCACCCAAATGCTGATTTAAGTAGTTGAGGCCGACCGCCCCCCTCCGCCCGGCTTATTAACGACAGTCGTGCTCACGGGAACCAGTTTTCGATCGGTAAGGATCTTCTCTATTATTCTCGCCGGTAGATCGTTGCCCCCGCCTGCTGCAAATGGAACGATGATTTCGACGTTTTTCGTTGGCACCCACTGCACGGGCGCCGCAGCGGATAGAAAGTCGGAATGAATAAGCGCGCAAAAGCATGCAAGGGAGAACGTAAGCAGCCGCCCGCGCGCCTTTAGGAATCGATTAAAAAACACTATTCCTCCTACTATCGAAAGCGCGTGGCGCGCGGGCGTTTTCAATCCGCCGTGACACCAGCAGCTTTGACGACTTTGGACCACTTTACAATTTCAGAACGGATAAGTGAGCCGAACTCCGCGGGCGTACCGACTAGCGGGTCAAGACCTGCTGAAGCGTAACGCTCTCGCACGTCGGGAAGCTGCAAGATGCGCCCCACTTCGGAGTTCAACTTATTTATGATTTTCGGCGGCGTTTTGGCCGGTACTTGGATGCCATACCAAGTGTTGAACTCGTATTCGGTAATGCCGGCTTCAGACAACGTAGGAATGTCTGGCGCAATCGGGGAACGTTTTGCGCCGGTTACCGCCAAGGCATGCAATCTCCCGGCCTTTACGTGCGGAAAGGTCGACGCCACGACGGACACCATCATCTCTACCTGGCCCCCTAAGAGATCGATCAGCGCGGGCCCGGCTCCCTTGTACGGCACATGTGTGACTTGAATACCCGCTAGCAGCTTCAACAACTCGGCGGCCAAATGTGAGCCGCTGCCGCTACCGCCAGAAGCGTAGGCAATGCTCCCTGGCCTGGACTTCGCCAGGGTCACCAGCTCCCTCACGGATTTGACCGGCAATACTGGATTAACCACAAGCATGCTGGGCTGCGAAGCAGCTAGCGTTACTGGCGCCAGGTCGCGGATGGTGTTGTAGGGTAGTTTTTTGTAGAGCGCAGTATTGAACGCGAGCGCGATGCTACTTAGCACCATGGTGTAACCGTCGGGTGGCGACTTGACCGCGATTTCGGTGCCGACGATGCCGCCCGCGCCTGGCCGGTAGTCGACCACGACCGGCCGTCTCCAGACATCGCTGAGTTTTTGTCCGATGATTCGCACAACGATATCGTTGCCACCACCGGACGGAAATGGAACGATGAAACGGACGGGTTTAACAGGAAAAGCTTGAGCTTCGGCTCTGGCGCCCGCAAATGCCGCCAGCACGGCAAATAGCGCAACTATGAGCATGCTGATTCTAGCCGCGTTGTCGCCGGCGATTTGGTGAGCATGCGCCTGTCGATTGCACTGAACGCAACCATTACCTGCGCTATAAGCGTAATCATTAAACACGATGGGGCTTATCCCAGGTTCTACGCAGACGCAACCCGACACAACCCCTCATGGCCTGATGACGTGGGTGGCGAGTGCCATGGAGTCGCTTTTTTTCCAGTTCACGGTGATGCCTAAACCTTTGCCCTTCGGCACCGGGACCAATGGCCCGCTTAGCGGTGGTCCATCTTCCGCAACATTTGCCTCATTCTTCACTGCGTTTGCATAGCGTTGATCGCAGGTGTAATCGAGCCGCGTTATTATCGAAGCAAGATGGAGACTGGCGGTGTTTCCAATGACCGATTCTCGTTGCGATCCGATCATTACGGGTATTTGGAAGCGCTCACAGGCAGCGACCAGTTGCGACGCTTTATATAAGCCACCGCAAATTTGCACCTTGAGATTCGCGACAAAACCTTCAGGGGATTTGACCATCTGCTGAAAATCCCAAGGCGTCTGCATTGACTCGTCGAGCAGGATGGGTATATTGAGCCGGTCACGAAGATGTCTTAGGGCATCCCATTCCTGAGAGGGAAATGGCTGCTCCAGAAGAATGAGTCGAAGTGCTTGCATCTCGCCGAGGCAACGGTAAAGCTCTCCCCGGTTGACATATCCCGCATTGGCATCCAGTCGTAACCACGGGCCGTTCTCCCCCACCGCCTTCCGCACTGTGGTTAGATTCGCAATGTCTTCAGCCACGTTTTGGCCCCCCTTTAGCTTAAGTACGCTGAAGCCTTGGCTGGCGGCCGCCACTGCTTTGTCTTTCATGGTTGCTAGGTCGTCGAGTCCTATGGAAACCGTCACCGGCACCAACTCCTGTGAAACGCCTCCTAGCAGCGATCCTATCGAAACGCCAAGCGCCTTGCCTTTGAGATCATGCAGTGCGATGTCGATGGCAGCCTTAGCACACGGATTCCTTGGAATTACTACGTCCATCTCCCGAATTCGCTCGCGAATGTTCAATGGATCTTTACCGATGATTGCGGGCGCAAGATAGTTCTTTAATACTTCAACCATCGTTTCCTGAGACTCGCCGAAGTAATCGACAATCGGCGCGCCTTCTCCATATCCGACCAATCCTTCGTCAGTGTTCAACTGAACATAGACGTTGGGCATCACGTCGTATTTCCCTGTCCGGACGCCGAAACTTTCTTTTCTAGGAACCTGCACGGGCCTGATTATCACTTCTGTAATCTTCATTTCCTATTCTCTCTTTCGAAGCCGCCGGTAAGGTTTAGTTTGTAGACACTCGCCGCGTTGTTGCGGAAATTATCGTGCGCATGATTTTTCCAACGCCCCCTTTAAAATCGATATCAGCGGGCATACAAGACCGAACGCATGTTGGCGATGGTAATTGGGCGCGGAATATTTGCTCGTCGTCTTCTACAACGAAAGCTGCCCCGTTTCGGTCATTACGTATCGCGTGAGGGTTTTCGCCGCACTTGCTACATGCTTTCTGACCGCTGCTATCGCGGCCCTTTCATCCCCTGCCCCCAATGCCTCTAGCAGAGCCCGATTCTCGGCCAGTGATTCCTTAGGCCGGTCGAGATGACGCTTAGCCATCATTGCACCCAAAAGTCGAATGCGATCATCAACTGTTGCGAGCATAGAAATTAAGCAACTATTCCCGGTCGCTTCGGTGATCATGTGGTAAAACAGCCTTGCGTTGTTCCGGAACTCGTTCAGCCGCCCTTGCCTTACCTTTTCCTCCGCCTTGTTCAAGCTAGCGCGAAGCCTCGCTATCAATGCCGGCGTCACATTCGGTAGCGCCTGCCTGACGGCCTCCACTTCCAGCACCTCACGCACCCGATACACGTCCATCGCTTCTTTCATCGATATCGGTTTTACGGTGTAACCCCATCCCTCATCCCGTACGGCAAGTCCTTCCTGCTCCAGACGACCAAGAGCTTCTCGAACTGGTGTGCGGCTGACGTTGATAGCTGAAGCTATAGTCTGAGTCGTCAATCGATCGTTGGGCTTGATCTCGAGATTAATGATTCGATGCTTGAGATACCGATATGCCTGCTCTTGAGAGTTCGATGCCAAGCCCTGCGCTGTTTTTGCAGCCAAAATTGAACTCCTCGTCATTGACAGAGAATTTTTCGAACGTAGCGATAAGTCAATGCAGGTAGTCGCGTGACCATTGCTTGTAGCGCTCCCCGTGCAAAAGGCGCTCCATTTCCGCGCTCGACATGATCCTGCACTTGAGATCTGCAGGCGCGCCGCCGGAGAAAAGATGGGTGTATACCTCACGCAACGCCAGAGCCGCGGCCGCGACTGGCTGATGACCCAGCAACATGATACGAACACCGCGTGCGGCTAGATCCTCACGTCTCAAAGAAGAGTCGGCGACAAACCCGGTAATGATCGGCAATTTGACAACTGCGCGGAGTGCCTCGATGTCTTCGATTTTCTTCAGTCCGGTGACGAAAATGGCGTCAACGCCTGTCGCTGCGTATGCCTTGGCGCGTGCAACGAATCCCGCACTGTCCTCGGCCTTCAACGCGGCAATGCGACTGGCGATTACCAGCGAGGGGTCTCGGCGAGCGTGCAGCGCAGCGCGCAGCTTGCCTGCCATTTCTTCAATCGAAATCAGTTCAACCATCGCCTCAGGCTGCCTGAATCGCTTGGGCAACACGGTATCTTCAATGGTAAGCGCAGATGCGCCGGCGTGCTCCAACTCCTGAACCGTCCGCATCACATTAAGTGCGTTGCCGAACCCCTGGTCGGCGTCAACCAGAAGGCTTAGCTTGCTTACGCGCATAAGGCGCCGGATCTGATCGGCAAACTCCGTGAGCGTCACTACCCCAACATCAGGCGCGGCCAAGTTGGTAATCGACGAGACCGACCCCGCTAGCATGCCGATTTCATATCCCACTTCCTCCGCAATGCGCGCAGAAAACGGATCGTACACGGTCGCTGGAGAGACACACTCGGTGCCGCTTAGTATCGCGCGCAATCTGTTGCGCCGTTCATCAGTCATGGTTTCTGTTTCCTAAATGCGCGAGTTCTCACGCCTGCCCAGCGCTACCAGCATCAAGCTCCCTGGGGTCCACCCCTGTAGTCGCCCAGAAGTCTCTATGCATAGATCGCTGGGCTTATTGTAACCGCAATTGCATAATTACATCCATATTGGATGCAATGTTGACTCAACCCGCGCAACCCCTTACAATGGGCACGCTGCCTATTACTCCAAGAAAGGAATACGCCATGGCTTTATTGAGACAAAGAATGCTTTCGCCGCTTCCGGTCTATCTTGATGAGAGCACTGCTGGCCGCCTTGCTCCACGGCCTACCACTCTCGATGGCAAGGTGCTCGGACTGCTCCCCAACTGGCGCCCTTCAGCAGTGCACATTCTGACTGCGCTGGGCGCACTACTCGGAAAACGTTATCAGCTCAAGGACGTAGTCTTGGCGCAGCCGATGCATGAAACACCGATGAGCACCGGGGGGTCAATAATAGAAATCATGCGCGAGCATCTTGATGACTTCGCGCGACGTGTCGACGTGGCGATCGCCGCCACCGGTGACTGAGGATCGTGTACGACGTGGTGTAGCCACGTCACACCTGCACTAGAACAACGCGGTATTCCGACGGTGATGATCGCGACCGACAACTTTGCGAACTTCGGGCGCCGCGTCGCATCAACGCAAGGGTTTCCCTATCTCGTCATCGCGGAAACGCCGAACCCTGTGCGACAGCTCGACGCGGCCGCGCTGCATGCCCGAGCCGAAGTGATGATTGGTACAGTAATCGATGGTCTTACTCTCTCGCCTGCCGCAATCGAACGACGCGTCAAGAATGTGGCGAGGCAGCAGATCCATCCGGACGGTGTCGTGCGTTCAGCCGTACCGGTGTAAGAAATGGAGCCCGCTATGGACCATAGCTATGTGGACTTGGAAGCTGATTCCGTCGACAAGTTTCTGACGCAGGCATACGAATTTGCTTACGACAAAGGTTGGACGGACGGTCTTCCGATTATCCCGCCTACCGCGGAGAGCGTGCAGCAGTTTATAGCCGCGTCAGGGCATACGGGAGACGAGCTCATCGGCATCATTACGCCGCGCAAAGGTCGTGCGACCGTTGAAGCTATCGCTATCAATTCCATTATGGCGGGTTGCCGGGCCGAGTACATGCCCGTCATCATCGCGGCTGTCGAGGGATTAACTGATCCAACTTTTCCACTGGAAGTAATGCAGCTAAGCACCAACGCGATAACACCATTTCTGCTGATCAACGGGCCGGTAAGAAAAATCCTCGACATAAACTCCGGTGCCGGTTGCTTGGGTCCCGGATGGCGCGCAAACGCCACGATTGGGCGTGCCATTCGCCTCATCCTCATTAATATCGGAGGAGCCCTGCCCGGGGTTTATTCAAAGTCAAGTTTTAGCTCGCCCCTGCGGTATTCATACATTTGCGGCGAGAACGAAGAAGAAAACCCTTGGACCCCGTTTCACGTCGACCAGGGCTTTAAACGCGAGGACAGCACTGTCACTGTCTTCAGAGCCGCGAACTTCAGCAACATCTCCGGCGGCGAGGGCGTCGGTCCGGATGAAATTCTGCGCCAGATTGCCAGCCATATGCCCCCGATGTGGGGCGGAGGCGGTTTCGTACTGCTGCTCGGCGTAAACCACGCGCAATCCCTGCATGAAGCCGGCCTCACCAAACGCGATATTCAGCAGCAGCTTTGGGAGCTTGCGCGCTCCCCAACTACTAACTATTCAAAGGCTTTCGTTGCCCGCGAACGCAGCGTTGGCCGCGCCGATGCCGATACCGTCTGGCGCTCTAAGAGTCCGGATGAGAACTACATCGTCGTCGCCGGCGGTCCCGGTCCCCAGAACGTTTACATCGCCGCGGGATTGCCGCAAACCCGACTGATCCAAGGTGTTTGATGTAACCGACGGCCAGTGAGGAGCTGAACGATGTCCACGAAAGTCAGTGACCAAGGCCTGCGCACTGCTCGCGGTCAGCAGCTTACCGCGTATATCGTCGGTACCGCGCAGCGGCGGTTCCCGCTTGAAGTTGTCGAGGCGGCAAAGCGTGCATTCGTCGATGTCCTAGGCGTAGCGGTCGGTGCAGCCAATGACGCCCCGGTACAGCCTGTGCGAAGTGTCGTTGAGGCCTGGAAAGCATCCGGCAATGCACGGGTCTTTCTCGGCGGCCGTACGACGCCCGCGCTGGCCGCGCTCGTCAACGGCACCATGGCCCATGCCATGGATTACGACGATGCGCATTCTATGGGCGCAGGTCATCCGAGCAGCCCTTGTTGGCCTACTGCGCTCGCTCTTGCGGAACACCATGGGCTCGACGAGAAACAAGCAATAGCCGGGTTCATCACGGGCTATGAAGTCATGGCCAAGCTCGGGGGAGGCGGAGTCCCCGGGGTCGGTGCAAGTCTGCAACGCCACGGTTTCCACCCGACATCGGTATTCGGACGTGCCGCCACAGCTGCAGTCGCGTGTGCCATGTTGCGCTTGGATGAGACCCAGACTGCACATGCGTTAGGTATTGCGGCCACGACAGCCGGCGGATTGGTCGGTTCGTTCGGTACCCATTCGAAACCATTCCACGCCGGCAAAGCGGCCATGGATGGAATACTCGCCGCGCAACTGGCGTCCGAGGGCTTCGTATCGGCCACGCACCTGTTCGAACTGGAGAAGGGCTTGCTCGATGTGTTCATTCAAGACAAAGAGGCTGAAGTACCCCCCCTTGATTTCGATTCGAGATGGGAATTGCTCCGAAACGAGTTCAAGCCATTCGCTAGCTGCATGGCGACGCACGCATCGATACAGGCGGCCCGCATGCTGGCAACTCGCATAGCAGGAAAGAAGATCAGCAAGGTGCACGCAAAAGTGGGTACAAACGCAATTGTTACGGCCGGAAAGCTCAATCCCCATACGCCGCTCGAAGGCAAGTTCAGCTTGCCATTCTGCATCGCGCTCGGCTTGCGCGGCCATCCGGTCGTTCCCTCGGACTTCAAAGATGAAACTATGCGCGACCCTTCAGTGATGGAAGTCGTGCGTGTTGTGCAGCTTGAGGGCGTGAAAGGACTCGCTCCGCATTCTGCGCATCTAGACGTCGTGCTCGACGGAGGCGAACGGCTGCACGCAGATACCGAAGTTGTCTTCGGCCATCCCGACAATCCGATGAGCTGGGAAGACTTGCACACCAAGTTTAATGGGTTGGTCGAGCCGATGCTTGGCCTGAAAAAAACTGCAGTGCTCTACGAGTTGGCTCGGGAGTTTGAGCAGCCAGGCTCGCTGCAAAAAATTTCGGATTTGCTTAAAAGTCCCGTCCCGGAAAAAAGAGCGCTTCTCCCGTGCGGCTGACAGCATTTCGAGGTCGAGCCCGAGCCTAGTATGTCGCGCGATGGAAAACCTTAAAGGGGACGGTATATGGCGGAACACGTGAAGCCGCTCGTGTACGTGATCGGCACAGGCGGCAGCATTGCTTGCATTGGCGATTCGAGCACCGATTTCATCAACTACAACTACGCCGACAAGCACTATATGATCGAAGAAATGCTGGCGCGCCTGCCGGAGGTGAACGAGTTCGCAACGGTGCGCACCGAACAGTTTCTGAACGTGTACGGCGGCGAGGTGTCGCCGGCGCACTGGGTTGTGCTGGCGCGCCGGGTCAACGCCATTTTTAGGGAAGATCCCGAGGCGGCCGGTGTCGCCATTACCCATGGCACGGCGTGCCTGGAGGAAACCGCTTATTTCCTCAACCTTACGGTCAAATCACGGAAACCGGTGGTCGTCACGGGCGCGATGCGACCCATGACTGCCCTGAGCAACGACGCAACGCTCAACCTTCTCGACTGCGTGCGGGTAGCGGCGAACCCCGCGGCGGTGGAACGGGGCGCACTGATCGTACTCAATAACCAGATTCAGGCCGCTCGCGAGGGAACCAAGTCAAGCACGTCGCGGCTCGACGCCTTCAAGTCGGCTGACCTCGGATTTCTCGGTTATGCGGACTCGGACGGAGAAGTCGTGTTCTACCGCAGTCCTACCAAGACGCACACCCATCAAACCGAATTCGACGTCAACACCATTGAAGCGCTGCCGCGGGTCGACATCGCGCTCGTCTATTCGGGGGCCGACGGCTCAATCATCCCCGGCCTTTTACAGTTAGGTTGCAAAGGACTCATCGTCGCAGGGCTCGGCAGCGGCAGTGCGCCGCGCGCGTTCCACGACGCGTTGAGCAAGGCCGTGGAAAAGGGCGTAGCCGTCGTGATGGCAAGCCAGACGGGCAGCGGCCGGGTCATGGCGCGTCGCAACCTGACCGAGCGCGGCTACATCGTGGCCGACAATCTGCAACCGAAGAAAGCCCGCATTCTGCTCATGCTGGCACTCACGCGCACACACCATACCCGCGAAATCCAGCAGATATTCCGTAAATACTGAGGGGTTGAGACCCCTGCACATTTTCGTCGGCGCACTAGGCGTTTTGCGCCGCTGGCTCGTACCTGCCGGTGATGCGGCGCTAGGACTGCCGCTTGCGGGCGCTCGCCTACACGCTCGAGGCCCGCTGCTTTGCTTCGTTAGGAGTTGAACGATGTCCACGAAAGTGAGTGATCAAGGCCCACGCACTACTCGCGGCCAGCAGCTGAGTGCATATATCGCCGATACCGCGCGACGCCAATTTCCGCCTGCAATCCTGGAGGAGGCAAAGCGTGCGCTCGTCGATTTCCTCGGCGTAGCCGTCGGCGCAGCCAATGATGCGCCAGTACGCCCCGTGCGGAGTGTCGTTGAGGCATGGAAAGCATCCGGCAATGCGCGGATCTTTCTCGGCGGGCGTACGACGCCTGCGCTGGCGGCGCTCGTGAACGGCACGATGGCCCACGCCATGGATTACGACGATGTAAATTCAAATCACGCAGGCCATCCAAGCGGCCCTTGCTGGTCGACTGCGCTCGCTCTTGCGGAACACCATGGGCTCGACGAGAAACAAGCAATAGCCGGGTTCATCACGGGCTATGAGGTCATGGCCAGGCTCGGCGGCGGCGGCGCGCCCGGGGTCGGTGGAAGTCTGCAACGCCGCGGATTCCACCCGACATCAGTATTTGGGCGCGCCGGCGCTGCCGCAGTCGCGTGTGCCATGCTGGGCGTTAACGAGACGCAGACTGCACATGCCTTAGGCATCGCGGCGACGACGGCTGGCGGATTAGTCGGTTCATTCGGCACCCATTCCAAACCCTTCCACGCCGGCAAGGCTGCCATGGACGGCATACTCGCCGCGCAAATGGCCTCGCAAGGTTTCGTAGCGGCCACTCATCTGTTCGAGCTCGAGAAGGGATTGCTTGATGCGTTCATCCAGGACAAGGTAACGGAAGTACCTCCGCTTGATTTCGACTCGAGATGGGAACTGCTCCGTAACCAATACAAGCACTTTGCGAGTTGCCGGGCGACGCACGCATCGACGCAGGCCGCGCGCATGCTGGCCACCCGCGTCGCAGGAAAAAAGATCACGAAGGTGCACGCTAGAGTACACACCAACGCGCTTGTCACCGCCGGGAAGCTCAACCCACATACGCCGCTCGAGGGAAAATTCAGTGTGCCGTTTTGTATAGCGCTGGGCTTGCGCGGCTATCGAGTCGTCGCTTCGGACTTTAAAGACGAAACCATGCGTGACCCGTCAGTGCGGGAAATCCTCCCTGTCGTGCAGCTCGAGGGGGTGCCCGGCCAGGCTTCACATACTGCGCGTCTTGAAGTTGTGCTGGATGGAGGCGAACAACTGCGCGCCGAGACGGAGATCGTCTTCGGCCACCCGGACAATCCGATGAGCTGGGACGATTTTCACGCAAAGTTCGAAGGGGTGGCTGAGCCGGTGCTCGGACCACAAAAAACAGCCACGCTTTATGCGCTCGCCCGGGAGTTCGAGCAGCCAGGCTCGCTGCAAAAAATTTCGGATCTGCTTAAAGGCCCCGTCCCGAAACAATGAGGAAATAGGGAACTTCCACATTTGAATCTAACTTTGCTCTACAAAGGAGAACCTCCTATGACAATCTGGGCAATCTGCGCGAGGTTGGCGATGGTGGTAGTTACCTTTACTCATACTAATGGCGGAGTTGCTGCCGAGTGGAAACCCGAGCGCAACGTTGAGATCATTGTTGGATCGGCTCCGGGAAGTGGGCAAGACGTCACGGCGCGCCAAATGCAGAAGATCTGGCAAGACAACGGATTCTTGACGGTTCCACAAATCATCGTCAATAAGCCGGGAGCAGGCGGAGCCATCGGATGGGATTACCTGGCGCGCCACGCCGGCGACGCGCACTATCTAGCGACGGTAAGCCCGCCCATGCTTGCGAACCAGATTTTAGGAAAAACCCGTGAAACGCTCGCCGACATCACTCCGTTGGCTTTGCTAAACCAAACATACGTAACTTTCTCGGTCAAAAGTGATCATGTGCTGAAGTCGATAGGTGAGCTAACTCAGCGCCTCACGAAGGACCCGTTTTCGGTTACGTTTGGGTTCGCTACGGCCTTGGGCAACGCTATGCACGTCACCGGAGCAATATACGTCAAAGCCCTTGGACTTGACGCCCGTGAGATGAAAACCGTCGTTTTCAACGCTTCATCAACGGCGATGACAAACGTCATGGGAGGCCATGTAGATGTTCTTATTACTACTTTTTCCACCATAGGGTCGAACGCGCGTGCTGGCAAGTTACGTGTCTTGGGAGTAGCGGCGCCTAATCGACAAGTCGGCACCTTTGCAAATGTCCCGACATTTAGAGAAAGTGGTGTTGATGTCGTCTTCTCCAATTGGCTTGGAGTTGTCGGCGCAAAGAGTTTAACGCCATCGCAAATCGCTTACTGGGATAGCCTTCTCGCTAAAACCACTTCGAGTTCTGATTGGCAAAAGGCCATGGCTGATGTACAGCAAGAACCTACCTATTTACCAAGCCAAGAGATGAAAAGATTTTTGGAGCGAGAGCGTGAACAGTACCGTGCTGTGCTGACGGAACTGCGACTCTCTAAATAGCCTCTGGCACTTCGCCAGCGGCTGAAAGCATTTCGGCCCATTAACAATTGAGGGTGGTACCTTGAGACGACACACATCCGCGACCTGTCGCATCAATGCGTTAGAAAAGGCGGTTGCGCCGAGCTTCATTGATACGCACTGCCACTCCGAGAATTCGGTGATTTCCCGGCCTGATGCGCCAGCTAAAATCCGACAAGGCGCTACCACTGAGGTCGTGAATAACTGTGGATTTTCACCCTTCCCTCTAACCAAGCCGACGACGGCGATGACGCGAGATTTTGTTCCGTTGGCCCCACAACCGCTATGAGAATGATTGCTGGGAAAGCGGTTTGCGAAACACTCGGGGAACTGGTTAACCCGCAGTCGGCCGCCCTCGTGCTCGTTGACCTCCAGAACGACCTTGTAGGAGAAGGTGGCATAGTGGATCGGCGAGGCGAGGGCCGCGAAGCGAAGCTTCGCGGCCTCGTTCCCAATACGGCTGAGGTGGTTCGGCGCGCGCGGGAAGTCGGAGCGACAATTGTCTACCTTCGCTACAGCCGGACCGTGGATCACAAGCACGAGTCGCCTGCCTCGCTACGTTGGATGTTGATGAAACGTGGCTTTACCGCCGACCACGTCTCCGCAGTGGAAGGAACCTGGGGCGCGGACGTAGTCAGTGCTCTTGCTCCGATGGCTGGAGACACAGTGATCGACAAACGACGGCCGAGCGGATTCTTCGGTACGGATCTGGACCGGATACTCCGGGCGCGGCGGATCCAGACCGTTATATTGGCCGGCGTGTCCACCCATGGCTGTGTGGAGGCCACTGCACGCGATGCTGAGTTGCGCGATTACTACGTAGTCCTGCTGGAAGATTGCGTGGGCGCCTACAACGATGATCTCCACCAAGCCGCTGTTGCGGTAATGGCTTCCCGCTATGAAGTCGTCGACAGCCGCGTGCTGCTCGGCGTTTGGTCAAGCGCCGGGATTTCTGCGCTCCAAAAGACGAGTTAGGGAAGCTATGCACGCGGCTGACATAATCGCCGGCATTGCAGCTATCGAGGCGCTTCAACAGTTCAGCATGGTTCCAAGCAAGCCATCAACGGTCATGGCAATCCGTGCTGAGGAAACAGGGAACTTCCACATTTGAGTCTAACTTCAGGGCTCCTGACATACGCGGGATAGGCACGTGAATTTTCTGGACTTTCCCGAGGAGATGCGTAATAATTCATGCATCCTACTTCGGA
>MERI01000053.1 GCA_001772005.1 Betaproteobacteria bacterium RIFCSPLOWO2_12_FULL_62_58 | reverse complement strand
GCCGAGCTGCTTCAGCATTTTTCCGACGATTTCCGCGACGCGCCCGCCGATGCCGGCGTCGACCTCGTCGAAGATGAGCGTCGGCACCTGCGCCACCTGGCTGGTGACGGTCTGAATCGCGAGGCTCAGGCGCGAAAGCTCGCCGCCGGAAGCGACTTTCGCGAGCGGCTGCGGCGCCATGCCCTTGTGCACTGATACCAGAAATTCGACCTGTTCCAGTCCCTGCGAGGTCGGCTCCTCCGCGCTATGCGACGCAATCTCGAATGTGCCGCCCGCCATGGCGAGCTTCTGCATCGCCTCGGTCACCTGCTGCGCAAGCTTCTTCGCCGCTTTTTTCCGCCCGGCGGAGAGCTTCTTCGCCTCACTCATGCACGCAGCGTGCGCTTCTTCCTCCAGCTTGTGCAATGCGTCGGGGTCGCCACTGCTGCCGAGCTCCGCCAGACGCGCCTTGGCTTTCTCCAGCGTTTCCGGCATTTGCTCGGGCGACACGCGGTACTTGCGCGCGGCGGAATGGACGGCGTCGAGCCGCTGCTCGACTTCGCGGAGCCGCCGCGGATCGACGTCGAGCCGCTCGCCGTAGTGACGCAGCGCATAGACCGCCTCCTGAAACTGGATCTGCGCCGGTTCCAGCACGTCGAGGATTTCCTTGAGACCCGCGTCGTACCCCAGCAGATTGTTGAGCCGCGCGATCACGCCGTTGATCTGCGACAGGCTCGAACCTTCGCCCTCCGACAGCACCTCCAGACCGTACTGCGCCGCTTCGATCAGGCTCGCCGCGTGCGCGAGCCGGGCGTGTTCGGCGATCAGCGCCTGCCATTCGTCGGCGGTAAAATGCAACCCTTCGATCTCGCGCACCTGCCATCCGAGCTGTTCGCGCTCGGCGGCTAAGGCCGCGGCGTTGGTCTCAACAGCAATGCGATGTTCGTGCCGCCGCTGCCAATCGCGATAGATCTCCGCCACCCGGCCGGCCTGCTCCGCGAGCACGCCGTAAGCGTCCAGCAGTTCGCGCTGCGCGCCGGCACGCAGCAGCGACTGATGCTCATGCTGGCCATGGATATCGACCAGGTACCCGCCCGCTTCGCGCATTTGGGCAAGCGTCGCGGCGCGGCCATTGATGAACCCGCGCGAGCGTCCCGAGCCGTCGATCACGCGCCGCATCAGGCACATGCCCTCGTCATCGGCCAGTTCGTTTGCGTCCAGCCACCGCGCGAGTTCTTTTATCGCGCCGATGTCGAATTCGGCGCTGATCTCGGCGCGCTCCGCCCCTTGTCTCACCACCAGCGCATCTCCGCGCTCACCCAGCACCAGGGCCAGTGCGTCGATCAGTATGGATTTGCCGGCGCCCGTTTCGCCGGTCAGCACCGTAAAACCGGACGCGAACTCGAGATCCATCCGGTCGACGATGACGAAGTCGCGAATGCTCAGGCTACGCAACATAAAATCAAGGATCAAGGATCAAGGATGAACATCCCAAGTGAAGGCTGCGGCGATTTTCTTCATCCTTCCGCCTTCCGCCTTCCTCCTTACCTCATTCCCGGTTCCAGTTGAGCTTCTCGCGCAGCATGCCGTAGTAGCTGTGTCCGAGCGGGTGCAGCAGGCTGATGGCGTGCGGGTAGCGGCGCACCACGATGCGGTCGCCCTCCCGCAGATCGAAGTGCGAATGGCTGTCGAAGTGGGCGTGCGGGTCGTCGGCGCCGTGCACGATGATTTCTATCGTGCAATCGCTGCTGATCACGATCGGGCGGTTCGACAGCGTGTGCGGACATACCGGCACCAGCGTCATCAAATTAAGCGAGGGATGCACGATCGGTCCGCCTGAGGACAGCGCATAGGCTGTGGAACCCGTCGGCGTTGCGACGATCAGCCCGTCTGAACGCTGGCTGTAGATGAACTGGCCGTCGATGCGCAGCTCGAACTCCATCATGCTGCCCTTGATGCCCTTGCTGATCACGACGTCGTTGAAGGCGAGCACCTCGAACACTCGCTCACCCCCGCTGAAGATTTCCGAAGCGAGCAGCATGCGGTCCTCGGCGACGAATTTGCCGTCGAGGATGGCGCCGATGGTCTCGAACATGGTGTCGATCGAGATGTCGGTGAGAAACCCCAGCCGCCCCTGGTTGATGCCGACCAGCGCGACGTTGTACGGCGCGAAGGTGCGCGCGATGTTGAGCATGGTGCCGTCGCCGCCGATCACGATGGCGAGATCGGCCTGCTGGCCGAGGTCCTCGAGCCGCAGCACCGGATACGGGCAGCCGCCGATGTGCGAAGCGGTGAGCCGGTCGAGCAGCACCTTGACGTGGCGCTCCTCGAGGAAGCGGGCGAGCTTCAGCAGCGGCTCGGCGATCTCCGGGCTCTTGTATTTGCCGATCAGCGCGACGGTCTTGAACGAGGTTTTCATGGCCGAATTAAACCATAATTTTTTGGTGAGCGGTAAGCCGTAAACGGCAAGCGGCTCAAGCGGTTACTCCCGTTCACGGTTCACCGTTCACCGTTCACCGGTTTTGTGTAGAATAGGTTCATGTCGAACGACACGCCGATGTTAAGCGAACGCGCGCAAATCCTACTCAAGACGCTGGTAGAGCGCTACATCGTGGAGGGCCAGCCGGTGGGCTCGCGCGCGCTGTCCAGGTATTCCGGCCTCGATCTCTCCCCTGCCAGCATCCGCAACGTGATGGCGGACCTGGAAGAGATGGGTTTCATTGCCAGCCCTCATACCTCGGCCGGGCGCGTGCCGACCGCGCGCGGTTACCGCTTCTTCGTCGATACGCTGCTTACCATCAAACCGCTCGACATAGTCCAGATCAATCAGCTCGAGGGGCAGCTGCATTCGGAGAACACCCAGAGGCTGGTCACCTCCGCATCGCACATCCTGTCGGACCTCACACGCTTCGCCGGCGTGGTGATGACGCCGCGCCGGAGCAGCGGCTTTCGGCACATCGAATTTCTTCGGCTCTCCGACAAGCGCATCCTGCTGATCCTGGTGACGCCCGAGGGCGACGTGCAGAACCGCATCATCTTCACCGGCAAGCCGTATACGCCGTCGGAACTCACCGAGGCTGCGAACATTCTCAACCAGCACTATGCCGGACTCACCTTCGACGAGGCCAGGAAGCGCATCCAGGACGAACTGAAGCGCCTGCGCGAAGACATGACGCAGCTCATGAACGCGGCGCTCGAAGCCGGCAGCCAGGCGGCGAGCGAATCGGCGGAGGAGGTCGTGATCTCGGGTGAAAGCAATCTGCTCGACATCCAGGACCTGTCGTCGAACATGGCGAGCCTGCGCAAACTTTTCGACCTGTTCGAGCGCAAGACCGGGCTGCTGCAATTGCTCGACATCAGCAGCCGCGCGCACGGGGTGCAGATCTTCATCGGCGGCGAGTCGGGGCTCGTGCCGCTCGACGAATGCAGCGTCGTCACTGCGCCCTATGAGGTCGACGGCCAGATCGTGGGCACGGTCGGCGTCATCGGCCCGACACGCATGGCCTACGAGCGCGTGATTCCCATCGTCGACATCACCGCCAAGCTGCTCTCCAGCGCGCTCACACAACGTTGAGTGAAAAGTGAAACGGGAAACGTGAAACGTTACGAACCCCGGCTGCAAGGCCCCTTGGAATACGTTTCACATTTCACATTTCACGTTTCACGCTTCTCATGACCTCTTTCGCGCCCGAACCGCCGTACACCCACGGCACTCCGACCCGGATCGGCATCCTGCTGATCAACCTCGGCTCGCCGGAGGCGCCGACGCCGGACGCGGTGCGCGCCTATCTGCGGGAATTCCTGTCCGACCCGCATGTTGTGGAAATCCCGCGCCCGCTGTGGTGGCTGATCCTGCACTTTTATGTGCTCAGGACGCGCCCCAAGCAGTCGGCCGCACGCTACGCCCAGGTGTGGCTGAGCGACGGCTCGCCGCTGAAGGCGCACACCGAGCGCCAGGCGACGCTGTTGCGCGGCTATCTCGGCGAGCGCATCAAATACCCGCTGGTGATCGATTACGCGATGCGCTACGGCAAGCCGTCGATCGCCGACAAGCTGCGGGAACTCAAGGCGCAAAATTGCGACCGCCTCCTGCTCGTGCCGCTCTATCCGCAGTACTCGGCGAGCGCCACCGGAACCGCACTCGTGGCGGCGTTCGACAGCCTGTCGTGCATGCGCAATATGCCGGCCGTGCGAACCGTGCGCCATTTCCACGACCATGCCGGTTACATCAATGCCCTGGCGCAGAACGTGCGCGACTACTGGATGAAGAGCGGACGGCCCGACCGGCTGGTCATGAGCTTCCACGGGGTTCCGCGCGTAACTCTCGACAAAGGCGATCCCTACCACTGCGAGTGCCAGAAAACCGGGCGGCTGCTCGCCGAAGCGCTGGCGCTGAAGCCCGGGCAGTATGAAATCACGTTCCAGTCACGCTTCGGGCGCGCCGAATGGCTCAAGCCTTATACCGCTGAAGTTCTCACCCGGCTCGGCAAGCAGAAAGTCGCCCGCGTCGACGTGATCTGCCCGGGTTTTGTGAGCGATTGCCTGGAAACGCTCGAGGAAATCGCGATCGAAGGCAAGACCACCTTCATCCAGGCGGGCGGGCGCGAATTCAACTTCATCCCCTGCCTCAACGAGCGCAACGAGTGGATGCAGGCGCTGACCGATATCGTGCTCACGCACCTCCTCGGTTGGACCGTCGAGCCTTCCACCGAAGAGCTGGACAATTCACGGCTGCGGGCGATGGCGATGGGCGCGAAAAGCTAGTGATCAGTGCAAAGTGATGAATGCAAAGTGAGACGCGGCTTCGGTCTATTCACTCTGCACTCTGCACTCTGCACTCATCATTCATCACCGGGTCTCAATGCCGCTTCCACCCGCGCCATCATCTGCGAACGTTCCGCATCCGTTCTCCGCGCCCACACCGCCCGCCACCGCGGGAACAGGTTGTTTTCTTCGCGGTGCTCGTGCTTGGCGAGGGTGCCGGCGAGGATCGCGCAAAATGCGCCGATCTCGCCCGTTTCCGGCGCATCTCCCGCAAGACACTCCGCGATCACGGCGAGCTGCTGCCTGATGTCGGCGTGCTCGCGCAGCATGATCGACAGCGGGTCATCGCCTGCCGCTCCTGTGGCTGTCGCGAATATCGGCGCCAGCACGTCGTCTTCGACCGCCATGTGCCGCTTGAGGGCGGCGGCGAATTCGCGCAGCAATGGCGCGGCGCCGGCCGCTTCATTGCGATTTAGAAGCTGCAGCGCCTGGGTGAACAACCGGTCGAGCCGCTTGTGGTCGCGCTCGAGCAGCTCGAGTACGTCGCGTGGGCCGGCGTCGGCCCGGTGCGACACCTCGATGCGCCATTTTCCATCCGCCTCGACCATGGTCCAGGCGAGATTGTGACGCAGTTGCAGATCGAGGCTTTGCATCAGCAACGTGGGCTCCTGCGCGGTGACCAACACCACCTTGTCACCGCGTCGCAAGTCCTTGACCGCATAAAACGCAGCGCTCTGCACCCGGCTCGGCGGTTCGCCGGTGAGATCGACGGTCTCGATTGCGGCAGTCACTGGCACCTTGTCCGCGCTGGAACGGAATCACGCATTGATCGTCCCGTTGATGCTAGGCGCGATCTCGTGAATTGTCCAGGGAAAGCAGGGACTTATATAAACAGAGCGGTTCTCTTGAAAACACCTCATATGCCCCAATGTTCCCAAAGTTGATTGGAGAACTTGAATGCAGGACATCCCCGAACTCACTACCGCAGCCGAAAGCAAACCCGAACAGCAGCAGGAACCGGCCACCGCCACCGCAGAGCCAACACAGCCGGCGCTGGAGGTCATGCCCAGCCTCGAGGATCTGCTGAAGAAAGCCGAACTCGCCGCGCAGGAGCATCATGATGCCTGGCTGCGCGCCAAGGCCGAGGCCGACAACATCCGCAAGCGCACCCAGGCCGAGATCGCCAACGCCCACAAGTTCGCCGTCGAGAATTTCGCTTCGGAGCTGCTGGCAGTCAAGGACAGCCTGGAAGCGGCGCTGGCCATCGACAACGCCGCGGCCGACAGCATGAAGAGCGGCGTGGAACTCACGCTCAAGCAGCTCAAATCGGTATTCGACAAGTTCAACCTTGCCGAGATCAATCCCGCCGGACAGAAGTTCGACCCCCACCGGCATCAGGCGATCAGCACGGTCGAGTCTGACGCCGAACCCAATACCGTGATGCAGGTGTTGCAGAAGGGCTATCTGCTGCACGAGCGGGTGATCCGGCCCGCCCTGGTCACCGTAGCCAGGGCCAGGGGCTCCTAACTGTTGAAAGCTGAGGCGTTACCCCCATATCAAAGCTAGTGACGAATTTTGAGGACAACTCAAGAGGTAGAACCATGGGAAAAATTATCGGTATTGACCTGGGGACGACCAATTCGTGCGTGGCCGTGATGGAAAACGGCCAGCCGAAAGTGATCGAAAACTCCGAAGGCGCGCGCACCACGCCCTCGATTGTCGCCTATATGGACGACGGCGAGATCCTCACCGGCGCGCCGGCCAAGCGTCAGGCGGTGACCAACCCGAAGAACACCCTCTACGCGGTGAAGCGCCTGATCGGCCGCCGTTTCGAGGAAAAGGAAGTGCACAAGGACATCGATCTGATGCCATACAGGATCGTCAAGGCCGACAACGGCGACGCCTGGGTCGAGGTGCGCGGCAAGAAGATCGCGCCGCCCGAAATCTCGGCGCAGGTGCTGATCAAGATGAAGAAGACGGCTGAGGATTACCTCGGCGAACCCGTCACGGAAGCGGTGATCACGGTGCCCGCCTACTTCAACGACTCGCAGCGCCAGGCAACCAAGGACGCCGGCCGCATTGCGGGCCTTGAAGTGAAACGCATCATCAACGAGCCGACCGCGGCCGCGCTCGCGTTCGGCCTGGACAAGAAAAAAGGCGATCGCAAAATCGCGGTCTATGACCTGGGCGGCGGCACGTTCGACATTTCCATCATCGAGATCGCGGAAGTCGAGGGCGAGCATCAGTTCGAGGTGCTCTCCACCAACGGCGATACCTTCCTCGGCGGCGAAGACTTCGACCAGCGGCTGATGGATTACCTGTGCGACGAGTTCAAGAAAGAATCCGGCCTCGATCTGCGGAAGGACATGCTCGCGCTGCAGCGGCTCAAGGACGCGGCGGAGAAAGCCAAGATCGAACTCTCCAGCTCGCAGCAGACCGAAGTGAATCTGCCATATATCACGGCCGACCCGTCCGGGCCGAAGCATCTGGCGATCAAGATCACGCGCGCCAAGTTCGAGAGTCTGGTCGAGGAACTGATCGAGAAAACCATCGAGCCGTGCCGCATCGCGATCAAGGACTCCGGCATCAAGATTTCCGACATCGAAGACGTGATCCTCGTCGGCGGCCAGACGCGCATGCCGAAAGTGCAGGAAAAGGTCAAGGAGATCTTCGGCAAGGAGCCGCGCAAGGACGTCAATCCCGACGAGGCGGTGGCGGTCGGCGCCGCGGTGCAGGCCGGCGTGCTCAAGGGCGACGTCAAGGACGTGCTGCTGCTCGACGTGACGCCGTTGTCGCTCGGCATCGAGACCCTGGGCGGCGTGCTGACCAAACTCATCCAGAAGAACACCACGATCCCGACCAAGGCGAATCAGGTATTCTCGACCGCCGAGGACAGTCAGACCGCGGTCACCATTCACGTGCTGCAGGGCGAGCGCGAGATGGCGCGCGACAACAAGTCGCTCGGCCAGTTCAACCTGACCGACATCCCGCCCGCGCCGCGCGGCATGCCGCAGATCGAAGTCACCTTTGACATCGACGCCAACGGCATCCTGCACGTCTCCGCGAAAGACAAGGCGACCGGCAAGGAAAACAAGATCAAGATCCAGGCTTCGAGCGGTCTCACCGAAGCGGAAATCAAGCGCATGGTGAGCGACGCCGAGGCGCACGCTGAGGAAGACCACAAGGCGCGCGAACTCGTCGAAGCGCGCAACCAGTGCGACCACATGGTGCACACCGTGAAGAAGACGCTCAAGGAACACGGCGACAAGGTCGGCGCCGACGAAAAAGCGAAGATCGAGGCCGCGTTGAAGGAAGCCGAGGACGCGCTCAAGAGCGACGACAAAGCCCAGATCGAGGCCAAGACCGAGGCGCTCGCCCAGGCCGCGCACAAACTCGCCGAGCAGATGTACAAGGAACAGCAGGCGCAGCAGGCCCAGGCCGGCGGCGAAGGCA
>MERI01000052.1 GCA_001772005.1 Betaproteobacteria bacterium RIFCSPLOWO2_12_FULL_62_58 | reverse complement strand
TGCGCGCCGCGAGCATGAGCCCCGCGATCACCAGTTCCTTGACCGCATTGGCGTTGGCGCCGGGCGCATTGAACACCGGCATGCCGCGCCGGCTTAGCTTCGCCACCGGGATGTTGTTGGTTCCCGCTCCCGCCCGGCCGATCGCCGTCACCCGCGCCGCAATCTCCATCTCGTGCATGTCGTGCGAGCGCACCAGGATCGCGTCGGGGTCGTCGACCTGGCTGCCGACGCTATAGCGCGCAGCCGGAAAGCGTTTGAGTCCGACGCTGGAGATCTGGTTCAGCGTCAGGATGCGGAAGGGTTCAGTCATGCTTGCGTTCGAACTCGCGCATATACTCGACCAGCGCCCGCACCCCTTCCACCGGCATTGCGTTGTAGAGCGAGGCGCGCATGCCGCCGACTGAACGGTGGCCCTTGATCTCGATGAGGCCGTGCTGCCGGGCCTGCTTGAGGAACTCCTCGTCGAGCGCGGAATTACGCAAAGTGAAGGGAATGTTCATGCGCGAGCGGTCGTCTCTCGCCACCGGCGAATGGTAGAACTCGGTCTGGTCGAGGTAGTCATAGACGAGCTTCGCCTTGGCGAGGTTGATCTCCTCCATCTTTTTCAGGCCGCCCAGATTCTTCAGCCACTGGAACACCAGTCCGGCAATATACACCGCATACGTCGGCGGAGTGTTGTACATCGAGTCGTTTTCGGCCTGGATCTTGTAGTCGAATACGGAAGGCGTGCCGGGCGCGGCCTGTCCGATCAGGTCTTCGCGCACGATGACGATGGTGAGCCCCGCCGGTCCGATGTTCTTCTGCGCGCCCGCGTAAATCAGCCCGTAGCGGCCGACGTCGAGCGGCCGCGAGAGGATGTGCGAGGACATGTCGGCGACCAGCGGCACGGCGCCGGTGTCGGGGATCCACTGGAACTCGACGCCGCCTATGGTCTCGTTCGAAGTGTAATGCACGTATGCGGCGTCGGGATCAAGCTGCCACCGGTCCTGCTTGGGCGCGTAGCTGAAATTCGCGTCTTCGGAGCTTGCCGCAATGTTGACCTTGCAGTATTTCTTCGCTTCGCCGATCGCCTTTTTCGACCATTGGCCGGTGTTGACGTAGTCGGCGCCGGCTTTGCCGCGCAGCAGGTTCAGCGGCACGATCGAAAATTGCCCCGCCGCGCCGCCCTGCAGGAACAACACCTTGTAGCTGGCCGGAATCGCCAGCAACTCGCGCAGGTCGGCTTCGGCCTGGGCGTGAATCGCCATGAACTGCTTGCCGCGATGGCTCATTTCCATCACCGACATGCCGCTGCCGTGCCAGTCGAGCATCTCCGCGGCGGCCTGTTTGAGCACCGGTTCCGGCAATACCGCGGGACCGGCGCTGAAATTGAATATGCGTGCCATTACTACCTCAGCTTAGGATTAAGGATTGAGGATCGAGGAGCGAGGATTGAAGGAACAGCAGCACAAACGCTGCTTGCTCGATCCTCGATCCTGATTCCTCACTCTTCGTCATCATCATCCGCCTCGACGATCCGCTCGAGCCCGGCCAGCTTCTCGCCTGCGTCGAGGTTGATGAGCCGCACGCCCTGCGTCGAGCGTCCCTGCGCGCGCACCTCGGAGATGCGCGTGCGGATGAGCACGCCGCCGGTCGTGATGAGCATGATTTCGTCGTCCTTGCTGACCAGCCGCGCCGCGACCAGCGGACCGTTGCGCTCGCTGCACTGGATCGCGATCATGCCCTGCGTGCCGCGGCCATGGCGGGTGTAATCGGAAATCTGCGTGCGCTTGCCGTAACCGTTCTCCGTTGCCGTCAGCACCGACAATGTTTCATCGTGCGCGGTCAGCAGCGCGATCACATGCCGGCCCTTGGCGAGCCTCATGCCGCGCACGCCGGCCGCGTTGCGGCCCATCGCGCGCACTTCGCTTTCCGCGAACCGCACGGCCTTGCCGCCGTCGGAGAACAACATGATGTCCTGCTTGCCGTCGGTGATCGCCACCCCGATCAGGTAATCGCCGTCGTCGAGGTTGACGGCGATGATGCCCTTGGACATCGGGCGCGAAAACGCGGACAACGCGGTTTTCTTGACCGTGCCGTTGGCGGTGCACATGAACACGAAATGCTGGTCGTCGAATTCCTTGACGGGCAGGATGGCGGTGATCTTTTCGTGCTCCATCAGCGGCACCAGGTTCACGATCGGCTTGCCGCGCGAGCTCCGGCTGCCCTGCGGCACCGCGTAGACCTTGATCCAGTAGACGCGCCCGCGGTTCGAGAAGCACAGGATGAAGTCGTGGGTGTTGGCGATGAACAGGTTGTCGACGAAGTCGTCATCCTTGGTCGTGGTGGCCTGCCGGCCGCGCCCGCCGCGTTTCTGGGCGCGGTAGTCGGCGACCGGCTGCGACTTCATGTAGCCGCCGTGGGAAAGCGTCACCACCACGTCTTCGGAGGCGATGAGGTCCTCCATGCCGAGATCCTGGGTCTGCGTCACGATCTCGCTGCGGCGTTCGTCGCCGTACTGTTTCTTGATCTCGTTGAGCTCGTGCGAAATAATCCTGGTCACGCGCGCGGGCTTCGCCAGAATGTCGATCAGGTCGACGATCTTGCTCATCGTCTCCCTGTATTCCGACACGATCTTGTCCTGCTCGAGGGCGGTCAGCCGCTGCAGCCTGAGTTCCAGGATCTGTTGCGCTTGCGCTTCCGACAGCCGGTATCCCTTTTTCTGCAGGCCGAATTCGGCAGCCAGCCCCTCGGGGCGCGACGCCTGGCCTTCGCCGCGCGCCAGCAATTCCTCGACCAGCTTCGAGCGCCAGAAGCGCACCATCAGTTCCACCTTGGCATCGGCGGGCGTCGGCGCCGCCTTGATCAGCGCAATCACTTCGTCGACGTTGGACAACGCGACGGCGAGCCCTTCCAGGACATGGCCGCGTTCGCGCGCCTTGCGCAATTCGAACACCGTGCGCCGCGTGACCACTTCGCGACGATGCCGCAGGAAGGCGTCGAGGAACTGCTTGAGATTGAGGAGCCGCGGCTGGCCGTCGACGAGCGCGACCATGTTCATGCCGAAGCTCTCCTGCATCTGTGTTTCCTTCCACAGATTGTTGAGGATGATCTCCGGCACTTCGCCGCGCTTCAATTCGATCACCGCGCGCATGCCGCTCTTGTCGGATTCGTCGCGGATGTCGGCGATGCCTTCGATGCGCTTCTCGCGCACCAGCTCGCCGATTTTCGTCATCAGGTTCGCCTTGTTGACCTGGTACGGCAGCTCGTCGATCACGATCGATACCCGGCCGCCCTTTTCCGCCTCTTCGAAATGCGTGCGCGCGCGCATCACGATCTTGCCGCGGCCGGTGCGGTAGCCTTCCCTGACCCCCACCGTCCCATAGATGACGGCGCGCGTGGGAAAATCGGGCGCCGGCACGATTTCGATCAACTCGTCCACAGTAATGTCCTGGTTCTTAAGCAACGCCTGGCAGGCGTTGACCACTTCGGACAGGTTGTGCGGCGGGATATTGGTCGCCATGCCGACCGCGATGCCCGAGGAGCCGTTGATCAGCAGGTTCGGGATGCGTGTGGGAAGCGCGACCGGTTCCTGCTCCTTGCCGTCGTAGTTGGGCACGAAATCGACGGTTTCCATGTCGATATCGGCCAGCAGCTCGGAGGCGATCTTCTCTAGCCGGCATTCCGTGTAGCGGTAGGCCGCGGCCGAGTCGCCATCCACCGAGCCGAAATTGCCCTGGCCGTCGATCAGCGTGTAGCGCATCGAGAAGTCCTGCGCCATGCGCACCAGCGCCTCGTAGGTCGCCGCATCACCGTGGGGGTGGTACTTGCCGAGCACATCGCCGACCACGCGGGCGCACTTCACATACGGGCGGTTCCATACGTTGTTGGCTTCGTGCATGGCGAACAGGATGCGGCGATGCACGGGCTTCAACCCATCGCGCACGTCGGGCAGCGCCCGTCCCACGATCACGCTCATGGCGTAATCGAGATAGGAGCGGCGCATCTCTTCTTCGAGGCTTACGGGCAGCGTTTCTTTGGCGAACTGATCCATGGAAGACGTCGGATTTCGGGGCGGGAGTACGGCGTTTTTCTGCGAGCGCGTAAAGCTTATAATTCTATCATGCGACCGTGTGCGCAGTCATCGCGAACGTGACTGCTTGGCGTTTGAGGCGCAGCCAACGGAACTGAAAAAATCGTCGTTCAAAATCGGCTGAAGGCGACCTGCTCCGACGCGTTGCCGCGGAGGACCAAGTGAACTGCCACCGGTTTCCAGCCGGTGGCGTCAAACGTGCCGACAAAATCCCCCGCTCGTTTGCGCTTCGCCCCGTCCTCGCCGCCCCCTTTGAAAAAGGGGGCACATGCTCCTCCGCTCGTTTGCGTTCCACGCCACCCTGCCGCCCCCTTTTTCAAAGGGGGCGGCCAGCCGTACCACGGCTGGCGGGGGATTTGCTGGCGGAGAATTAACGACGTCCGCCACAGCGCATACCGTCCAAGCTCGTGTTCGCTGCGCTCCCATTGCTCTCAACCGATGACCCGTCGGACCGCTAGGAGTTTGCCGGGGCCAAGCCCGGCAAACTCCTGGGGCAAGCCGGGGCGGGGGCGGTCGCCTTCTCCCGCCGCCCGGCCGTCCCGGTAAACCGGCGCCCAATCTCGTCGGGACGCCCGCCAGGGTCCACAACATGAAATGCACGGCATTTCAATGGGGTATTGTTTCATTTTGGCAACAACCGCCTATGCCTTTTCTTTCAAAACCGTGTTATGATTTCGGCATAGATTGCTTTGAAATCACGGTTGTGATATTAAGTCCTTGGGGAGATTGATGTAGGTTCACCGGCACGCCGGCGGTCCCTATTTTTATCGCATAAACAGGAGGATCAAAAATCATGAGTTCAGCATTGCGGAATACCCTGGCGTGCGTAGCAATTGCAGCGGGAGCGTTACTGCCTGCGGTCGCGTCCGCGCAACCAAAAGACGGCTACCTTACCGATACCCAAGGCGGCGTTGTCAGGGCTCTTGGCGCGAACGTCTGCGTGCGCACCAGCCAATGGACTCCGGCGCTGGCAATCGCCGAATGCGATCCGGATTTGGTGAAGAAGCCCGCGGTGAAACCAAAGCCCAAACCCAAGCCGGTTGCAAAACCGAAGCCCAAGCCCAAGCCCAAGCCCAAGAAACCGGCGATGCTCAACATCACCGAGAAGATCGAACTGCAGGGGATGCCGTTCGCCAAGGCCGAAATGACTCCGGACAACGTGAAGGAGCTTGAGAAATTCATCGCCAACTTGCGCAAGGCGACCAAGGCTCGCGGTCCGGTAACGTTCGGCGCAGTGGTCGTGACCGGTCACACCGACCGTATCGGCAGCCTCAAGTACAACATGAAGCTGTCCGAGCGCCGCGCCGTCGTCGTCAAGGACTACCTGGTGAATAAGCTCAAGGTCGATCCCAAGGTGATCTTCTGGGAAGGCAAAGCGTTCAAGGACCCGATCCCGGTCACCAAGTTCTGCGACAACAAGATGAAGCGCAAGCAGTTGATCGAATGCCTGGCCCCGAACCGCCGCGTCACGGTGGAAGTGGTCGGCCGTGCGGTCAGCTTGGCGAAGCCCAAGCCCGCAGCCAAGCCGGCGGCGAAACCGAAACCCGGCGCCAAGCCGAAGCCGAAACGCTGATCGGAAACCTGTTTAACCCGATCAAAAGCCCTGCTTCGGCAGGGCTTTTTTTTGCCCCATTCCGCCATGCAAAACCATCCTCATAGCGTCGATTGCGTGATCGATGCGCGCTGGGTCATTCCGGTGGAGCCTCGCCGGACGGTGCTCGAGCACCACTCGGTGGCGATCAAAGACGGGACCATCGTTGACCTCATGCCAAGCGCTGCGGTCTCCGAACGATACCTACCGCAGCGGCGCATCGCGCTTGCGGAGCACGCATTGATCCCCGGTCTCGTCAATCTGCACACCCATGCCGCGATGACGCTGATGCGCGGGCTCGCCGACGACCAGGCGCTGATGGACTGGCTGCAACGACACATCTGGCCCGTGGAAACGCGGCTCGCCTCGCCCGAATTCGTGCACGACGGCACGCTGCTCGCCTGCGCCGAGATGCTGCGCGGCGGCGTCACCTGCTTCAACGACATGTACTTCTTTCCCGAAGCCGCGGCGCAGGCCGTGCTTGGCGCCGGCATGCGCGCGGCGCTCGGCATGATCGTGATCGAGTTCCGCTCGCCCTATGCCAACGATGCAGCGGATTACCTGAGCAAAGGTCTCGCGATGCGCGACAGTTACCGCGATGAACCGCGGTTGTCGTTCTGCATCGCGCCGCACGCTCCTTTTACCGTCAGCGACGCCACTTTCGAGCGGGTCGCGACCTACGCCGGGGAACTCGACGTGCCGGTTCACATCCACCTGCACGAAACCGCGGATGAGATCCGCGACAGTCTGGCCGCGCACAATTTGCGGCCGATCCGCCGATTGCAAGAACTGGGGCTGCTCGGTCCCGGGCTCATCGCCGTGCATGCGGTGCACCTTGAAGCAGACGAAATCGTGTTGCTCGCCGAGCACGGCTGCCACGTTGCGCACTGTCCCTCCTCCAACCTCAAGCTGGCGAGCGGGATCGCGCCCGTCGCGCAACTGCACCGGCACGGCGTCAACGTCGGCCTCGGAACCGATGGGGCCGCCAGCAATAACCGCCTCGACATTTTCACCGAAATGCGGCTCGCGGCGCTGCTCGCCAAGGGCTCGAGCGGCGATCCGACCGTGCTGCCGGCGCACGCGGCGCTGGAGATGGCAACGCTCAATGCCGCGCGTGCGCTCGGTCTCGACCAGCGCATCGGTTCGCTGAGCAAGGGCAAGCGCGCCGATATCGTGGCGGTCAACCTCGCAGCGCCTGAACTCGCTCCCTGTTACGATCCGCTGTCGCACCTTGCCTACGCGGCCGGCCGCGAACATGTGAGCCATGTCTGGGTCGACGGCGAACTGTTGGTGGACAACGGCGCATTCACCCGGATCGATGCGCGGGAGCTGACGGCAAAAGCAGCCCATTGGAAGGAGAAAATCAGGAGTCAGGATTAAGGATCAAGGATTCGGTTAGAATCCAGAAACGTAGGGCGGGCTTGGCCCACCGCTGCCGTCACTGTTGAAGTGATGGGCAGCCCTCGCCCCCGACCCCTCTCCCGGAAACGGGAGAGGGGAGGCTCGAGCTTCCCTTCTCCACTCGGGAGAAGGGTCAGGGATGAGGGAACGGCCCGCCTACACCTGAATCCTTGATCCTTAATCCTTGATCCTTAATCCCTGATCCTGAATCCTTGATTCTTGATCCTGCCCCCAAATGATCAACGTCGATCCGCTCGAACTTGAAAAATTCAGCCAGCTCGCGCACCGCTGGTGGGATCCGACGAGTGAATTCAAGCCTTTGCACGACATCAACCCGCTGCGGCTCGATTACATCGACCGCGTCGCGGGCGTGAGCGGCAAATCGGTGCTCGACGTCGGTTGCGGCGGCGGCATTCTCTCGGAAAGCATGGCGGAGCACGGAGCGCGCGTTACCGGCATCGATCTTGGAGAAAGACCGCTCAAGGTCGCGCAACTCCATCTGCTCGAATCGGGACGGCAGGTCGATTACCGGTTGATCTCGGCAGAGGCGCTGGCGCGCGAAGCGCCCCATTCTTTCGACATCGTGACCTGCATGGAAATGCTCGAGCACGTGCCCGATCCATCCGCGACCGTCGGTGCCTGCGCCGAACTGCTCAAGCCGGGAGGCTGCGCGTTCTTCGCCACCCTCAACCGCAATCCGAAGTCATATCTGTTTGCGATCATCGGCGCCGAATACGTGCTGCACTTGCTGCCGCGCGGCACGCACGATTACGCGAAATTCATCAAGCCTTCCGAACTCGCGGCGATGTGCCGCAACGCGGAATTGAGCGTCGCCGGCGTGATCGGAATGACCTACAATCCATTTGCCAAGACTTATTCGCTGGGAAACGATACGGACGTGAATTACATTCTGCATTGCCGTGCAGAGGGTGACCGGTAAGCTGTGAGCGGTCAGCGGCAGAATCGTCATATACGGATAGCAAGCGGCTTACCGCTTACTGCTCACCGCTGACCAGCATGATAAGAGCCGTTCTCTTCGACCTCGACGGCACGTTCGCTGATACGGCGCCCGATCTCGGTTACGCGCTCAACTGCATGCGTGAAGCGCGGCAATTGCGCTGGGGTATTGTAACCAACAAGGCCGAGCGCTTTGCCAAGCCCCTGCTCGATCTGCTCCAGGTTGGCAAGCGCGCCGCGTGCATGAGGACTGTGGCGGTCACCTACGGCTATCTTAACGGCAGCGACCCGGCAACGTGGGGCGCAGATGCGGTCATCGAAGAGCCGCAGGATCTGCTGAGTTACCTATGAGGATCAAGGATTAAGGATTCAGGATCAAGATTCAGGATTCAGCAAGAACCAACCTATTGTTGAGCTTGAATTCCTCTGAACCCCCCTCATATGAGACAATGCGCACACGGTTTCAGGGGAAAGGAAACGGGTTATCCTGAATCCTTGATCCTGATACCTCAATCCCGATTTTGGGGGCGACTTGGTTTCGACGTGGGTATCGAAGCAGCGCAGGGCATGCCAAGGTCCAGTTACCTTGTAAATCCGCTGGAAATCCTTAGACGCCAACGACGAGCGTTACGCTCTCGCCGCCTAACACCGGCGAGACGCTGCACTAGCTTGCTGATGGGCTAGGCCGGGGCAACCCGGTGCAGCGTCATTTACATCAGCCCCTCTGCACGGTCTGGTCGCTTGGCCGTGCGGATCCGTCGAAGCGACTGGCTGAGCGTCAGCCTGCCGGCCGGCGGGCGCGAGGCGAGACCTAAATGACCAGGCTAAGCATGTAGTCCTGACTGTAGAGGGCTTGCGGACGCGGGTTCGATTCCCGCCGCCTCCACCAATTTGGCAGAACCCCTGGCCGCCGCATTCGCGGCCAGCGGCTTATTATTCTTCCCCGAAAACCGGCTCAGCCCTTGGTGCGGCTGCGATATTCTCCGCTGCGGGTGTCGATCTCGATCTTGTCGCCGGTGTCGCAGAACAGCGGCACCCGCACTTCGAACCCGGTCCGAATTTTCGCCGGTTTCAGGACTTTGCCCGAGGTATCGCCACGCACTGCGGGTTCGGTGTGGGTTATTTCGCGGATTACCGTCTGCGCAATCTCGACCGAAATCGGACGGCCCTGGAACAGCACCAACTCGCATGGCATCCCGTCTTCGAGATAATTCAGTGCATCGCCCATGTTTTCCCGGTCCACTTCGTACTGGTTGAAGTCGGCGTCCATAAACACATACGACGGGTCCGAAAAGTACGAATACGTCACTTCCTTGCGCTCGAGCATCACCATTTCGAACTTCTCGTCGGCGCGATAAACCGTTTCGCTCGCCGCTCCTGAAAGCAGATTCTTGAGCTTCATCTTGACCACGGACGCATTGCGGCCGGATTTGTTGAACTCCGCTTTCTGGACCACCAACGGGTCCCTGCCGACCATGATCACGTTTCCCGACCTAATTTCCTGTGCCGTCTTCATCGCTATCCCACATCTCGTTGAATTAAATTAACATTTTACCTTATCTTGGCAGAACTGCACCAGCTTTTCGGCGAGTTCGCCAGCCGCGGCTAGCCTCACCGCCCAACGGCGCGCATGCGCCTCGAGCGCGGCGCGCTGCGCGCGGAACCCGCACCAGGCTTCACTGAGTTGGGCCGGCGAATCATCCACCGAGTTCCACGCGCGCGACATGCCGCGCTGCGCGGCCGCCGCCGCTGCGGGCAGCCCGTCGCAGTAGAGGTCGAGGAAAGCCTCGAGCTTGCGCCAGTGCGCGCGCGCCTGCTGGGGATAGATTTGCCACACGAGCGGCCGCGCCGCCCACTGCGCGCGCACGAAAGAGTCCTCCCCGCGCACGAAGTTGCAGTCGCACGCCCACAACAACTCGTCGTAACGCGGCTGGGCGACGAAGGGCACGACCCGCACTTCCAGGCCGCCGCGGCGGAAAGCGCGCCCTGACGCCGGCCCCGTGGCCCCCAAATAGCCGAGTACCGGTGCGATAACCGGTCCTTCGGGAACGGCAACCACGGTGAGGCGATCGCCGCGTTCCCAGCCTTCAAGCAGGCGTGCGATCGGCGCGTCTCGGTATGCAAACAGCGACACGACATCGGCACCGGCCGCCGGCGCATCGAACCCGACGGACATCCAGAACTTGCGGCGTTCAGACTCTCCGAACGCGTCGCGGCGCGCCAACAAATCCGCCTCGCGCAGAATCCCGCCGGTGCCCGGTACCAGTCCGGGAAAAAAGAAATAACGCGCAAGCGGCCAGCGCGGGTGCGGAGACGGCAAGCCATGATGCTCCTGCACCCAGGGCTCCGCGCTCAGGTACTCGAGCGTTATCCATAGCGGCCGCGGGGTCCGTTCGACCATTGCCGCAATATAAGCCTCCGGCAACCCGCAACCGAACGCCTCGATCGCTACCTGCGCGGGCGTCACGGCCGGAGAGATCTCGTCCCAACGATAGACCTCGATACCTTCGACCGCCTGGCGCGCGGCCGTGGGATCAACCTGCGGACTGAGCGCATGGAGGCTTGCGAGATCATCGACCCAGAGACGAACGGCGGCACGCTGTTCGCTCGCAAGTTGACGCGCAAGCCGCCAGCCGACACTGATGTCGCCAAAGTTATCGACGACGCGGCAGAAGATATCCCAGCTATGCAGCGGTGACATGATAAAAAAAGCCGGGCTTGCGCCCGGCTTTCCGGCCAAATCTCCTGGCTTACGCAGCCTGGATATTGCTCGCCTGCTTCTTGCCTTTATTGCCGGCTGTGACTTCAAAAGACACCTTCTGTCCTTCTTTCAGGGTCTTGAAGCCCGACATGTTGATTGCCGAAAAATGCGCGAACAAGTCTTCGCCGCCTTCATCCGGGGTAATAAAGCCAAAGCCTTTCGAGTCATTGAACCACTTGACTGTTCCAGTTGCCATGTTGCGTTCCTTATAACGATTATAAAAGGGCTGAGCCCAACCGATGTTTGAATCTCAAAGCCCCAAAAGAACGAACATCCAACAACTGAAATCCAGATCTCGAGAACTTGAAACTAAACACGTGGCGCCGTTATACGCGTTTAAAGTTCCACGGTCAAGGAGATTCTGGAGGCGCGACAAGCGCTTGTTATTTATCGCTTAATGTATTTATTTTCGAATTCCTGTGCGACCCCGGCGTCGATTCTGCTCAGCGCGGCCTGCACCTCCTTCACCTTGTCCGGCCGGTTCTGAAAAAAGTAGGCCGCTCCGCTGTTGTAAAGCGCGGCCGGGTCGTTGGGTTTGAGGCGCAAGGCTTCCTGGAACGATTCGATGGCGCGATCGTAACGGTTGACCGCCAGGTAGGAAAAGCCCAGGTTGAGCCAACTCTCGAAACGGTCCGGATCGAGACGCACCGCCTGCATGTACGGAGAGATGGCGCGGCGCGGCTGATTCATGCTGCGATGGGCATCGCCGAGTTCCTTCCAGGCCGCCGCATACGTTGACTGGGTTCGCACCCATTGCTGCGCCAGTGTCAGCACGCCGGCCCAGTCCTTTTTCGCCTTGCGATCGGCAATGCGCGCCGCCCACCTCTTTGCCACGCTGTCTTTGGTGAAGGTCGCCGGTGTCGTCGCACCACCGGCGGCGCGGGAAGCCAGTTGCGTGATCCAGCTTGCCGGCAGTGCGAAATTCAGGTTCTGCCCATCCTGAAGAAAAAACGCGGTGATGCCGATCAGCCGCCCGTCGCTGTCGAACAGGCCGCTGCCGCTCGAGCCCTGCGAGATCGCCGCGGATGTCTGGATATATTGCGAGCCTTCGAATTCCCGCAAACTGGAAATCAGACCCTCGGTGAAGGTCAATTCCAGGCCTTCAGGCGCGCCGATCGCATAGACGCGCTGACCCACCCGCAGCCTTCCCGTCCACAGCGCCGCTCGCGGCGCGATAAGTTGAGGTACAGCCAGTTGGCACAGATCCCGCTCGTGATCGGCCAGGGTCACCGTAGCGTCGTACAGGCGGGTATCGTGGACCACGTTGAGCTTGGCGCTATCCTCGACGACGTGGCAGTTGGTCACGACTGTTTCCTTGCCGGTGACCACGCCGCCGCCCTGGTTGACGGGATTGTCTTCCCGATCGTAAGCCTGAATCACGACGATGCTCTTCGACGCCTGCTGAAAGATCTGTTCGGGCGTCTTGGCGTGAGCGAACGCAACCCATGCCGTCAAAACCATAGCCAATCCACGTCCAGGAAAATCCCGCATTCGACTCCCTTTGATTTGAAATACTGAACAATCCCGCCACAGCCTCGCGCCACGCTGAATGCGGAGTGCCCGCGAACATACCGCCGCGCGCTCTGTTTTAGTCGGGTGCGATCGCTTAAAAGTTGCAGCTTGGCGCTGTCTATCGGTTAAACCCTCGCCCTGCGCGATACGCCGTTCCGCCCGAGCACCCCGCAGCGCGACAAGTCATCTATATGTTTGAATTTTCTATAGGAGTTTGTCCGACCCAAGTCCGACAAACTCCTGGTCGAGGAGCAGCGTGCGCACCTCTCCATGCCCGGGAAGTGCCGCGGGATTGACGCACACGTAACGCACGCCCGCCGCCTTGAGGCATTCGGACTTGAATCGGGACTCGGCGCTGCTTCCCGCTTCGAGGTCCACAGCCGCGATCACCTGCATGTCGCTGGTGCACACTACGCAGTCGACGACGTGCTGCGCCAGGGCGCGCAGACGTCGTTCGCGCTCCCGTCCTTGCCCCGCCGGCGGAACCTCGATCATTGCCGCCAGGCTGACACGGGCCAGAACCTCGTGATCGGGCAGCGCACTTTTGAGCAACTGGAATAGCTGCGCTTGATGGGGGTTGAGCAGACGTTCTTTTCTGGCATAGGACGGCGCCCTGCCAGAGGCCGGCTTGGCCGACGACCGCAGCGCAGCCACTTCTCCAGCGTTTGAAGCAGAGTCAGCAGTCGCGACTCGCGGCGGCAACGCGCCGAAGAGCCGCTCGACACGCTCGCTCCTCGCCGCCGCCTTGGCCGCTGCTTTTTTCCGGTACGCCCAGACAAGGTAGGCGACGGCGACAACGGGGGCAAGCCCGAGCAGCCAATACGCCAGCAAGCGCTATCCCTCTGCGACCGCCCGGTTCGAATCGAGCAGTTTCAGACTGCGCTTGCCATACCCCGCGGGTCGGAAAGCAGGATCGATAAATTGCAGATATTCCGGACCGAGTTCGGCGACGCTGCGGCAGCCGATCAACGCCATCACGCGGTCGATCTCCTCGCGAAAAATCGCGATCGCGCGCGCCGCCCCGGCTTGGCCGCCCGCCGCCGTGCCGTAGAGCGTCGCCCTGCCGATGAGCACCGCATTGGCGCCCAGCGCGAGCCCCTTCACGACGTCGCTGCCGCGCCGAAAGCCGCTGTCGACGATCACGGTGGTGCGCTTGCCGACGGCATCCACCACTTCGGGCA
Source organism: Betaproteobacteria bacterium RIFCSPLOWO2_12_FULL_62_58 (assembly GCA_001772005.1). Classification (GTDB taxonomy): domain Bacteria; phylum Pseudomonadota; class Gammaproteobacteria; order Burkholderiales; family SG8-41; genus DSOT01. The sequence goes on along the minus strand of MERI01000052.1, from coordinate 10,366 downwards.
ATACCTCGACCGGCGCCATCGAGCTGTCGAGATTGCGGCCGCCGTGGTTCGAGACGATGACCGCATCCGCGCCGCAGTCGGCGGCGAGTATCGCGTCCTGCGGGTGGAGTATCCCTTTCACCATCAGCGTGTGCGGCCACATCTTGCGCAACACGCGCAGATCGTCCCAGTTGAGCGAATCGGACTTCAACATCGAACGCCCCATCGGCCGGGCGGTGATCTTGTTCTTGAGTTCACTCGGGTAGTTCTCGTAGCGCGGCATGCCGGTGGTGGCCAGATAGCGCCCGAGCACGCCGAACATCCAGCGCGGATGCATCAGAACGTCGGTGATATTGCGCGCAGTGAACGTGAATGGAACGGTGAAGCCGTTGCGCAAGTTGTATTCGCGGTTGCCGGAAACCGCGCCGTCCACGGTGACGACGAGCGCTTCGTAACCGGCTGCCTTGGCGCGCTCGACCAGCTTGTGCGACAGCGCGCGGTCGGGCCACAAGTAGAGCTGGAACCACAACCTGCCGCCTGCCTCATCGGCGACTTTTTCCATCGCCGTCATCGAGCCGGTCGCCAGCGTGAACGGGATGCCGGCCTCAGCCGCCGCGCGCGCGAGCCCAATCTCGCCTTCGTACCACATGAGACCAGCGGTGCCGGTAGGCGCGATCGCGATCGGCATCTCTTGCTTGTTGCCGAACAGCGTGATTTCCTGGCTGCGGCCCGAAACGTCGACCAGCGTGCGCGGCCGGAGCTTGATGCGCTCGAACGCCGCACGGTTGTTGCGCAGCGCAACCTCGTCTTCGGTGCCGCGGTCGACGAATTCGAACATGCCTTTCGGCACCCGCCGCAGCGCCATTTCGCGCAAGTCGGCGATGTTGTATGCACCCAGATTCTGATCAGCCATTGCAGCCTCTCGAATGGTTATAAAACGACGACGGCCAAGCTGTATTCTACCAAGCTCAATGCTGCGGGGGGGTGCCGGAACGGATGCGATTGCGGCGGCGGTCGAGCCACCAGGCGAGCGCCGGCAGCATGAAAAAGCCTCCCGGCATCACGAGCACCACGAGGTAGGGGCTGATCCGCGACAGCCGCCGCAGGTGCTGCGCGAGCTGCGCTTTGTCGTCGGCGCTCCAGCGCTGCTTGTTGCGCGGCTTCATCAGCAGCGGCATCAAGCCTTTCACCTGGAGGATTTCGACGATCAGGTGCTGTTTTTCGCGCACGGTGAGATCGCGCAGCGATTTGACCGCCGTCCGGGCGCGAACGTTGATGTCCTTGAGACGCGCCACGGAGTTATTCTTGCGCGTGATTCATTGCATGCCGGTTCCATGCGCCGTGCCTGCGCACCCACGCGCCGAGCGCACGCCAGGTGCGCCACGCCACCCAACCGCGCCCGATCCAATGCAGCAGGCCGCGCCGGCCCACCGCCGCCGCCACGGCAACGCCGATTGCCAGCAATAGCGGGTGCGATTTCAGGAAACGCGCGACTGCGATGCCGCGGTCCACCATGCTTGCCGGCATCTGCCAGCGGTGGTAAGCGTCGGCAATGACCGACCGCTGCGCCGCGGTGCGCGCGATCAGTCGCTCCTTGCGACGCGCCAGTTCGATTAACCGCTCGGTGGACATCAGCGTAAAGTCAGTTGCTCGCGGTCCTTGGCGAGTTCCGCGAGGCTGGCCGAGAACAACTTGGACTTGGCGCGTGCTTTGCTGCGCGCCGCGAGCCCGATCGCGGCGCCGAGCACCAGATAAAGCACCGCGAGCAGCCCGGTGACGAGCACGCGATGGGTATCCCAGAACAGAATCACGACGAACAACGTGAGCGTCAGGATGCCGAGCGCCAGCAGAAATACCGCGATCACCGCCCACAATGCGATCTGCAGCAGACGCAGGCGCTCTTCTTCGACTTCGGTCGCGAGCAGCTCGAGACGCGTCTGCAATATCCCGACGGCTGTCGCCGCCAGATTGCGCAGTGAAGCGAGCAGCCCGTGGGACGGGGCCGCGTCAGGGCCGGATTCCTCTGCGGGCACGGTGTAAGGCGCTTTAGCGCCGGCCGATCAGCAGGCCGATGATCAGACCGATGCCGGCGGCAGCGCCGACCGCTTTCCACGGATTTTCATGCACGTATTCGTCGGTGGCGCGCGCCGCCTGCTTGGTCTTATCCATCATCACATCTTCGGCTTCGGCGAGCTTGACTTTGGCGCGGTGCAGGCTGTCCTGGATTTTTTCCCGCGCGACGACAACTTTCTCGCCGGCCTGGCTGGCGGTCGCGCGGAGCAATTCCTCTGCGTCGGCAATCACGATCTTCAGGTCCTGCGTAAGTTTTTCCTTGGTAATGGCGGTCTCGGTATTCATGGAAATCCTCTGGGAAGTGCGTTGACGGATCAAAACGACTGCGACTGCGGATCCTAGAGTCAAGGCTACCGATTTTTCCCGTTAGAATCAAGCAGTTTTTGCGGCGCACCACGCACAGAAGAGCCTCGCGGGAATCACGAGATTGCCTGATAGTACAGATTCTGCGGATGGCTGGCCTGGGCAAAAAAGAACCAGCGCTCGGCGATCAGCCCCAGATACTGAATCGCGAACGCCGCCGCGAGCAATGGGGCGGCCGCGATCACCATCCCGGCCAACAGCAGCGCCAGCGGCACCGGAAATGTCAGCACCAGGAACCCCCACTTCACCGCGCGCAGCGGCGATGCCTCCTTGCCGTAGAAAAACTCGCGCGTGTTGAACGATCCGCCCATGAAACCCTCTGCTTTCTGTGCGATGCGCGGATGTTTGACGCCAATGGCGGTCTGCAGGCTCGACCTGGGCTTGATGCGGGCATTGCGCACGAGCGACGCGACACGCGTGCACAAGGCAGCCAGCGTGAACGCTACCGCGCACCTGCCGAACGTCTCGGTCAGGCCCGGTCCCGCCGCAGCAGCAAACGCGGTGGCGAAAGTGAAGCCGGACGCGCAGCCGAGCAGGATGTAATTGACCACGGTGAGCGGCGTCGCCCATTCCTGCAGGAACTTGAGGCAGGCGTAGATCATGCCGGTGCACACGAACAGCACCAGGCACAGCAGAACGCCGAGCGCGCCCGGCATCAGCGTGCCGCCGAGACCGAAATAGTGTGAGACGCCGTGGCCGAACACCGCCGCCATGAACGCCGGCAGCACGATCACTTCGCGCGACAGCCATGAAGTGCGCCACATCGCGGCCGAGCGCCACGCGCGCTCCGGACGGCCGAGATGGAAAAACGACGCGAGCAGCCCGGCCGTGAGAAACGCCAGGGCCAGCGCATCACCCGCAGCGAAGAAGCGTCGGCCATCCTGCACCGGCAGCAGATCGAACATCGCGCCCAGCTCCGCAGCGTAGAGCGCCAGGAACAAACCCTGGCCGACGCCGATCAGGGTGGTGAGCAGGATGACGGAGAAAGCGGGACGCACGGAATTATGAAATGATGAACGATGAACGATGAATGATGAACGAAAGACGCGGATTGCTTTTCCTGTTCATCGTTCCGCGTTCCGCGTTCATCGTTACCAAGATGTGACATCATCCAGCGCCGGCGCCTTGACCCCGGGTTTGGGGAGCAGGCCGTCGATCTTGAGCGGGTTGTCGGCGCGTTGGAGCTCGTCGCGGTGAATGCGAATCTCGGTTTTGCGCCGCGGCAGATAATGGTTCGCCGGCTGCGTGCCCCACTCCGGCATCAACTGATAACCGCCGTTATCGCGGATCGCCTTAGACACCGCCGACTCGGGATCGTGAATGTCGCCGTAGAGCCGCGCGCTGGTTGGACACGCCAGCACACAAGCGGGCTTGCGCTGCGCCTCAGGCAGATTCCCGTCGTAGACGCGATCGACGCACAGCGTGCATTTCTTCATCACCTTCTGGTGCTCGTCCATCTCGCGCACGCCGTAAGGGCAGGCCCACGCGCAATATTTGCAGCCGATGCACTTGTCGTAATCGACCAGCACGATGCCATCCTCGGCGCGCTTGTAGCTCGCGCCGGTCGGGCATACCGGCACGCACGGCGGGTCCTCGCAGTGCAGGCATGATTTCGGGAAATGCACGGTCTGGGTGTTCGGATACTCTCCGACCTCGAAAGTCTGTACGCGGTTGAGGAAAGTCCCGGTCGGATCGCGGTCGTAGGGATTGTCGTCGGACAAACACCCCGCCTCGCCGGAAGTATTCCATTCCTTGCAGCTCGTCACGCACGCGTGACAGCCGACGCACACGTTGAGATCGATGACTAACGCGAGTTGAGTCATATCAGACTCCGTGAACAGTGAGCGGTGAGCCGTGAGCGGTGAACGACATCCGCAGCGCGCCGCGGATTTCCATCAATCCTCACTCCTCGATCCTCAATCCTGAATCCTCGATCCTCACTTCCATTCACCTTTGCCAGCAACAAACGCCTGCCACAACCGCCGCACGGTGCCGGTGCCGGGAAGTGGTTTCATCGCCGCAAACTGCGGCCATGACTCCCGCGGCTCGTCGGCGCCGGCCTTGTAGATACGGACTCTCACGTCATACCAGCCGGCCCGGCCCGTGACCGGGTCGGAGTTGGAGATGCGCCGCGCGCCCCCACCCTTGCCCTCCCCCTTGCCGAGGGGGAAGGGATAATCTTTTCCCTCCCCCTCGCCAAGGCGGAGGGGATAATTTTTTCCCTCCCCCTTCCCAAGGGGGAGGGTCAGGGAGGGGGTGGCCGGCAGCTCATCACTAATCAAATGATTCAACAGGAAGCCTTTTTCCGATTCGTTGGCGTCGGGCGCGAGATGCCATGCCCCCTTGGCCTTGCCGATCGCATTCCACGTCCACACCGTGCCCGGCTCGACCGCCTCGCCGTAGCGGCACATGCAGCGCACCCGCCCGTGCATCGACTCGACCCAGATCCAGTCGCCGTCCGCAATACCGCCGGCACGCGCTACCTGCGGGTTGATGAAGAGATAGTTGTGGGCGTGGATCTGGCGCAGCCATGCGTTCTGCGAATCCCAGGAGTGATACATGGCCATCGGCCGCTGGGTGATCGCCGACAGCGGGTAGCGGCCGTGATCGGTCAGTTGCACTTCGAGCGGCGCGTAATAGAACGGAAGCGGATCGAAATAAGTCTCGATGCGGCTCCTGAGATGCTCAGGCGGGCGCTTCTGGGCGCGGCCCTTCCCCTGCGCGGCGAGACGGAATTTCTGCATCACCTCGGAATAAAGCTGGATCACGATCGGGTCCGCGTAGCGACGCAGCCGCGTGCGCTGCGCCCATTCGTGATAGCCCTGGTTCCAGTTGCGCATGTACTGGTAGGAGCGCGGCAGCCGGTGGTGGAACACGCAGTCGTTCTTGGCGTACATCTCCCACTGCTGCGGATTCGGCTCGCCCTGCATGAACTTCTCGCCGCCCTTGCCGCGCCAGCCCGCGAGAAAGCCGATGCCCGAGCCGGGCTCGGTCTCGTAATTGACGATGAAATCGGGATAATCGCGATATTTGCGCGAACCATCCAGGTGAACGAACGCCGGCAATTTCAGCCGGCTTGCAACCTCGATCAGCACTTCCTGGAACGGCTTGCACTCGCCCTTGGGCGGCACCACCGGCACGCGCACTGAATCGACCGGCCCGTCGAACTCCGAAATCGGGCGGTCGAGCATGGACATCACGTCGTGGCGCTCGAGATAAGTGGTGTCGGGCAGCACCAGGTCGGCGAACGCCGTCATCTCGGACTGGAACGCATCGCACACGATCAGGAACGGAATCTTGTGCTCGCCGGTTTCGTCGCGGTCGTTCAGCATCTTGCGCACTTCGACCGTGTTCATGGTCGAGTTCCACGCCATGTTGGCCATGAAGATCATCAGCGTATCGATGCGGTACGGATCGCCGCGCCAGGCGTTGGTGATCACGTTGTGCATGAGTCCATGAACCGCCAGCGGATATTCCCACGAGAATGCCTTGTCGATACGCACCGGCGTCCCGTCCGCGCTGACCGACAAGTCGTCCGGACTCCCCGGCCAGCCGAGCGCCATCGCCGCCAGCGGCGTGTTCGGTTTCACCGCATCCGGACCGCTGGGGGGCTTGGCGAGCGGCGGTATGCCACGCGGGAATGGCGCTTTGTGGCGAAAGCCGCCGGGGCGGTCGATGGTGCCGAGCAGGCTCATCAGGATCGCCAGCGTACGGATGGTATGAAAGCCGTTGGAGTGCGCAGCAAGCCCGCGCATGGCGTGGAACGCCACCGGATTGCCGGTCACCGACTCGTGCTCCACGCCCCAGCTGTCGGTCCAGGCGATGGGCAGCTCGATTTTCTGATCGCGCGCGGTGACGCCCATTTCATGCGCCAGCCGCCGGATTTTCGCCGGCGAGATGCCGGTGATGCCCGCCGCCCACTCCGGCGTGTAATCCTTGACGCGTTCCATCAGCAGCTGGAACGCGGGTTTCCCTGGCGCGCCGCCGGCGAGCGTGAATTCGCCGAGCAGGTAAGGATCCGCGTCGGGACGATGCGCGAGCACCTGCTGGTTCGAGTGCCGGTCCCACCACTGGTAATTCTGCGCGAACTCGGACTGGCCGTCGGGATGGCTCAGGTCGCGCACCGGCAGCCCGTAATTGTCGCTCGCCGCATCGAGATTGATGAGATAGCCGGCATTGGTGTAGCGCGCGAGGAACTCGCGGTCGTAGAGCCCGGTGTGGATGATTTCGTGAACCAGCGCCAGCAGCAGCGCGCCGTCGGTGCCGGGGCGGATCGGCACCCACTCATCGGCAATCGCTGAATAGCCGGTGCGCACCGGGTTGATGGAAACGAAACGCCCGCCGCTGCGCTTGAACCTGGATATGGCGATTTTGAGCGGATTGGAATGGTGATCCTCGGCGGTGCCGATCATCACGAACAGTTTCGCCCGGTCGAGGTCCGGCCCGCCGAATTCCCAGAACGAGCCGCCGATGGTGTAGATCATCCCCGCCGCCATGTTGACCGAGCAGAAGCCGCCGTGCGCGGCGTAGTTCGGCGTGCCAAACTGGCGCGCGAACAAACCCGTCAACGCCTGCATCTGATCGCGGCCGGTGAACAGCGCGAATTTCCTGGGATCGGTGGCGCGGATTTTTCCGAGACGCTCTTCCATCAGCGCGTACGCTTCATCCCAGGTGATCGCCTCGAATTCAGCCGCGCCACGCGCGGCGCCCTGCTTGCGTTTGAGCGGCAACGTCAGGCGCGCCGGCGAATACTGCTTCATGATGCCGGAGGCGCCCTTGGCGCAGATCACCCCCTTGTTGAGCGGGTGGTCGGGATTGCCCTCGATGTAGCGCACCTCGCCGTTCCTGAGCGTGACGCGGATGCCGCAGCGGCACGCGCACATGTAGCACGTGGTGTTTTTGGTCTCCACGCGCTCGGTGGCGATTTCAGATCGGGAAGCGGCAGCCGGCATATGAGATCGACAAGCTTATTCGTAATTCTACGCACAAGCGACCGTGCGAAGTTTCGAAATTACTTATGCGCGCATAAGAGTGCGCTCTGAATTAAGCATGGCGCCGCTTATGCGTGAATAGGCTTGCTTTATGTTTTGCCGCGCACCCGTATCGCTTTGTAGCCCTCGTACCACAGCAACCCGAACAATGCCGCGCCCAGGCATAACCCAAGATCATCCAGGTGCAGCGGCGCGAAGCGGAAGAGGTTGCGCAGATACGGCACATAAAGCGACAACGCGATGCCGCCGAGCGTTCCGCCGATCACCCACCACAGCGCGGGATTGGGAAAGCGCAGCGTCGTGAAGATCGAGCGCGTGGTCGAGCGGTTGGCGAGAATCAAGCCGAGGTTGCCGAGGACGATCGTGGTGAACGTCATCGCACGCGCCTCGGCTTCGCCCGCCCCGCGCGCCAGCGCGAATCCGTAGACCAGCGCCACCGACAACAACATCACTGCGCCCTGCAGCACGGCCACCGCCACGGTCCGCAGGCCGAACATGCGTTCGCCCGGTGAGCGCGGCGGACGCTTCATGACCTCGTCGTCGATCGGTTCGGCCTCGAAGGCGATCGAGCATGCGGGATCGATCACGAACTCGAAGAACACGATGTGCAGCGGAAAGAACGCCATCGGCCAGCCGAACATGAGCGGGACGAACGCCATGCCCGCGATCGGCACGTGCACCGCCAGCAGGTACGACATCGCGTTGCGGATATTGCGGTAGATGCGGCGTCCGAGCCGCACCGCGTGCACGATGGAATCGAAATCGTCCTCCAGCAGCACCAGCGAAGCGGCTTCGCGCGCGACGTCGGTGCCGCGCGCGCCCATCGCGACGCCGATATGCGCGGCTTTCAGCGCCGGCGCGTCGTTGACCCCGTCGCCGGTCATCGCCACCACTTCGCCGTTCGCCTTGAGCGCCTCGACCAGCCGCAGCTTCTGTTCCGGCACGACGCGGGCGAATACGTTGACGCGGCGCATGCGGCTGTGCAGTTCCGCGTCGCCCATCGCCGCGAGTTCAGATCCGGTAATCACCTCATCGCAAGGAGTAAGTCCGATGCTGCGTGCGATCGCCTGCGCGGTAACCGGGTAATCGCCCGTGATCATGATCACCCGGATGCCGGCGGTGTAACAGTCGGCCAATGCCGATTTCACCGTCGGCCGCACCGGATCGGCGAGGCCGAGGAGGCCCAGCCACTCGAATGCAAAGGCCTCCTGGGTCTCGGGGCAGTCCCCCGCTCGCACACGCGCGCGCGCCACGCCGAGCACGCGCAGGCCGTCCTCCGCCATGCGCCGTACCTGCGCCTCGTGCCGCGCCCAAATCTCCGGATCCAAGCGGCACAGCCGGGCGACCGCTTCCGGCGCCCCTTTGACCGCGACCACGTCCTCTCCGTCCGTCGTAGCGCGCCAGATGTGGGTATGCGCCAGCAACTGCGGCGAGAGCGGATACTCCTTCGCCAGTTGCCACACAGCATGACGCGCACGCCGTTCGCCGAGATGGCGTTCGCCCAGATCGTGGATCGCCCGCTCCATCGGATCGAAGGGGTTGATCTCGCTCGCGAGGATGGCGTACTCCAGAACGTCGAAAAATCGCGCCGGCAGTGCTTCTTCGTGCGACACCACCTCGTGGACCTGCTCCCCCGCGGCAAGGCTGCGCACCATCATCCGGTTCATGGTCAGCGTGCCGGTCTTATCGACGCACAGCACCGTGGCTGCTCCCAGGGTTTCTATCGCCGGCACGCGCCGCGTGAGCACCCGGCTCTGCGAGATGCGCCACGCGCCGAGCGCGAGAAACACGGTGAGCACGACCGGGAACTCCTCAGGCAGGATGGCCATCGCCAGCGTGATCCCGGCGAGCAACCCGTCCAGCCACGCGCCCCGCAACAGCACGTGCAGCAACGCGACCAGCACGGCGAGCACGATCGCGAACAGGGCGATGCGCTGGACCATCCACCGCGTCTCGCGCTGCAGCGGCGTCGCTTCCATGGTGATCCGCTGCAAGGCCCGTCCGATTTTGCCGATCTCGGTGCGCGCACCGGTTGCCACGACCTCCGCCACCCCCTGCCCCTGTACCAGCATCGTGCCGGAAAAAACGAACGGCAGGTCGTCGCCTCCCGGACGGCCGATTTGCGATTTGCGGTCCCAGGCCTGCTTGCGCACCGAGACCGATTCCCCGGTCAGCAGTGATTCGTCCGCCTTGAGATCGTGACAATCGAGAAGCACAGCGTCGGCCGGAACGCGGTCGCCTTCCTTGACGATCAGGATGTCGCCGCGCACCACCTCGCGTCCGGCGATGCGCTGTTTTCCGCCGTCGCGGACGACAAATGCGCGCGGGCTGGTGAGATCGCGCAGCGCTTCCAGCGCGCGCTCGGTCTTGCGTTCCTGGTAGATGGTGATGCCCATCACCACGAACACCGACGCGAGCAGCACCAGCGCTTCGTTGAGATCGCCCAGCGCGAGATAGATCGCCCCCGCCGCTACCAGCAGCAGGAACATCGGCTCGCGTATTACTTCCAGCGCAATCGCCGGCAGGTCGCGCCGCGCCGCGGTGGGCAGCTCGTTGTAGCCCTCGGCAGCGAGACGCGCCGCGGCCTCGGCCTGTGTGAGGCCGGCGACCCCGTTCAGCTCGGTTTCAGTCATGGAAAGTTCTTCGCCCGCCGTGGGAAGCCGTGGAGATGAACGCAGATAAAATCAAGGTCAAAAGCATCAACGCGAAGGATTCTTTTCAATACCCCTTCTTCTTAATACCCGCTTGACGGGTACTTGAGGGGTACGCAACGGAAAAACGAAGGACACAAATGGATAAGATGCTCTGCGAACACTGTGCTCCTGCTGGTTTTTGTTCTTGATTCTCATCGGCGTCTATCGGCGTTTATCTGCGGTTAATTTCCTGGTTTTTGAGTTCGGCTCTAGATTTTAGACGATCGCACGCGGTTTAACCCCGAAACCGCACCGCGCGCGTTTATT
>MERI01000051.1 GCA_001772005.1 Betaproteobacteria bacterium RIFCSPLOWO2_12_FULL_62_58 | reverse complement strand
CTCGAGGTTCGCTATCCGGGCACGGACTTGACGCTGGTCTACGAGGCACCTGAGGTTGCATAGATTCTTGCGCCCATGTCAGGAGTCCTGAACTTGTAGCTGGTGCGGACGGGCCAGAAGCGGTGCGCCATCCTTTGCCATCGTGCGGGCCCGCCGCACAGCACGACGTTGAGCCGCTCGATCCTCGAATTTCTTGGCGCCCCTTCGACAAGCTCAGGACAGGCTTGGCGGCTATTTTCTAGATCCAGAACGCGGTGCGGGTCATCACCCCGGAGGCGAGCCGCATTACGCGTTTGGCCGGTTCCGGCATCTCGACTGCACCGTGCTTGAGCGCGCTTGTTGCGTGTCGTGCTTCATCGTCTTTCATCTGTTCGAGGATCGCGCGGCTTTTCTGATCTTCGGCAGGCAGCTTTTGCAGATGCCCTTCGAGATGTTCGACCACCTGGCGTTCCGTTTCCGCAAGAAACCCGAGGTTCCAGCGGTCACCCAGCAGCCCTGACGCGGCGCCGAGCGCAAACGAGCCCGCATACCACAGCGGATTGAGCAGGCTTTTTCTGCCGCCCAGCTCTTCGATCCTGCGTTCAGTCCATGCCAGGTGCTCGGTCTCTTCCTGCGCCGCCTTCTCCAACGCTTCCCGGGCCTGCGAATCGCGCGCAGTCAACGCCTGCCCCTGATACAGCGCCTGAGCGCAGATTTCCCCGCAGTGATTGACGCGCATCAACGCCGCGGCGAGTAGACGCTCCTGCTCATTAAGCGGGGTTTCGCTCAACGCCTCCCCCGGCACCGACCGCAGGGTCTGTGCCGGCGCAAACAATGTGCGCAAGCCTTTGTCGAAACCGATGATCAGGCGGTCAATGTCGATCATGATGGCAGTATAACGCCGGTCAGGCGGCTTTTCCGAACAATCGCTCGAGTTCGACGCCGGGATCGGTTGCGCGCATGAAGGCTTCGCCGACGAGAAAGCAGTTGACCCCGGCTTCGCGCATCGTCTTCACGTCTTCCGGCCCGAGGATGCCGCTTTCGGTCACCACCAAACGCTCATGCGGGATGCGATCAAGCAGGTTGAGCGTGGTGTCGAGCCGCGTCTCAAAGGTGCGCAGATTGCGGTTGTTGATGCCGATGAGCGGCGTCGTGAGCCGCAGCGCCAGATCGAGTTCGTTGCCGTTGTGTACCTCGACCAGCACCCCGAGCCCCAGTTCGTGCGCGACGGTTTCCAGCTCCCGCATCCGCGGCAGGTCGAGCGCCGCGACGATCAACAGGATGCAATCGGCGCCGGCGGCGCGGGATTCGTAAACCTGATAAGGATCGATCACGAAATCCTTGCGCAGCACCGGCAGCTCGCACGCAGCGCGCGCCAGCATCATATGTTCGATCCCGCCCTGGAAAAACTGCGCGTCGGTCAGCACCGACAGGCATGCCGCGCCGTGCCTGTCATAGCTGCGGGCGATAGCCGCCGGCTCGAAATTATCACGCAGCACGCCTTTGCTCGGACTCGCCTGCTTGATTTCCGCGATCACTGCCGGCAGTCCTGCGGCAAGCTTTGCGCGCAGCCCACCCACGAAGTCACGTGCCGGCGCCGCAGCCTGCGCGGCCGATCGTACTTCAGCCAGCGGCCTGGCGGCTTTGGCGTGCGCCACTTCTTCCACCTTGACAGCGAGGATGCGCTGCAAGATGTCAGCCATTTGAACTAACCGCGGAGACGCGGAGGCGCAGAGGTTTCATTGAATTCGTTTACGAGGCGCTTTATGCCGGATTTCGTCATCCTCTTAAGCATTCCGTGTGAACGCGACGAACTGGTCGAGTTTCCTGCGTGCCGCGCCGCTCGCGATCGTCGCCAGCGCTTTCTTGACACCGTCGGCGAGCGTGCCGGCCAAACCCGCGACGTAAATGCTGGCGCCGGCGTTGAACGCCACGATGTCGCGCGCCGCGCTGTCCTGGTTGTCGAGCGCGGCAAGCATCATCGCCTTCGACTGCCCGATGCCGTCGACGCGGATGGCGGCATTGCCGCGAGTGGAGAGCCCGAAATCCTGCGGTGCGATCGTGTACTCGTGGATCTGGCCGTCCTTCAACTCGGCCACCAGGGTGGGACCACTGATCGAGATCTCGTCGAGTCCCTCCATCCCGTGCACGATCATGACGCGCCGGCTGCCGAGCCGCTGCAGCACCCGGGCCTGGATGCCGACCAGATCGGGATGAAACACGCCCATCACCTGCTGCCTCGCGCCGGCGGGATTGGTGAGCGGGCCGAGGATGTTGAAGATGGTTTTCACGCCGAGTTCCTTGCGCACCGGCGCGGCATGTTTCATCGCCCCGTGATGATTGGGCGCGAACATGAAACCCACCCCCACCTCGGCAATCGAGCGCGCCACCTGCTCGGGCTTGAGATTGATGTTGACGCCCAGCGCTTCCAGCACATCGGCGCTGCCCGACTTGCTGGAAACCGAACGCCCGCCGTGCTTGGCGATCTTCGCCCCCACCCCCGCGGCCACAAACATCGCGGCGGTCGAGATGTTGAACGAGTGCGCGGCATCGCCTCCCGTGCCGCAGGTGTCGATGAGATGGGGCTCATCAGGGACCGGCACCTTGGTCGCGAACTCGCGCATCACCTCGGCTGCGGCGGCGATTTCGCCGATGGTTTCCTTCTTCACGCGCAGCCCGGTGATGATGGCGGCGATCAGCACCGGCGACACTTCCCCGCTCATGATGCTGCGCATGAGCGACAGCATTTCCTCGCGGAAGATCTCGCGATGATCGATGATCCTGTTCAACGCTTCTTGCGGCGTCATTGACCTCCTCCCTCTAGGAAGTTCTTCAACAACCGGTGACCGTGCTCGGTCAGTATCGACTCGGGATGGAATTGAACGCCTTCCACCGGAAGCGTCTTGTGGCGCACCCCCATGATCTCCCCGTCGTCGGTCCAGGCCGTGATGTCGAGGCAATCCGGCAGGCTTGCGCGTTCGATCACCAGCGAATGGTAGCGTGTAGCCTGGAACGGCCGGGGCAGGCCCCGGAACACGCCGATTCCATTATGCTCGATGGCCGAGGTCTTGCCGTGCATCAGTTGCTTCGCGTGCACGATCCTGCCGCCGAACGCCTGGCCGATGCTCTGGTGGCCGAGACACACGCCGAGTATCGGAATGTCACCGGCGAAGCGCTTGATCAGCGGCACCGAGATGCCGGCTTCATTCGGCGTGCACGGACCGGGTGAAACCACGATAAGCGCGGGTTTCAGGGCCGCAATTTCCTCGACCGTGATCTCGTCATTGCGGAATACCTTCACCTCCTGGCCGAGCTCGCCGAAATACTGCACCAGGTTGTAGGTGAACGAATCGTAGTTGTCGATCATCAGCAGCATGGTATGGCCTAACTACTTGTTTATGCGTGATGTTACGTGTCTCACTTGTCGGTTTTGTCGGCTGATTACCGCCGATTTACCACCATTTTGATTTGCTGCCCGAGGAATTTTCGGGCAAGCGGGACAATGTCTTGGCGTGGCGTGCTACCGCCACCACCGGATGGACTCAGGCCAACGTGCTACGAGGAGAAGGGGCTGCATGGCAGTATTTTACCCACGCGAATGCTCTGCGTATAGGCGCTGGTTTTCCCGGTACTGGTTCACTTAGATTTTCTTTCTGTTACATCTTGCGTATCAGCCATCATTACGACTTCTTCCATGCTCCAAACGTGATCGTCAATGCCTGCGGCCATCGAGGGAGTAATGCGAAGGCTGCTGTGAATCCGGCAGAAGTTATAGAACATGAAGTGAAGGCTTACCGCGTGCACGTGATTCTCTAGTTTCTTGCTGAATGCGTTGGTAAGGCGCGTAAACCGGCGCATATGCATCCGCATAGTTAAATTGGCACGTTCGATGTAGCTTGTTGATACGTCCTTTACGTTTGGATTGCCCGTAATCTTGCGCTTCATCGTGCCGCTACATTCCGCCGGACTATAACGGTGTGCATCTTCCGCTGTATGGCCTAGCGTGCCGTAGAGCTTTATCAGCATCGCATAGTCTACGTCAGCGCCGAAAGCATCCTCTATCTGCCAGAGATTACTCGGTGCCAAGAGATCAAAGCGACGTTCCTTGGTTGCAGCGTTTTGCGGCCGACGGCGGTAAAGTCGTAATTAGCGGTGACAAGGGACTGCGATCCAAACTTCACGAGCGTCAGGCGCTTGCTGACGCGGGTTGCGGGTTAAATTTGCGAGTAGCTTTCAAAGGTTTTTGCGTCCCCTGCTCTCACCGACTGAAGCGAGGGCCTATTTGGGGGGATTTTACCGCTGATCACCGGTATCTAGCAGCTTTGCACGCACAGCCTTTCGCCTTGCACCACCGCCTCAGCTTGCTTGCACTCCCCGCATGGGATCAGGCCCGCCGGTAGTGCCTGAAATCGAATGTAACAAACTAAGCGCGCAACGAGAGTGAGCGCTAAAATATTGCAACAGAGTGTCAGCCAATGGAGAGGTCAAGCTGGAAGTGAAATCAGCCGTGAAGGTGATCAATGAGGCGGACTTCCAAGGGCAGCGCGGCGTAACGGGGGGCCAGACCTAAAAACGGCCGATCGGATGAACGCGAGGCGGAAGTATCTTACGACTTCCGATCTCCCGATTTCACGGCTATTTAAGAATCAAAGGAGGAGGAAGTCCATGCTTCGTTTGTCACGAATCGTGCCCGGTTTGCTTGTGATCGCGTCATGTTCGCTGGTTTCCGGTGCGGCGGTGGCGCAGGCCGCTTCGACAGGCTCAGGACAGGGGTATCCGTCCAAGCCGATCCGGCTGATAGTACCTTTTCCTCCCGGTGGCGGCACGGACATCGTGGCGCGGATTATCGCGCAGCCGGTTTCCGAGAGGCTCGGGCAGACGGTCGTGGTGGACAACCGGGGTGGCGGATCCGCCACGGTCGGGACCGAGACCGCGGTTCGCGCCAACCCTGACGGCTACACGCTGGTCATGGTTTCCGGCAGCTACGGCGCCACCGCCGCGCTCTACAAGCTGCCATACGATCCGGTAAACGGCATCCAGCCGATCATTCTAGTCGGGGAACTGGGGCTGGTCGTCGCGACGCATCCGGCGGTGCCGGTCAAAAGCGTCAAAGAGCTCATCGCTTACGCCAAGGGCAACCCCGGCAAGCTGAACTACGGCTCGACCGGCACTGCCAGTCTCGCGCACCTTTCGGGCGAGCTCTTCAAGCTGGAGGCCAAGGTCGATCTTACGCACGTTCCGTACAAGGGCATGGGCCCGGCGTTGAACGATCTTATCGGGGGGCAGATACAGCTGACCTTTGGCAGCGTGGTCTCGACCATCCCTCACCTGAAGTCGGGACGGCTGCGCGCCATTGCCGTCACCACCGCCAAGCGCTCGGCCGCGCTGCCCGATGTGGCCGCCGTCGGCGAGACGGTGCCCGGTTACGCGGCGGTTAATTCGTACGGCATCCTGGGACCGAAGGGCCTGTCCAAGAACATCGTCCTGCGGTGGAACAATGAAGTCGCAAGAGCGCTCCAGGCGGACGAGATCAAGAGCCGGATGGCGGGACAAGGGCTGGAGCTTGCCGGCGGTCCGCCAGAGCAGTTTTTGAACCTGATCAGGCGCGACGTGGAAACGTGGAAGCGAGTGGTCAAGGCGGCGAAGATCACCGTCGCAGACTGATCCGCGCCGACCGCGTCCTTCAGCCGGGTGGGGCGCGTGGCGAAAACGGAACGAGGCATCAATGGAAGACATTTTCGTAATGAACGATGACCAGCGCGCGATCCTGGAAACCGTTGCGCGTTTTGTTGAAGAAGAGGTCACGCCCCGGGCCGCGAAACTGGACGCCAACCCCGACCCGGCGCAAAGTTTCTCCTGGGAAATCGTGGAGAAGGCCCACGAGGTGGGCCTTCGCACCATGACCCTGTCTGAAAAATGGGGGGGTCTCGGCACGGACTCGTTGACCACCGCGATGGTCATCGAGGAGCTTGGCAAAGGCGACATCGGCGTCTCGGTCATTTTTGCGCAAACCCTGAAGATCGCCCAGATCATGCAAAAAGCGCTCAGTGAAAAACAGCAAAGCCGTGTCCTGCCCAAATTTGCCGCGGACCCGCGCGGCATGCTGGCCATCGGCATCACCGAGCCCGACAATGCTTCCAACTATTTCCTTCCGTATCCGACACCATTTCGCACGGGCGCCCGGAAAACTACCGGGGGTTGGGTTATCAACGGCATGAAGCATTTCATCTCCAACGGCAATCGGGCCAGCCACTATTTGCTGTTCGTGCAGACCGAGCGGGAAAAACCGATGGCCGAAGGCTCCACCTGCTTTCTGGTGGAACGGGACCGGCCCGGGTTTACCATCGGCCGCGTGCACGACAAGATGGGCGAGCGGCTTGCCAATAACGCCGAGCTTATATTCCAGGATTGCTTTATCCCGGACGAAAACGTGGTCGGCAATGTCGGGAAAGGCTTCAACGTGCTGGCGGAATTCTTTCCGCAAAGTAACGCGTATGCCGGCGCCACAGTGCTGGGGGTCGCAGGCGCGCTGCACCAGAAGGCGATTGAATGGGCCAAAATCCGCGTGCAGGGCGGCAGGCCTTTGATCGAGCATGACGGCATCCGGGCGCAGCTCGCCGAGATGCGCATGCTGATCGACGCCTCGCGATCATACATACACCGTGCTTGCTGGCTCGCCGACCACCCGGAACACGGTTGGGACAGGACACTCGGCGCATTACCCAAAGCCATGGCGGCACAGGCTGCATGGAAGATCGCCACCTGGACCATGGAGATCCACGGCGGCCATGGCTACATGAAGGAGTTCGGGGTCGAGAAGCTGGTGCGCGATGCGGCGGCGTTCCTGCATTCCGACGGCGTCAACCGCACACTTTTTCTCAAGGCGGCCAACTTCATGTTCCGGGACTGATCGGAACGGGCTTTACTAACTTGACCCCGGTGCGGTCTAATTGCGGTAGCTCAATGCCGCTAGGAGTTTGTCGGACTTAGCCCCGACAAACTCCTAACGCAAAACCGGCGCCAGGAAAAAACGCAAAAGCGGATGACAAATATGCCAATTCACCCTTGCATCGCTTCACCTTCGACCGCATCGGGTGGGTTTCCTTCAAAATTGTCAGCCGGTTTTGCCTTTAGCAGCCTGTATGGACTGTTAAGTCCGACAGGCTGCTAGGGAATGGCCGACCGGCGCCATCGATCGAATCAGATGTTCAGCCAAAGGAGAAGTCAAGATGGAAGTAAAATCAACCGTGAAGGTGATCAATGAGGCGGACTTCCAAGGGCAGCGCGGCGTGACGGAGGGCCAGACCTACAAACGGCTGGTCGGATGGCCGGAGGTACACGCGACCGACAGGGTGCGGCTGGGCCGGGCGAGTTATCTGCCCGGGACCTACGAGCAGCTCCACTGGCACCCGATCGAGGCTTGTTATTACGTGATTTCCGGGCACGCCACCGTACGGGATTTTGAGGGCAAGGAATACGAAGTCGGTCCCGGATCCATCATCTACGCGCCGCCCGGGATCGCGGGCGCCCATGAATGGGAGGTCAAGGAGGGGCTGGAGCTGCTGGACATACGCGCCACGACGGAAACCAACCGGAAAATGCAGTTCACGGTGGACAAGAAAACCAAGCGGTCCTACATCGATCTGGATGAACTGATCAAACGCGATGGGGTAAGCTTCAAGTCGCATTACTAAGAGCCGGGAGGGCGGGAGAGCGGGAGGTCGGGAGAGGATTGTCTTTCGCCCATACGCCCTCAGACTGATTTTCCTTGATCCTGAATCCTTGATCCTGAATCCTTGATCCTGAATCCTTGATCCTGAATCCTGCCTTTTACGCCTTCACGCCCTGACGCAAATAAAGTGAACCGATGACACCCGACATCCTGGTGACCAGGCCGTTCTACGCCCCGACGCTTGCCGAGCTCGAGCGTGAGTTCATCGTGCACAAGCTGTGGACGGCGCAGGATCCGGACGCGTTCACCAAGGAAGTCTCAGGGCGCGTGCGCGGCGTCGTGACCACGGGTCTCGTCGGTTTCAGCCGCGCCCGGATGGACGCGCTGCCACGACTTGAAATCATCTCGTCTTACGGCAACCCCCACGGCACGGTCGATCTGGCGGCGGCCCGGGAGCGCGGAATGATCGTCACCAACACGCCGGACTTCATCACCCCGACCGTGGCGGACCTCGCCTTGGGACTGGTCATCGCGGTCATGCGGCGCATCGCCGAGGGCGACCGGTTCGTGCGCGCGGGCCGGTGGCCGCAGGGGCCGCTTCCGGCGGGCCGCGATCTCGGCGGCAAGACCTGCGGCATCGTCGGCCTCGGCAGGATCGGCCGGGAAATCGCCAAGCGAGTGCAGGCGTGCGGCATGTCGGTGTGCTACCACGGACCACACCGCAAGGACGACGTGTCCTATCCCCACTATCCGGACCTCGAAGCGATGGCGCGCGCATCCGACTGCCTGGTCGTCATCTGCCCGCTGACCCCGGCGACCCGCAACCTGGTCGATGCGCGGGTCATCGCCGCGCTCCGTCCCGAAAGCTTTCTCGTAAATATCGCGCGCGGTCCGGTCGTGAATCAGGAGGCGCTGATCGCGGCGTTAAAGGATAAGCGCATCGCGGGCGCCGGTCTCGACGTATTCTGGGACGAGCCGCAGGTTCCGGCGGAACTTACAACCATGGACAACGTCGTGCTGTCCCCGCACATGGGCTCCGCTACACTCGAGATTCGCGAGGAACGCGGACGCAAGCTGCTGGCGAATCTCCGCGCGCATTTCGCCGGCAAGCCGGTTCTAACGCCGATGAACGCCGATTGATCCCCTACAGGTGCAGTATCTTTTCTGCTTTTTATCTGCGTTTATCGGCGGTTGCATCGGTATCCGGCATAGCGAGTCCCGGTTACTTCTCCGGCCCGGCGTAAATGCCCGCGGTCTGCGGGAACATTGCTTTCACGATCTTGAAGCGCGAAATGTCGACGGTTGCGTCCCGGTGCAGGAACAACGAGGCGTCGCGGAGCAGCTTCTCGATGCCGAATTCGAGCATGATGCCATTGCCGCCATGCAGTTCCACCGCGTGCTGGCACACCTTGAATATTTCTTCCGACGCATACATTTTGACCATCACGCACAGTGCTTCGGCGTCCGGCGCCCCGGCGTCGACCGCCCGGATGGCTTCGTTTATCAGGGCGCGCACCGCGGCGAGCTTGGTCGCCATGTCGGCGAGCCGGATCGCAACCGCCTGGTGCTTGATGAGGATGCGCCCGCCCTACACGTAGTTCTGCACGTATTCGGCGGTGCGCTCGAACGCCGCCATGCCGACGCCCAGATTCTTGGCCGCGACGATGATCTTGCCGGGACGGAAGTAGATGCCCGCCCGCGTAAGCGCGATGTCTTCCACCAGACAGTGGTCTTTCGGCACCGCGCAGTCCTCCAACACGATCTCGCCGTTGTTCATGAAGCGCCCGCCCAGCGTCTCGTTGCAGCGCGCGACCGACAGCCCGGGCGTATCGCGCGGCACCAGGAAGCTCGAGGTGCCCTTGGTCATGCCCGCGCCCGGCTTGGTCGTCGCGTAAACGACGTAGAGCTTGGCATCGTAAGCGTTGGTGATGAACTGCTTGCGGCCGTTGATCACCCACTTGTCGCCTTTCAGCTCGGCCTTGGTGTGCATCATCGCTTCGGGTACGTCGTAGGGGAGCCAGCGGTCGGAAGCGCCGCGCGGTTCGGTCAGGCAGTGCGCGAGCAGGAAGGAGGGGTCCTCGACGATGCGCGGAAACCAGCGTTCCTGCAGGTGGCGCGGCGCGATGTTCTGCAGCAGTTTCGAGATCTTCCAGATCTGCGTCAGCTTGTCGCCGAGCCCCGAGTCGCCGCGCGAGATTTCCTCTGCCACCATCGCGAAGGTCTGCACCTCGGTCTTGGGGTCGACCGGCGTGCCGCCGAATTCCTCGGGAATTCCCAGCGTGCGGACCCCGATCTTTTGCGCCTCCTCGAGCAGTTCGCGCGACGGGCGGTTCTCCGGCTTCATGTCCCACTCTTTCTCCCAGTTCTTGCGGATGAAGGGGGTCACGAAGTCATCGACGAAAGCGCGTATGGTGTCCCGCATCATGCGCTGCTCCTCGGATAGTCCGCGGTCAATCATGTCCTGCACGGGGTTTCTCCTTTCTTTGGGGAATGTGTTACACGGAGTGGCTGGATAAATGGCGTTGACGCCCGGTTTTTGTTCCATTTTACGCTCGTCGGAGTGTATTTTCCGCCCCAAGTCGACCAATCAAGATCGATTCGGGGCGGGTGACCGGGGGAAATCGGCTGAGCGCCCGGGCCTGCGGTGGTAAACTTGCGGAAACGGCGAAGGAATGGAACGCAAGATCCGGGTTCGCCGGTTCGGGCCCGCTTTGCCACCTAACCGAAGGAGAAGTTTTTCATGCCAACCACTTACAAAATTCTGATCATGGGCGCGTCTTACGGTTCGCTCTTGGGAACAAAACTCGCGGCTGCGGGGCATACGGTGAAGCTGGTATGCCTCCCCGCCGAGGCGGACTTGATTAACAAGGAAGGCGCCATCGTGCGCCTGCCGGTCAAAGGCCGGGCCGGACTCGTCGAGATCAATTCTCAACAATTGCCCGGCAAGTTGTCCGCCGGCGGCACCACGGCGTTCAAGCCCGCTGACTTCGATCTGGTGGCATTGGCCATGCAGGAGCCACAGTACCGTTCGCCCGGCGTGCGCGAACTGCTGGATGCGGTAGCCAAGTCCAGAGTGCCCTGCATGTCGATCATGAACATGCCGCCGCTGCCGTACCTGAAACGCATTCCAGGTCTCAATGCCGATGCATGCAGAGGCTGCTATACCGATCCCACCGTCTGGGACAGCTTCGACCCCAAGCTGATGACGCTGTGCAGTCCGGACCCGCAGGCTTTCCGCCCGCCGGAAGACAAGGTCAATGTGCTGCAAGTCAGGCTGCCGACGAACTTCAAATCGGCGCGGTTCGATTCAGACGCGCACACCGCCATCCTGCGCCAGTTGGAGTCGGATATCGAAGCGGTGCGGTTCGACACGGGTTCCGGCAAGATCGAGCTGCCGGTCAAGCTCAAAGTACACGACTCCATCTTCGTTCCGCTGGCGAAGTGGAGCATGTTGCTGGCCGGGAACTATCGCTGCGTGCAGAAAGATGCTATGCGATCCATCAAGGAAGCCGTGCATAGCGACATCGAGGCGTCGCGGTCGGTCTACGACTGGGTGGTCAAGCTGTGCACGTCTTTGGGTGCGGATGAGAAAGACCTGGTGCCATTTGAGAAATACGCCAATGCGGCACTATCGCTTCAAAGCCCATCCTCTGCGGCGCGAGCTCTGGCTGCCGGCGCGCCCAATATCGAGCGGGTAGACCGTCTGGTGCAAACCATAGCGGCGCAGAAGGGCATGCGCTCCGATGTGATCGATCAGACCGTCGCTTTGGTCGACGGCTGGGTGGAAGCCAATCGGCGGAAAGCCAAATAAACAGGGCCAGCGTCGAATGGCACTACCTTAAGCTGAAACGCGTGAACGATCGGGGGCGCACAAAAGATGTCGTTCCCGTGAAGATGTCGTTCCCGTGAAAACGGGAACCCATACGGCGGTTCCACATGTTCAATTCGTAAATTGATAGGGGTCGGGAAGAGCGCTCGCCCTCCCCGCCCTCCGAACCGTGCGTGCGGTTCTCCCGCACACGGTTCTCCAGTCGAGAGTTTCCACATCGGGATTGACAGCACAGCACAGTATGTCACGGGTGAAGCGCATACCACACTGCGAAGAAGCATGGCCATCTCCTCCTCGGCGTTCCGTTACCAGAACCGTCAACAGGACCTCCCCGTGAGACCACGCCGATGCCACCGTTCTGAGGCACGCCTCTCCCAGTGCATCGGGCACTCGCCTAGCCGCGCTCGCGGCACTTGGCACCTTCCCTTCGCGGTCTGCATGGCTCAACAGCTCAGCCCTCTCTCTTCCTGCCTCCCTTCCCTCGGCGTGGCTTTGCTAACCCCGCCTGTGACCGCACCTTGCGACCGCGGTGTCGGGTCGGAGGAGGCGCGCTCCCGCGCTGGCCTCCGTCCGCCGCCCAAACTGGACATGCAGTTTTCCAGCATCCAGCTTTCACGAAGATTCGCTCCTCTGAGAAGCAAGCGAAGGAATCAATCCGACCAAGTTCACCAGCCCCAACTCTCCGTATAGCTTGGCAGCGGGGAGCACCTGCCAGCCCGCACAACGCCAACGCTTGAATCGATGCGACCAAATGCGCCGCACAACCCAACGATCGAGTCGGTTGAAGATCTTCCGGACATGGGCACGCTTGAAGTACTCGCCCCAGCCCCGCAGCATCGGGTTGAGTTGCCGAATCAGCGCATCGGTCTTGAGCGGCATGCGCCGCTGGGTTAGGCTTCGCACCCGATCCATGAACCGCCGGATCGATTTCTCGCGCGGGTACGCATACAGCGCCCCCGAGCGTGCTGCGCTACGAATCTTGCCCGTAGGCAGATCGAGCTGCCCTCCGCGCTTGATCTTGTAGCCAAGAAACTCGAACCCGTAGCGGACATGCACGATCCGCGTCTTCTGCGGATGAAGTTGCACGCCCAATTCGCTCAGAATACGTTGTGCCGCCGCCACCGCCGCTCGCGCTTGCGCTGCGGATGCGCAGGTGACCACCCAATCATCCGCATAGCGCGTCAACTGATATCCCCTGCGTCGCATCTCCCGATCAAACGGCGTGAGCAGGATATTGCTCAGCAACGGAGAAACCACGCCCCGAACGCAAAAGGTAACTTTGGCCGCTTGTGACGCCATCGGGGCGGTTTGCGGGCGGCGGGCTGCCATCATACGGCGGCACCGAGGGGATG
>MERI01000050.1 GCA_001772005.1 Betaproteobacteria bacterium RIFCSPLOWO2_12_FULL_62_58 | reverse complement strand
TCAGTCGAAGTTCGGTTTGGCGCATCGCACGGACTCCTTGGGTAATGGAGATGCGGCATTATAATGTTTCGTAATTAATGTGTCACGGTACTAGTAGTACCGTGAGCACGGATTCCGCGGTTATCGACGTCACCGGCTTGTCCAAGAGCTTCGACGGGCGGCGCGTCGTCGATGATGTGGCGATGCGCGTGGAGCGCGGCCATATCTGCGGTTTCCTGGGACCGAACGGCAGCGGCAAGACCACGACGATACGGATGCTGTGCGGCTTGCTCAGGCCCGATGCCGGGCGCGGCACCTGCCTCGGTTTCGACATCATCCGCGAAGCGCCGGAGATCAAGCGCCGCGTCGGCTACATGACGCAGGGTTTCAGTCTTTACGAAGACCTGTCGATCCGTGAAAACCTGGATTTCATCGCGCGCGTTTACGCCGTGCGCGAGCGGCGGCGCGCGGTGGATGCCACTCTCGATCGTGTGGGTCTGGCGCAGCGCAGCGATCAGCTTGCGGGTCAGCTCTCCGGCGGCTGGAAGCAGCGGTTGGCGCTCGCCGCGTGCCTGCTGCACGAACCGCAGCTTCTGCTGCTCGATGAGCCGACCGCCGGCGTCGATCCCAAGGCGAGGCGCGCGTTCTGGGAACAGATCCACGAGCTGGCGGCGGAGGGCATCACCATCCTGGTCAGTACCCATTACATGGACGAGGCGGAACGTTGCCACGAGCTCGCCTATATCGCGTACGGCAAGCTGCTCATCACCGGCACGGCGCAGGAAGTCATCGCGCATTCGCAGCTCGTGACCTGGATGGTGACCGGCAGCGGCTTGTTCCAGCTCGCCGCCGAGTTGCGGTCGCGGCCCGGGGTGACGATGGTGGTGCCGTTCGGCAACACGCTGCACGTGAGCGGCACCGACGAGGAAGCGCTGAAACAGGCTCTGGCGCCATACCAGCAGCGGGCCGGGCTCGAGTGGCGACGCGCCGAGCCGGGGCTGGAAGACGTATTCATCAAGATGATGGACTACGCGCCGGACAACTTCGATGCGTGAGCCCGTATGGCGCCGATTTCGAAAGGGAATGAAAGCGACGATGAACGCAGGGAAGTTGGTAAGCGGTAAGCAGTGAGCGGACAACATTCATGGTTTGGTTGTGGCTTTTCCGCTTACCGCTTACCGTTCACCGCTTGCTATTCGACGCGCATCTGCGGCTAAATGCATTTTAGGCATGTTTAGATGAACTCCCGCTTTTTCTCGTGGACCCGGCTGTGGGCCGTCATGGCCAAGGAATTCGTGCAGATGCGGCGCGACCGCCTGACGTTCGCGATGATGGTCGGCATCCCGATCCTGCAGCTCATTCTGTTCGGCTACGCCATCAACGCCGACCCCAAGGCGCTGCCGACGGCGGTGCTGTCGGCCGACAACAGCATATTCTCGCGCAGCTTCGTGCGCGCGCTGGAGAACAGCGGCTATTTTCGCGTGGTTCGGCGCATGGCGACCGAGACTGAAGCCAACGAGGCGCTCGCGATCGGCGAAGTGCAGTTCGTGGTGACCATCCCGGAAGGTTTTTCACGCAAGCTCGCGCGCGGGGAGCGGCCGGCGCTGCTGCTCGAAGCCGACGCTTCCGATCCGGCGGCGACCAGCAACGCGCTGGCGGCGTTGCTCACCCTCAACCAGACGGCCCTGGCGCGCGACCTTCAGGGCAGCCTCGCCCATTTGCAGAATCAGGCGCCGCCGTTTGAAGTGCGCGTGCACCGGCGCTACAACCCCGAAGGCGTCACCCAGTACAATATCGTGCCGGGTTTGATCGGCACCATTCTTACGATGACGATGGTGATGATGACCGCGCTCGCCATGACCCGCGAACGCGAGCGCGGCACCATGGAAAACCTGCTCGCCACGCCGGTCCGCCCGATTGAAGTGATGACCGGGAAAATCGTGCCCTACATCGTGGTGGGGTATGTGCAGGTCGCCGTCATTCTGCTGGTTGCAAAACTCCTGTTCGGCGTGCCGATGGTCGGCAGTCTCGCCCTGCTGTCGTTGGCCCTGATCGTTTTCATCGCCGCCAATCTCGCGGTTGGCTTCACCTTCTCCACGCTGGCGAAGAACCAGCTGCAGGCGATGCAGATGGCGTTCTTCTTCTTTCTGCCGTCGATCCTGCTCTCCGGGTTCATGTTTCCGTTTCGCGGCATGCCGCAGTGGGCCCAGTGGCTGGGCGAGGTGTTGCCGCTCACGCATTTCCTGCGCATCCTGCGCGGCATCCTGCTCAAGGGCAACGCCGCGGCGGAAATTCTGCCCGACCTGTGGCCGGTGGCGCTGTTTCTTCTCGTCGCCGCGGCGATCGCGCTGCTGCGTTACCGCGAAACGCTCGACTGAGGAACCTGTGCGCTGACTCGCCCACAGGTTCCTTATTTCTGCGCGTTTGCGACGCTACTTGCAGGGGACGGCGGCCGATGACCAGCAATCGCCGAAGAGTATTCCCAATAGTGCGGGCGCCGTTCGCGCTTACGTTCTGGCTATCATGAAGACTCGCCGACGGTTTGTACTCTGGTACGTGTTATGGAGTCTTGTGCTCTCATTTTTTTCTTGCGCGGCGGCGCAAGAAAAAAATGCGGCAATCGCTTCAGCGCATCCCCTGGCGACCGCGGCGGGCCACGAGATTCTCAAGCGCGGCGGCAATGCCTTCGATGCCGCTGTCGCGGTTGCGGCGGCGCTGGCCGTGGTCGAGCCGTACTCCTCCGGACTCGGCGGCGGTGGTTTCTGGCTGCTGCATCGTGCCGCCGACGGCCATCAGGTGATGGTGGACGCGCGCGAGACCGCGCCCGCCGGGATCACCCGGGACCTGTATTTCGATCGTGATGGCAACCCGATCAAAAGCGCGACTACGCAAGGCGGCCGGGCGGCGGCGATTCCCGGCGCGGCGGCCGCGCTGGCGCATATCGCGCAACGCTACGGGAGATTTTCGCTCAACGAGTCGCTCGCGCCGGCGATTCGATACGCGCGCGAAGGTTTCAAGGTCGATCCGCGCTACGCGCGCGTCGCCAGGTTGCGGGAACGCTTTCTCCAGAATGGGATGGGAACGGCGAGAGCCTTTCTCGACGGCAACCAGGCGCCGCTGCCCGGCTACGTGCTGCGACAGCCGGAACTGGCTGCAACGTTCGAGCTGCTCGCGCGCGGGGGCGCGGGAGGCTTCTACTCCGGGCGCGTTGCGCAGGCACTGGTCGCGGCGGTCAACGCTGCCGGCGGTGTGTGGCGGCCTGCGGACCTGGAAAGCTACCAGGTCATTGAACGCGCGCCGATCCGTTTTTCTTACCGCGGCGCCCGGATCACGACAGCGGCGCTGCCTTCCGCGGGTGGCGTCGCGCTGGCGCAAAGCCTCGGCATGCTCGAGCGGTTCCAGTTGGGCATGACCGGCGCCGCGGACACCGCGCATTTCGTGATCGAAGCACTGCGGCGTGCTTTCCAGGATCGCGCACTTTATCTCGGCGACAGTGACGTCGTGCCGGTGCCGCTCGCAAGCCTGCTGGACAAGGCATATGCACAGCGGCGCGCGGCCACCATCGATCCTGCCGCCGCTACGAAGAGCGATGCGCTGCCCGCTGAACGGACCACGCGCAGCGAGAGCGGCAACACCACGCATTTCTCGGTGATCGACGCCGGCGGCAACCGCGTCGCCGCCACGCTCACCATTAATCTCTTGTTCGGCGCAGGCATCGTGGCCGGCGATACCGGTGTGCTGCTCAACAACGAGATGGACGATTTCTCGCTGCGTGGCGATGTGCCCGATGCGTTTCGCTTGCGCGGGGGCGCGGCCAACGCGCTCGCGCCGGGCAAACGGCCGCTGTCCAGCATGACGCCGACCTTCGTCGAGGACGACCGGGGCGTGCTGGTTCTCGGCGCGCCGGGCGGCTCGCGCATCGTGAGCCAGGTGCTATTGGCGATACTCGAGTACTTGCGCGTGCCGCAAATTGACCTGCGGCGGCTGGTCGATATGCCGCGCTACCATCACCAGTATTGGCCCGACCGGGTGGAGATCGAACCCGAAGGCTTTACGCCCGAATGGCGCGCGGCGATCGAAGCGAAGGGCCATGCCGTGCAGACCGCAAACCGCAAGTGGGGCAACATGCAGGTCGTGTTCAAATCCAAACAGACCGGCATCGCCGAAGCGGCGAGCGATCCGCGCGGCGCCGATGTGGGGTGGTATTAGAAAGGCAGTGATGAGTTATGAGTTATGAGTGATGAGTGATGAGTAATGAGTGATGAGTAATGAGTGATGAGTGTATCTTTCATTACCCATTACCCATTACCCATTACCCATTACCCATTACCCATTACGCATTACCCATTACCCATGACCCCGTCACCCATGACCCGTCACGACTTTTTCTTGTATCATTGTCGCTGATGAAGACGACATTTCTCGATTTCGAGCAGCCGATCGCCGAGCTGGAAGCGAAGATCGACGAGCTGCGTTACGTGCAGGACGATTCGGCGCTCGACATTTCGGAAGAGATCGCGCGGCTGCAGAAAAAAAGCCAGGCGCTGACCAAGGAGATCTACGGCAAGCTGACGGCGTGGCAGATTGCGCAGGTCGCGCGCCATCCGCAGCGCCCGTACGCGCTCGATTACATCAACGGCCTCTTCACCGGTTTCGAGGAACTGCACGGCGATCGCGCGTTTGGCGACGATCCGGCGATCGTCGGCGGGCTGGCACGCTTCAACGAGCAGACGGTAATGGTGATCGGCCATCAGAAAGGCCACGACACCAAGGAGAAGATTTACCGCAATTTCGGCATGCCCAGGCCCGAAGGCTATCGCAAGGCGCTGCGCTTGATGAGGCTTGCCGAGAAGTTCGGCGTTCCGGTGTTCACCTTCGTCGACACGCCGGGCGCCTATCCCGGCGTCGGCGCCGAGGAGCGCGGCCAGTCGGAAGCCATCGGGCGCAATCTTTACGTGATGGCCGAACTGAACGTCCCGATCATCTGCACGGTGATCGGCGAAGGCGGCTCGGGCGGGGCGCTTGCGATCGCGGTCGGCGACGTGCTGCTGATGCTGCAGTATGCGACCTACTCGGTCATCTCGCCGGAGGGCTGCGCATCCATCCTGTGGAAGAGCGCGGATTACGCGGCGGAAGCGGCGGAAACGCTCGGCATCACCGCGACCCGGCTCAAGGCGCTGGGACTCGTCGACAAGATCGTCAACGAGCCGCTGGGCGGCGCGCACCGGGACCACGAAGCGATGCTGCAGAATCTCAGGAAGGCATTGCAGGATACCTGGCGGCAGTTGCGGGACAAGCCGATCGACGAGCTGCTGGCGGCACGGTTCGGGAAACTTATCGGTTATGGAAAGTTCAAGGAAGTTGAAACGAGGTAAGTGAAAAGCGGTAAACGGTTACCTACGTTACCAGCGTCTGCGATGCATTCCGATCTTGTTTCCCGCGTTGCCGGCAATATCAAGGACATCGTCAAGACCGGGGATCGGCTGGTCGTCGGCCTGAGCGGCGGTGTCGATTCCGTCGTGCTGCTCGACGTTCTTGCTCGCCTTGCCCGCCGGCGACGGTTCAGGCTCTCCGCGATTTACGTCAACCATCAGTTGAGCCCCGACGCATCGCGATGGGCGGCCTTCTGCCGCAAGGCGTGCGCGGCGAGAACAATCCCGCTGCGCGTGGTCAAGGTGACGGTTCGGCGCGGCAATAGCCTGGAAGCCGCGGCGCGCGCGGCGCGCTATGACGCATTTCGCCGGCTGCACGCTGACCACGTGGCGCTCGCTCACAATCAGGACGACCAGGCGGAAACGTTGTTGCTGCAACTGCTGCGCGGGGCGGGGGTGAAGGGGCTGGCGGCGATGCCGCTGGTCAGGATCGAGGGAAGAGCGAGGATCGAGGATCGGGGATCGAGGGTCGAAAAGAAAAGCCAATCGAAAGCGAAGCGAAACCTCAATCCTCAATCCTCAATCCTCAATCCTAAGTTCCTCCGTCCGCTGCTCGATGTGCCCCGAAGCGAGATCGAGGCCTACGCGAAGCAGCGCGGGCTGGCGTGGGTTGAAGACGAGAGCAACATCGACAGCTATTTCCTGCGAAATTTCCTGCGGCGCGAAGTTCTGCCCGTGATCGCGCAGCGGGTTCCCGCTTACCGCGCAACACTTGCGCGTTCCGCGCGGCATTTTGCCGAAGCCGCACAACTGCTCGACGATCTGGCGCTCGCCGACGGCGGGCCGTATGTCAGGAATGCCGCGCTCGAGTTGTCGGGTTTGCGCCGGCTGTCGCGGGCGCGCGCCAGGAACCTGCTGCGCTGGTTTCTTGCCGGCCGCGGCGTGCCCATGCCTAATGCGGATCGTCTCGAAGAGGCGCTCAAGCAGGCGCTGATGGCAAAGGACGACGCACGCGTCTGTATCGATCTCGGTGATCATCAACTCAGGCGATTTGCAGGAGCGCTCCATCTCGTTGCGAAGACGGCGCCCGCGCCGGCCGGATTTTCCAGGCGATGGCGCGGCGAGCACAAGCTCGTCCTGACGGAATTGAGCGGGGTATTGACCATGAAGAGGCGGCGCGGCAACGGCATCAGCCTCGCCAGGATCGGGACGAAGCCGGCAACGATACGAACGCGGCGTGGCGGCGAGCGCCTGCAGCCCGATTGTGGGCGGCCGCGCCGCAGCCTGAAAAATTTGCTGCAGGAATCGCGTATTCCGCCCTGGCAGCGCGACGGCCTGCCGTTGCTTTTCTGCAACGGCGATCTGGTATGGGCGCCAGGCATCGGAATCGCCTGCAAATATCAGGCCAAAGAGGGCGAGCCTTCCATCATTCCGGGTTGGACAGCGGCTGCACCATCCGGATGAGTGTCCTGGACACGCGTCCCTGATCCAATGTCGCTTTTGCCCTTGGGGTAAGCCTTCCGGCGTCTTACGAAGCGTCCGCGAGCGCTGTTTCGGTACCGTGCCAGGTTGCTGGAGATGGACTTACCGAATACAATCTTGTTTGATCCAGATCAACCCCCCGACGCTAACCCCATGTAGATTCGGCTCATATCAGCGCAAGAAAGTTAAACAGTTCATAGCCGCTGCGCGCGCTTCAGAAACGGGTGTTGCGCACAACCAAGAG
Organism: Betaproteobacteria bacterium RIFCSPLOWO2_12_FULL_62_58; assembly: GCA_001772005.1. Taxonomy (GTDB): domain Bacteria; phylum Pseudomonadota; class Gammaproteobacteria; order Burkholderiales; family SG8-41; genus DSOT01. Next base: position 1,156 of record MERI01000050.1, on the reverse strand, counting down.
GAAGGAGGAAATCGATGTTTAAGACAAAACCGGGTTTCAAGTTAGCGGTATCCGCAGCGGCCATGGCCGCCGTATTCGCTGTTTCGGCGATCACGCCGGCTTCCGCGCAGGAGCGCAAGTCGCTGCGCTGGGCGACCTCGGCCGTGGGCTCCTACGGTTACCAGATCGCCGCGTCGATGACCAAGATCGTGGAAGAGGCGCTCGGGGGCCAGTACACCGTCACCGTCCAGCCGTACACCTCCCCCACCGTCGCCATGAAGGCGGTGATGGACGGCAACGGCGAGATCGCCTACACGGCCGACATCGGCATGACCCAGTTCCAGCAGCGCATCGGCGGATTCAAGGACTACAAGCCCAAGATGCCGGAGATCGCGCACAGCTGGTACTCCTATCCGATGGAGTCGATGATGGCCGTCGCGGCCAAGGACGCCGACAAGTTCAGATGCTGGCGCGACTTCAGCGGCAAGCCAGTGTTCTACACCAACGCCGGTTTCATGAACTGGTACAACTGGCAGCGCATCTACAAGGCGCTGGGCTACGAGTTCAAGCACGTCCAGATCGACCTCAAGTCGAACGCCGACGCGATGCAGTCCGGCGCGATCGCCGGCTCCGCCACCTACACCACCGCCGGCAAATCGCTCGCGTCCTACTGGAAGGAAACCGAGATCCGCTTGGACGTCAGGGTCGTCAACCCCTGCCCCGACGAGGTCGCCAAGATCAAGGCGGCGGGCCTGGCGGTCGTCGAGATCGACCCGAAGGGCGCGTTCAGCAAGAACGTCGGCCCGGCCACCCTCATGGGCGTGCCGATCCTGTTCGGCTACAACATGGGGACGAACATCCCGGAGGACGTCGTCTACAAGATGCTGAGCGCGTTCTACAAGAACAAGGACAGCCTCGCCAAGAGCGAGCCGGGCTTCACGCCGATGGCGCGGGACTTCGTCGGCATGCAGGTGCAGGGCATCAGCGCCAATCCGGACATCCCGGTGCATCCGGGCCTAGCGAAGTTCCTGAAGGAGCACAAGGCCTGGAACGACAAGTGGAAGGTCGCGGGCGCGAAATAGCCGCCTAGCGCAATCGTCCGCGGCGCGGCCGGCGCTCAAGCGGCACCGGCCGAAGAGGAGGGAGATCCTTGCTGATCGAGCGCGTCAAGGCGCAC
>MERI01000049.1 GCA_001772005.1 Betaproteobacteria bacterium RIFCSPLOWO2_12_FULL_62_58 | reverse complement strand
CTTTTCGTAGAAGTCGAAGATCGCGTCGACGACCGCCTTGGGCTCGTTGATGATTTGCACCAGGTCAAGGTCGGCGGCGTCGATCATGCCTTCGGTGACGAGCGTTTGCCGGAACCAGTCGAGGAGCCCGCGCCAGAACGGCTCGTGCACGAGGATAATCGGCATTTTGCGCTTCTTGCCGGTCTGCACCAGCGTGAGCGCCTCCATGAGTTCGTCGAGTGTGCCGAAACCGCCCGGCAACACGACCCACGCGGTCGCGAATTTCACGAACATTACCTTGCGCGGGAAAAAGTGACGGAAAGTCTGGCTGATGTCCTGATAGAGGTTCGCCTTCTGCTCGTACGGCAGCTGAATGTTGAGACCGACGCTCGGGCTGCGGCCGAAGTACGCCCCCTTGTTGGCCGCTTCCATGATGCCGGGGCCGCCGCCCGAGATCACACTGAAGCCGGCATCCGACAGCAAGCGCGCGATTCTCTCCGCGAGAATGTAATAGGCATGGTCAAGCGGCGCGCGGGCGCTGCCGAACAGGCTCACCGCGGGACGGATCGCGCTCAACCGCTCCGTCGCCTCGACGAATTCTGACATAATGCCGAAAACCCGCCACGACTCGCGCGCCGACCAGGTTTTCTCGGCGAGTTGGGGCGCCAGCGGGTGGGGAAGTTTGGCTTTTTCGGTCATGGGGGAACTCCGTGAAACGTGAATGGTGAAACGTGAAACGTAAGCGCTGAGAGCGAGCTTGCATTTCTTGCATCGCTTTTACATTTTACTTTTCACGTTTCACATTTCACCGACTTTCAATGAAGACGCTGCTGCTGGTTGACGGTTCATCGTACCTGTACCGAGCGTTCCACGCGATGCCGGACCTGCGCAACAGGAACGGCGAGCCGACCGGCGCCATCTACGGCGTGCTCAACATGCTGCGGCGGCTCCACAAGGAGACGCGCGCCGATTATAGCGCCTGTGTCTTCGACGCAAAAGGCAAGACCTTCCGCGAGGATGTTTACCCGCAATACAAGGCGAACCGCCCGCCGATGCCCGACGATCTCGTGGCGCAGATCGCGCCGTTGCACGAAACCATCGGGGCGATGGGTTGGCCGCTGCTGATCATCGGGGGCGTGGAGGCCGATGACGTGATTGGCACGCTCGCCCGAGAGGCCGAACGCGAAGGCATGCGCGTGGTGATCTCGACCGGCGACAAGGACATCGCCCAGCTGGTGAGCTCCCATATCACGCTGGTCAATACCATGTCGAACGAGATCCTGGACGAAGAGGGCGTGGAAAAGAAATTTGGCGTAAAGCCCGGGCGCATCATCGACTATCTGGCGCTGATCGGCGACAGTGTTGACAACGTGCCGGGCGTGGACAAGGTCGGTCCCAAGACCGCGGTGAAGTGGCTTGCGCAGTACGGCACGCTCGATAACGTAATTAAGAATGCCGGCGAGATCGGCGGCGTGGTCGGCGAGAACCTGCGCCGGGCGCTCGAATGGCTGCCACAGGCGCGCGAGCTGCTTACGATCAAATGCGATGTCAATCTGCCGGTCAAGGTGAACGATCTGGCACTCCGGCCCCAAGACGCCGGAAAGCTCGCCGAGCTGTTCGATCGTCTCGACCTCAAATCCTGGCGGCGCGAACTGGACGAGAGAGGGGACAGGAGAGAGGAGAGAGGGGAGAGCGGCGCCGAGCCGGCGCCGGACGATTCGCGCGCGTCTCGCCTCTCGCCTCACCCCTCACGCAATTACGAAACGATCCTCACAGAAAACCAGTTGGACGCCTGGATTAACAAGATCGGCACGGCCGATCTTGTTGCGGTCGATACCGAAACCACCGGCCTCGACCCGCTGCAGGCGCGGTTAGTCGGCATCTCGTTCTCCTTGGAGGCAGGACATGCCGCTTATGTTCCGGTCGGGCACCGGTATGCCGGCGCGCCGCAGCAGCTCGCGCTGACGCACGTGCTCGCCCGGCTGAGGCCGTGGCTCGAAAACACAGATCGCGGCAAGCTCGGCCAACATCTCAAGTACGACATGCACGTGTTCGCCAACCACGGCGTGCGGCTCGCGGGAATCCGGCACGACACGCTGTTGCAGTCGTACGTGCTGGAGAGCCACAAGCCGCACGACATGGACAGCCTCGCCGAGCGCCACCTCGGCGTGAAGACAATCACCTACGATGACGTGACCGGCAAAGGCGCCGGCCGCATCGGTTTCGAGCAGGTGGCGATCGAGCGCGCTACTGAATACGCGGCGGAAGATGCCGACATCACGCTGCAGCTGCACCAGGCGCTGTATCCGCAGATCGAGGCTGACGCGAAGCTCGCGCGCATCTACCGTGATATCGAAATGCCGGTGATGCTCGTGCTGCAGACGATGGAGCGCAATGGCGTGCTGCTCGACGTCCAGTTGCTGGCGGAGCTCTCCCGCGAGTTCGGCGCCAAGATGATGGAGTTCGAAGCGAAGGCGCACGAGCAGGCCGGGCAGCCGTTCAACCTCAACTCGCCGAAGCAGATCCAGGAAATCCTGTTCGAAAAACAGGGGCTGAAACCGGTGAAAAAAACGCCTTCCGGCGCGCCCTCGACCGATGAAGACGCATTGGAGCAGCTTGCGCTCGACCATCCGCTGCCGAGAATGATCCTCGACTACCGCGGGCTCGCGAAACTGAAGTCCACCTACACCGACAAGCTGCCGGAGATGATCAACCGCGAAACCGGACGCGTGCACACCAACTACGCGCAGGCGGTGGCGGTGACCGGGCGGCTCGCCAGCAACGATCCCAATCTGCAGAACATCCCGATCCGCACCACTGAGGGCCGGCGCATTCGCGAAGCGTTCATCGCGGACCAAGGCTGCCACATCGTGTCGGCCGACTATTCGCAGATCGAGCTGCGAATCATGGCGCACATCTCGCAGGACGCGAGCCTGCTCAAGGCGTTCGCCGCCAGCAAGGACATTCACAGTGCGACTGCAGCGGAAATATTCGGACTGGCGCTAGGCGAAGTTGGTGCGGAGCAGCGGCGCTACGCCAAGGTGATCAACTTTGGCCTGATTTACGGCATGTCGGCGTTTGGACTGGCGCGCCAGCTTGGACTGGAGCGCTCGGCGGCGCAGCAGTACATGGAGCGCTATTTTGCGCGCTATCCCGGCGTCAAGCGCTACATGGACGAAACGCGCGCGCGGGCGCGACATGACGGCTACGTCGAGACCGTATTCGGGCGGCGACTGTGGCTTGCCGAGATCAAATCGTCAAACAAAGGGCGCCGCGACGGCGCCGAACGTGCGGCAATCAACGCGCCGATGCAGGGGACCGCGGCGGATCTCATCAAGATGGCGATGATCGCAGTGCAGAAGTGGATAGATGAAGAACAGATCAAGACCCGGCTGATCATGCAGGTACACGACGAGTTGGTGCTCGAAGTGCCGGACGTCGAGCTCGACACCGTCAAGCGCACCTTGACGAATCTGATGAGCGGTGTGGCCGAGCTGTCAGTGCCGCTGGTGGTGAACGTCGGCGTCGGTCCCAATTGGGACAAGGCGCATTAAAGGCTGCAGATCGGAGATCGGGGCAGAGATCGGGGGTCAGGTCTAGCATCATAGTATTCTGCTCTACGGTGTGCCTTTCGCATTCTTCATGTTTGTGTGCTGCCGGGGTCTCCTACAGTCGCAGACGATTCGGTCCACGGTCATGAAGTCCGGAAACGTGCGTTGATCTTCGTCGTCATGGAGGTCGGTTCGCGCCGGTCACCGCGCACGGTGAAGTAGTAGAACACGCCGGTGACCTGGTCCTTGAAGACGTCCCAACGGGTGGGTGAGGCGCCACAAGTGCTATCATGCAAGACCTGACCCCACTAGCCCAGTCGGCCTGCTTTCTCATGCCCGCCAGGCGCAGCGCGCCCTCGATTTTTTTCAGCGTCGGCGGCAGCGGGATCTTGACTTTGGGATTGCCGAAAAAGCCATTCTCCTTGCCCAGCGTGGCGACTGCCGCCGCGGAACCATCGGTCAACGCCTGCCTCAAACATTAATTTTTTTCGCCTCGGCGAAAAAAATTTCGGCGTGATAGCTGGAGCGCACCAGCGGCCCGCTGGCGGCGTGCATGAAGCCCATTTCTTCAGCCTGGCGCGCGAATTCCTCGAACACCGCAGGCTCGACGTAGCGCAGCACCGGCAGGTGATGCGTGGAAGGCTGCAGATACTGCCCGATGGTCAGCATGTTGACATCATGCGCGCGCAGGTCGCGCATCGCCGCGATGATTTCCTCGTCAGTTTCGCCGATACCCACCATCAATCCCGACTTGGTGGGAATGTGGGGGAAACGCGCCTTGAAATCCTTCAGGAGCTTGAGTGAATGCCGGTAATCCGAGCCGGGCCGTGCCTGCTTGTAGAGCCGCGGCACGGTTTCGAGATTGTGGTTCATCACATCGGGCGGGCATTGCGACAGGATGTCGAGCGCGATTTCAAGCCGCCCGCGGAAATCCGGCACCAGGACCTCGATCCTGGTTTGCGGGGAGTGCTCGCGCACCGCGCGGATGCAGTCCTTGAAGTGCTGCGCACCGCCGTCCCTGACGTCGTCGCGGTCCACGCTGGTGATGACCACGTACTTCAACCCGAGCGCGGCGATGGTCCGGGCGAGATTGAGCGGTTCGTCGGCGTCGGGCGGCAGCGGCTTGCCGTGCGCGACGTCGCAGAACGGGCAGCGCCGCGTGCACAGGTCGCCCAGGATCATGAAAGTTGCGGTGCCTTTGCCGAAGCACTCGCCGATGTTGGGACACGAAGCCTCCTCGCACACCGTGTGCAACTGATGGTCGCGGAGAATCTTCTTGATCTCGTGGAAGCGCTGGCTGCTACCTGACTTCACGCGAATCCAGTCAGGCTTACGCAAGCGCTCCGCCGGCACGATCTTGATCGGGATGCGGGACGTCTTGGCTGCGCCTTTCTGTTTTTCGCCTGCTGCGCTCATCGCAATGCTTGTAATAGATGTTGAGTCAGCCTGGCGCCGACAAGTTCCGGAGGATCGGTGATGCCGAGGTCGCGCATCTGCGTCACCTCAAGACCCGGGTAGCCGCAGGGGTTGATCGCGTGAAATGGCGCGAGGTCCATATCGACGTTGAACGCGAGTCCGTGATAACAGCAGCCGCTCCTTATGCGCAGACCGAGCGCCGCGATCTTTGCGACATTCACGTAAACACCCGGCGCGTCGATTCTGCCTTGCGCCGCCACTCCGTATCCGTCCAGTAAGTCTATCACGGCCTGTTCCATGCGCCGAACCAGCGGCCGCACGCTCAAGCCCAGCCGCCGCATGTCGAGCAGCAGATAGATCACCACCTGGCCGGGGCCGTGATAAGTGATCTGTCCGCCACGGTCGATCCTGATGACGGGGATGCCGTTGTCAGCGCGCGGCAGATGCTCGGCGCGGCCGGCAACGCCGAGCGTATAGACCGGCGGGTGCTGCAACACCCAGAATTCGTCGGGCGTATGCGCATTGCGCTTTGCCGTGAATTCCTGCATCGCGCGCCAGGTCGGCTCGTACTCGACCATGCCGAGCTGCCGGATGACGATCGGAGGCAAACCTGTGCCGGCACGCACGGCGGACCTCACCGTCATGGCCGCTCCCGGCTGTCGGCTGTCATCGGCCCGGATGATTCATGCATGTTGCTGTTTACCCCGTTCGCGGCTGCGCGTTATTCCTGGGACAATCGCTCCGGTAATCATAGCGCGAAAGTACCGTATACCCTTAGAATTCAACTTGTGGCAACGGAAACTCTACAGCGGGACAAGATCATCGCGTGGGCGGCGCTGGCGCTGCTCATCATCGGTTGTGTCGCGGTGCTGTGGCCGTTTCTCACGGTGCTGGCGTGGGCGATGATTCTGTCGTTCAGTACTTGGCCGGTATACGCCTACTTCAGGCGGCTGGTCGGGGGCAGGGCGACGCTGGCGGCGACACTGATGACGCTGCTCGTAACGCTGGTACTGCTCGCGCCTTTTGCCGTAGTCGTTGCGGGCCTTGCCGAGAACGCCGATGAACTGGCGGAAATGGCGCAGAAACTTATGCGCGAAGGACTGCCGGATCCACCGGAGTGGATCAAGGAACTGCCGCTGGTCGGCGTCAGCGCGGACGCTTATTGGCGCAGCTTTGTCGATGACGGCGCGCGGCTCATCGGCGAGCTGAGCAAGCTGCTGCAGCCGCTGCGCCCCGCGTTGACGGCCGTCGGCGCTGCGCTGGCGCAAGGGTTGCTGCTGCTTGCGCTCAGCGTGTTTCTCGCCTTCTTTTTTTTCCGCGACGGCGAGGCCGCTGCGGCGCGCCTGCAGACGGCGATGGCGCGGCTTGCGGGCACGCGCGCGCAGCATCTGATCGGCATCACCACGGGCACGATCACCGGTGTCGTTTACGGCATTCTGGGCACCGCCCTCGCGCAGGGCCTGCTGGCTGCGATCGGCTTCGCGATCTCCGGCGTGCCCGGCGCATCCCTGCTCGGGTTGGCGACGTTCTTCCTCTCCATCATTCCGTTCGGCCCGCCGCTGTTGTGGATCCCGGCCGCGATCTGGCTCTTCTATCATGGTGCGATCGGTTGGGCGATTTTCCTGATGCTATGGGGGCTCATCGTGGTGAGCGGTGTGGACAACGTGATCAAGCCGTTGATCATCAGCCGCGGCAGCAATCTGCCGTTCGTGCTGGTGTTCCTCGGGGTGTTGGGCGGCATCGTCGCATTTGGTTTTCTCGGGGTATTCCTCGGTCCGACGCTGCTCGCGGTCGGCTACCGGCTGCTGCTCGAGTGGAGCGAGGTGGAGCAACCCGCGCACACTGACGTAGAACCGAAACCTGTTTCTGACCCGCGCTGAAAAACCGATGTCGAGATTTTTCCCTGTTTCATTGACGGGTGTTGCGGCAGGCTTGTGCTGCTCGCTGGCCGGCGCGCAGGCGACCGGGGACTACCCTGCAAACCTGGCCACGCTCTACAACGAGCGCCATCGGCTGGTGGCGTTCAAGGATGCGTGCAGCCGGGTGCTCCCCCAAGTGCGGCGTGATACCCAGAAGGCGTACGAGGAATGGGTTGACCGGCACGAGGATGTCCTCGAGAACCTCGAGGACCGGTTTCTCCTGATGATCAAGCAGGCATCCCGCGACGAGAAGGAATACACGCGCAACTACGGCAAGTACCAAGGTGCGGTGATGCAGGAGCGGCAGGCGCAGAAAGAGGCCTTTCTCAAGTTGCCCAAGGAAGAGCTCATCAAGGAATGCAAGGAGTTTCCGGCATATCTTCGCAGCCCGAGATCCGACATGTACAACATGTATCCCGAGGAATTCAACGCCGTTTACGGGAAAAAGAAGCCGTAGCCCGAATCGGGGTTCTTCGCCCGCTATACCGTCAGAGTTGGACCAGATCAAAAAGTGGCACTGATAGCTGCGAAGAAGTGACCGCTGCTATCATGGAGCCGCGGCGGGACTTGCAAACCTCGGCGCCTTTCTAAACTAACAACAGCGCCACAATATAAGCGGGAGGACTACATTGCTTCGGGAGGAACTGAAGCCGAATGCGGTTATCGAAGGGCCTTTCTTCCCAGAGCCTGTGCAGGTTCTGGTGACGGTCCCGCTCGGGGACGCCGTCAAGTTGGTTGGAAAAGGCAGGAAATCCAACCAGGTCTACGATCCTGTCCTTACCGACGAGCAGATCGCGCTGCTCGTCGCCTCGCCAGAGACTGAGCCATTCGACGGCGACCCTGCACGATTCCGCCTCGGTATCGAGGCGCAGCGCTTAGGCCTCGCCTACGAATACGACCCTTACTTCTCGCTATCGATCGCGCGGGTGGACCCCCTGCCTCACCAGTTGGAGGCGGTGTATGAGTACTTCATGCGGCTGCCACGCATCCGCTTCCTGCTAGCGGACGATCCTGGCGCCGGCAAGACGATCATGGCCGGCCTGCTCATCAAGGAACTGAAGATCAGGGGGCTGGTGAATCGGATTTTGATCGTCACGCCGGCCAACCTCTCCTTCCAATGGCAGCGCGAGCTCCAGGAAAAGTTTCGCGAGAAGTTCGAGGTCATGCGCAGCGACGTGCTGCGCGCGAATTACGGCACCAACCCCTGGCAGGAAAGAAACCAAATCATTACGTCGATCTCCTGGGTTTCGCGCATCGAGGATGCCAGGGAATCACTGCTCCGCAGTCATTGGGATCTCATCATCGTGGACGAGGCGCACAAGATGAGCGCCTACAGCGCCGACAAGAAAACGCTTGCCTTCCATCTCGGTGAG
>MERI01000048.1 GCA_001772005.1 Betaproteobacteria bacterium RIFCSPLOWO2_12_FULL_62_58 | reverse complement strand
GAAGATCGGCCACAAGTTGTAATCAGTATTGGCATAGCCGGTGGTGCTGGCGATGGAGACCACGTTGAAAGACGCAAAGCGCAACGCGGTCCAGAAATCCGGGTAGGCGCCCATGGCGAGCAGGTACGCGGCGATACCGACGCAGCTCGCGAGAATGACGAGCACGCACCATCCGGCCTCGGGGTCATGGCGGTAGGGCGCGGCGCTGCGTGCCTTGAAGACGAGGAAGTGGGTGCCGAAGTTCACGCTCGCGATTAGCATGAATACAATCGCCACAGCCTCGATGGCCGGCGAGTTCCAGAAACCGAAACTCGCGTCGTGGCTGGAGAATCCGCCCAGGCTCATGGTTGAGAACATGTGCATCGTCGCGTCGAACCAGCTCATGCCGGCAAGTCCGTAGGCGATCACGCAGGCAAGAGAGATCATCCCATAAACCACCCACAGTCCTTTGGCGGTTTCGGTGATGCGCGGGGTGAGCTTCTCATCCTTCATCGGCCCCGGCGTCTCCGCCCTGAAAATCTGGCGGCCGCCGACGCCGAGCAGCGGCAGGATCGCCACGGCGAGGACGATGAGCCCCATGCCTCCCAGCCATTCCAGAAGTCCGCGCCAGATGTTGATGGAGGGTTCGATCACATCCAGATTGGAAAGCACGGTCGCGCCCGTCGTGGTCAGGCCGGACATCGTCTCGAAATACGCATCGGTGAATGACAGTCCCGGGATCGCGAGAAGCAGAGGCAGCGTAGCGAAGGCCGCGCCGCCGCACCACGCCAATACGACCAGCAAAATACCATCGCGCGGAGTGAGTTCACGCTGATGCCGGCGGGTAGTCACCCACACCAGGTACCCCACCGCACAGTTGAGCGCCATCGAAAAGATGAAAGCGAACTCCGCCCCGTCGCGGTACGCCAGGGACACACCGAGCGGCAGCAGGTGAAAAAGGCTCATTACCATGGCAATGAGCCCGAGCGGGCGTGCGACCGTCAGCAACGCATGCATGCGCGGCTCAGACGAAGCTCACGTCCACCTGGAACAGCTTTTCGATCTTTGACACCATGCGCTTGTTGACGACGAACACGATGACGTGGTCGTCAGGTTCAATGATCGTGTCGTGGTGTGCGATGATCACCTCATGATCGTAGGCCGTTTTGCCGTCGCCTTCGCGCCCGCCCCCGCGTTCATGGCGGCGCACGATGGCGCCGATGGTGGTGCCCTTGGGCAAGTCGATCTCCTCGACACGCCGGCCGACCACCTTGGAAGATTTGGCGTCGCCGTGGGCGACGAGCTCGAGCGCTTCCGCCGCGCCGCGCCGCAGCGAGTGCACCGCCACGCAGTCGCCGCGCCGCACGTGCGCGAGCAGGGTGCCGATGGTGGCCTGCGCCGGCGAGATCGCGATATCGATCTGCCCCGCCTGCACCAGGTTCACGTAAGAGCCGCGATTGATCAGTGCGATCACCTTGCGCGCGCCCATGCGCTTGGCCAGCAGGGACGACATGATGTTGTTTTCGTCGTCGTTGGTGAGCGCGCAGTAGACGTCCATCTCGCCGACGTTCTCGGCCTCGAGCAGCTCTTCGTCCGTGACGTCGCCGGCCAGCACCAGCGTCTTGTCGAGCTCCGCCGCGAGGCGTTCGGCGCCAGCCTTGTTGAACTCGATGATCTTGACCTCGTACTTGTTCTCGATCGCCTTGGCGAGCCGGCGGCCGATATTGCCGCCGCCGCCGATCATCACGCGCTTGACCGGCTTGTCCATGCGTCTCAGTTCCCGCATCACGCCACGGATGTTCCCGGTCGCGGCGATGAAGAACACCTCGTCGTCGGCTTCGATCACCGTCTTGCCTTCCGGAATGATCGGGCTGTCGTGGCGGAAAATCGCCGCCACGCGCGTGTCGATCTGCGGCATATGCTGGCGCAGGTATTGCAACTCATGCCCGACCAGCGGACCGCCGTGGAACGCGCGCATGGCGACCAGGCTTACTTTGCCGCCGGCAAATTCGAGCACCTGCAGGGCCTCCGGAAACTCGAGCAGCTTGACGATATAGTCGGTGAGCACCTGCTCCGGACAGATCGACAGGTCCACCGCGAAATTCTGCGGCGCGAAGATTTCCTGGTGTGACAGATAGTCGGCGGAACGGATGCGCGCGATCTTGGTCGGAATATTGAACATGGTCGCGGCGAGCTTGCATGCCACCATGTTGGTTTCATCGCTCTGGGTGACCGCGAGCAGCATGTCGGCATCCGCCGCGCCGGCCTGGGCCAGGATCGCCGGATGCGCGGCGTTGCCCGTGACGGTGCGCAGATCGAACCGGTCCTGCAGCTTCCTGAGTCGCTCGGCATTGGTGTCGACGACCGTGATGTCGTTCGCCTCGGAGACCAGGTTCTCCGCGACCGAAGAGCCGACCTGGCCGGCGCCGAGGATGACGATCTTCAAAGGGGGCTCCTGGAGAAAATCGCGATTCTATTCCGCTTCATGTGGCATAATTTTACCACGATGCCAGATGCCAAGTCTTTGACCCGCATATATTTTCCAGGAGAAATTCCGGTCCGCGGCGAGTGCATGCTGCCGCCCGACCAGGCGCACCACGTGGCGCGCGTGCTGCGTCTCGCAGTGGGCGAGGCGGTGACCTTGTTCGATGGGGAGGGCGCGGAGTATTCAGCCGTCATCGTGAGCATCGCCAAACCCGGCGTTACGCTCAATGTCGGAGAACGGCGCGCAGTTGACCGCGAGTCGCCGCTTCAAGTCGTGCTGGCGCAGGCGATCTCCAGCGGCGAGCGCATGGATTACACGGTGCAGAAGGCCGTCGAGTTGGGCGTTGCCCGCATTCAGCCGCTCGGCAGCGGGCGCAGCGCGGTGCGGCTGGATAGCTCGCGCGCGGAAAAGCGCGTCGCGCACTGGCGGGCAATCGCGATCGCCGCGTGCGAGCAATGTGGGCGCAACCGCGTACCCCAAGTGCTGCCGGTGCTGTCCTTCTCCGCCTGGCTCGGGCGCGGGACCGAGCACGATGGCGTGCGCGTAATGCTGTCGCCGCATGCGCAGGTCAACCTGCGCGACCTGCCGCGGCCGTCGGCAATGGTAACGCTGCTCGCCGGCCCTGAGGGCGGATTTTCGCTGGAAGAACAGCGCGACGCTGAGACCGCTGGCTTCACTCCCGTCAGGCTCGGCCCGCGCGTGCTGCGCACCGAAACCGCCGCCGTCGCCGCGCTGGCGGCGATGCAGACTCTGTGGGGAGACTTATGAACTTGAGCGCCGCCTAGGAGTTTGTCGGACTTAGGTCGCACAAGCCTGGAAATTGCACCAGACCGGCCTGCGATTCAGTCAGAAGCTGCCACCGATTATTTTCGGGCGTATACCGACACACGGCCCAGCCGATCGAAAGAGAGCACATCGTACCGCTGAGGATGGGGGCCTTCCATTCCAGGGGATCCGATCGGCATTCCCCGCACAGCCAACCCGATGACTGGCGGCTTTTCTGTCAACAACCGTGTAATCGCGTCCACGGGGACATGCCCTTCGATTACATAACCCCCCACGAGCGCTGTGTGACATTCCCTGAGTCGAGGCGGCACGCCATGCTTCAGTTTTATCGCGTCCAATTGAGATTCCGACACGTCCTTTTTCTCGACCTTGAAACCATTCTCTCGCAGGTAACCTACCCACTTGGAACAGCACCCTCAGGTAGGGCTTTCATACACGATGACATCGGAGCCACGCGGAGCCTGCTGAGGCAGCGCCGGAGCCGCCAACATCAAAAATAGCACCGCGGCGCCAGCCCACCATAATTTCCAAGAAAGTTTGAAGATCATATATCTACTCCATTATTGACGGATCTTACATTGGCGACCTGGACAAGCTCTGGGTGCGGAGCAGTACCTCGCCTCTGGTTGCATACAGACAAGGCGCCTGATTCTTGCTTACTTGCCGGCACCCTCAGCAGCTTTCCCGTTATTTTTCTTGGCGGCGGGCGCGATTCGGGTGATGACAAACTGGCCCGGGCCCTGCTGCGCGATGTCGAATTCGACGTTCTGCCCGGGCGTGACGCCTTTCAGCAACGCCTTGCTCTTGACCTGAAACTCCATCGTCATCCCGGGCCATTTGAGGGTCGCGATCGGGCCATGGGTGAGGTTGACTTTGCCTGCCCTCACGTCCACGCCGTTGACCGTACCTTGCCCTTTGTGAGCCTGGTTCTCGGCGGTCTTGGCCGCGTCCGTTTTCACGCCCGGCGTTTGCTTCATTCCGGGCATGTCTTTCATCTCCGCGTGCGCCGGCAGCGTTATTAGAGCCAGCAACGCCAGGGAAGCAACGGTTGAAGTAATTGGTTTCATGATCATCTCCTTTTTCAAGTCAGGTTGCGGCCTTCGTTTGCAAACCCGCTGCCGCGGCGGCGCGGCTGATCGCGACTTCCTTCACCAGCGCGTAGATCGCCGGGATCACGATCAGGGTGAGGATGGTGGCGGAGATCATTCCCCCGACCATCGGCGCGGCGATGCGGCGCATGACTTCGGAACCGGTGCCGCTACCCCACATGATCGGCAGCAGACCGGCGATGATGGCGAAGACGGTCATCATGATCGGGCGCACGCGCATGGCCGCCCCTTGCATGACCGCATCGTAGAGATCGGCCACTGTAACCGGCTTGCCTTCCGCCCGCCGCCGCTCAGTCACTGCGGCAAGCGCCTGGTCGAGATAGATCAGCATGACTACGCCGATCTCCGCGGCGACCCCCGCGAGCGCGATGAATCCGACCGCAACCGCGACGCTCATGTTGTAGCCGAGCAGATACATCAGCCAGATACCGCCCACCAGCGAGAACGGCACGGAAAGCATCACGATTACCGTCTCGGTGAGGCGCCGGAAGTTGAGATACAGCAGAATGAAGATGAGGAGCAGCGTCACCGGCATCACGACCTTCATTCGCTCTTTGGCGCGCTCCATATATTCGAATTGGCCGCTCCACGTGGCGTAGTAGCCGGGCGGGAACTTTACCTGTTCGCGCACCGCTTTTTGCGCGTCGGCCACATACCCGCCGATGTCGCGACCGCGGATGTCCACGAAGATGTACGCCGACAGCAGCGCGTTCTCGGTGCGTATGCCGGGAGGGCCTTGCGTCAGGGTCACTTTTGCTACCTGGCCCAGCGGAATCATGGCGCCGCTCATCATGGTGGGGACCAGCACCTGGGCAGCGATCGATTGCGGGTCGCTGCGCAGCTCCCGCGGGTAGCGCACGATGACTCCGAAGCGCTCGCGGCCTTCCACGGTGGTGGTGACCATTTCACCGCCGAGGGCGGTCATGACGACTTCCTGGAGGTCTCCGGTCGCGAGCCCATAGCGGGCGAGCGCCATGCGGTCCGGCTCGATGTTGAGAAAATAGCCGCCGGTGATGCGCTCGGCATAGGCGCTCGTGGTGCCGGGCACCGTTTTCACCACCGCTTCGATTGTCTTGGCCAGCCGCTCCATCTCGGCAAGATCCTTGCCGAAGACTTTGATGCCGATGGGCGTGCGGATGCCGGTCGAGAGCATATCGATCCGCGCCTTGATCGGCATGGTCCAGGCGTTGCTGATGCCGGGCATCGACACCGCCTGGTCCAGCTCGGCGATGAGCTTGTCTAGCGTCATCCCCGGCCGCCACTCGGCTTCCGGCTTGAGATTGACCACGGTCTCGAACATTTCCACCGGCGCCGGATCCGTCGCACTGTTGGCGCGTCCCGCCTTGCCGAATACGGACGCCACCTCCGGGAGGCTCTTGATGATCCGGTTCTGGATCTGCATGATCTCCGCCGCCTTGGTCACCGACATGCCCGGCAGGCCGGACGGCATGTAGAGCAGCGTCCCTTCGTTCAGGGTCGGCATGAACTCCGTCCCGAGTTTTGTCGCTGGGTAGAGCGTTAGCGACAAAACTATGCCCGCGATCACCAGCACCCATGCCCGATGGCGCAGTGCTGTTGCGAGGAGCGGACGATAAGCCGCGATCATGATTCTGCTCAAAGGATTCGCGGATTCACTGCGAATCCTTCCGCGGATAAACAGCAGCATCAGCACCGGCACGAGCGTGATCGACAGGAAAGCGGCGCCCGCCATGGCGAAAGTCTTGGTGTAGGCGAGCGGCGAGAACATCCGGCCTTCCTGCGCCTCGAGTGTGAATACGGGCAGAAACGAAACCGTGATGATCAGCAGGCTGAAGAAGAGGGCGGGCCCGACTTCGCGGCACGCGGTTATGATGGCTTCCAGCCGCGACGCGCCGGGCTCCAGGCGCTCGAGATGCTTGTGCGCGTTTTCGATCATCACGATCGCGGCGTCGACCATGGCCCCGATGGCAATCGCTATCCCACCCAGGCTCATGATGTTCGAATTGAGGCCGAGAAAGCGCATGGCGATGAAGGCGATCAGCACCCCGATCGGCAGCATGATGATCGCGACCAGGGCGCTGCGCACGTGCAGCAGGAACAACATGCACACCAGCGCCACGATCACGCTTTCCTCGATCAGGGTCACTTTGAGGTTGTCGATCGCGCGATGGATGAGGTCGGACCGGTCGTAGACCGGTTCGATGGCGACGCCTTCGGGCAGGCCGGTGGCGATCTCCGCGATCTTCGCCTTGATGTTGTCGATCACGTCGAGGGCGTTCTGACCGTAGCGCGCCATCGCGATGCCGGCGACGACCTCGCCCTCGCCGTTGAGCTCCGTGATGCCGCGGCGCTCGTCGGGGCCGAGCTCCACGCGCGCCACGTCCTTCAGCAGCACCGGGATGCCGCCTTCGGCCTTGAGGACCAGTTGCTCGAGATCGGAAGCCCCGCGCAGGTAGCCGCGTCCCCGCACCATGTATTCGGTTTCCGCCATCTCGACTACGCGCCCGCCGACGTCGGTATTGCTCATGCGGATCACCTGAGCAATTTTCGACAGCGGAATACCGTAGGCTTGCAGCTTGCGCGGGTTGACGGTCACCTGGTATTGCTGGACGAAGCCGCCGACGCTCGCGACTTCGGCTACGCCTTGCGCCTTGGTAAGCTGATAGCGGATGAACCAGTCCTGAAGCGTGCGCAATTCGGCGAGCGAGCGCTTCGCGCCCATGACTGCATATTGGTAAACCCAGCCCACCCCGGTGGCATCGGGGCCCAGCGACGGGGCCACGCCGCGCGGCATCCGCCCGGCCGCGAAGTTGAGATATTCGAGCACCCGCGAGCGCGCCCAGTAGATGTCCGTGCCGTCCTCGAAAATGACGTAGACGAAGGAAGCGCCGAAAAACGAAAACCCGCGCACGACCTTCGAGCGCGGCACGCTGAGCATCGCCGTCGTGAGGGGATAGGTGACCTGGTCCTCCACCACCTGCGGCGCCTGACCGGGATATTCCGTGTAGATGATGACTTGCACGTCGGAGAGGTCGGGGATGGCATCGAGCGGCGTCTTGTACACTGCATACAAGCCGGCGGCGACGATGAATGCCGTCCCTAGCAGCACCAAAAAGGCGTTTCGTACGGACCACTCTATGATGCGGTTCAGCATGTCAGTGTCCCTTCTGGCCCTCGGCGCTCGCGGGTGCGCGCTGTGCTTCCTGGGGCGCGGCGGCCGGCTTTGTTTCAGTGGCGCCGGCGCCGCTGCCGAACGTGCCAAGCGCGGCTTTCAGATTGCTCTCTGAATCGATCAGGAAGTTTGCGGTGACGACCACGTTTTCGCCCGCTTGGAGGCCTTCCAGCACTTCGACATAACCGTCCGCGTAGGTGCCGAGCTTCACAGGGCGCGGCTCGAACAGCCCCTCGCCGCGCTGCACCAGTACGATCTGCCGCGTGCCGCTGTCGATCACGGCAGAGTCGGGCACAGTGAGCACCTGGTCCTTCGGGCGCCGGGCAATGAGCTCCACGTTCGCGTACATCGCCGGTTTGAGCTGCCCGCCTGGATTCGAAAGCTCGATGCGCACCTTCGCCGTGCGGGTCTCGGGCGTGACGGTGGGATAGACGAACGCGACTTTCCCGGAAAAGACCTTGCCCGGATATGCGTTGACGGAGATTCGCGCCGCCTGACCGGGCTGCACAAGCCCAAGGTCCTGCTCGAAGATGTTGGCAAGCAGCCACACCGACGACATGTCGGAGATCTTGTACAGCACTTCACCGGGCATGAAGCGCATGCCTTTCAGTGCCGGCTTGTCGAGCACTACGCCGCTCACCGGCGAGCGCAGCGTGAGGGTCCGCCTCGAAACGCCTTCTTTCTGCAGCCGCGCCATCTCGTCCTCCGAGATGTCCCAGTTGCGCAGGCGCTCGAGCGCGCTCTTGACGAGGTGCCCCATGTTGGCCCGAGCGTCCGGGCTTGCATCTTTCACCGACTCCATGCCCTTCCAGGCGATGATGTACTCCTGCTGCGCGATCACGAGGTCCGGGCTGTACACTTCCATCAGCACCTGGCCGCGGCGCACATATTGTCCGGTCGTGTTGACGTGCAGCCGCTCGATCCAACCCTCGAATTTCGGCGCCACCGTATAAACCTGGCGCTCGTCGAGCTCCACGGTGCCGACCGCGCGCAGCGTGCGGGTCAGAGAGCGCAGCGCGACGGGCTCGGTCTTCACGCCCAGTTTTTGCACCTTATCGAGGCTGATCTTCATCGCCGGGCCGGTCGGCTCCGGCTCCTCGCCCTCGTAGACTGGTATATAGGCCATGCCCATCTGGTCCTTTTTGGGCACCGGAGAATTGTCGGGCAGGCCCATGGGATTGCGGTAGTAAAGAATCCTGCGTTCGGGTTTCTTTCCGGAATCCGCGCGGCCCGGAGCGACCGTTTCCGTCCTCAGCGTTCCGCCTTCATCCTTCCGGCTTCCCAGCCAGTAGCCGGCCGCAAGCGCTGCTGCGACCAGCACCAGAACGAGCGATACAGTAGCCATCCGTCTCATATCAGTTCTCCAGCAAGAGGAAATCGCGCCGCTTATTGCACCATTGCGCCGGTGAGCAGGTCGATTTCCGCCAGCGCTTTGTTGAAATTGACGATTGTCCCCGCATGGCTGATTTCGGCGTTCAAAACCGTCATCTGGCTGTCGAGCAGCGTCATGAAGTCGACGCGGTTGACCCGGTACGCGGCGAGCGCGGCCTCTACGGTGAGCCGTGCCTGCGGCAGGATCTCGGTTTGATACAAGTGCGCCGCGCGCTGGCTTTGCTCGGCGGCGGCAACCTGCTGGCGCAGCTTCATGGCGAGCTCGTTGCGCATTGCGCGGTACATGTTGCTCGCCTGCTCGCGCATCGCCTGCGCCTCGGTGACGCGCGGCGCGAGCTTGTTATCGCGCCATACGGGCAGGTTGATCGCGACGGTGAAATTGATCATGTCCGAGCGCCGCGCGCCGTCCGGCATGTTGTCGCGCTGGCCGTACGAGAACCGCACATCGAAGTCGGGATAGTAATCCTTGCGTGCGAGATCGAGCATTTTCTCGTTGCGAGCAATCGTGCTTTGCAAAGCGAGCAGCTGCGGGCGCTGGCGGACGGCGGCTTCGAGCAAGGACTGGAGAGGCAACGCAACCGGCCGGAGTTGGGGCGCCTCCGGCAGCGGAGGGGGAGCGCTCGCATCGCGGCCGAGCGCGCGATTGAGTTCGGCTTCGAACATCGGGCGCTCGCGTGCGAGCTTGATCAACTCCTCCAACATTTTCGATAACTGCGTCTGGGCCTTCAGCACATCGGCCTGGCTGCTCTGTCCGACCGAGTAACGCGTTTCCGCGATGCGGAGAAATTGCTCCAAGATGAACTTGTTTTTTTCCACCAGCCGGGCCGATTCGATGACGAGATAGAGGTCGTAGCAAGCAGTCCTGATTTCCCGCACGACGCGATTCAGGGTTTCCTGGTAGCCGTAACCGGACGATTCCGCCTCCCGGGCGGCGACATCCTGGCGCAAGCCGCGCTTGCCGGGGTAGGGAAAACGCTGCGACAGCCCGATCATTTTCATCGTCATGTCTTCACGGTCGAAGCGGAATGAGCTGGTCGGGAGATTAATGATGCCCGCCTCCAGCATGGGATCGTCCAGCGCGCCCGCCGGCGCGATACGCTGAGAGGCCGCCTCCTGCTCCTTGCGGGCTGCCCGAATCTCGGGACTGTTTTGCAGCGCTTCCTTGACGAGATCCCGGAGCGGTGTGGTGCTCTGCGCTTTGGCCACGGTGGGCGGCGCTTCCGCCGCATGCGCAAGCACGCCCAGCGCGAGGGCGCTACTCAAAGAGGCAAGCGTTATCCAGCGTACCGCGAACTGATACGGGGTGCTCCCGGTGGCGGGAGTATCGGTCTTGAATCGCATGAAACCTCCAGACGGCAGAGCGAGAAGTACTGCTGTGCGCGCTGCGCGCGCAACAGGAATGCCAAACAGTCTGGAGGATTAAATCCGGAGACAACAGTTCCGGATGATGATGGGAGGACCGGTGAGGGAATTGAAGCGGGCGTGTGTGAAGGCAGTAGCGCTGGCTTGAGCCGGCGCCACTGGCGCCGCCAGCACCGCAACGTTCACCGGCGCTGGGGCGACCGACGGTTGGGTCTGGTCGCTCTGGTCGAGATATTGAAACAGGCACAGGTTGGGATTGGCGGTGGTGCACATGTCGCAATCCGCCATCTGGCTCGCGGCAAATGCGGCCTGCGGCCCCGTGTCAAGCCTCAGGCATGCGTTCGCGACCAGCGCCACCTGCGCAAACAGGACCGCAGCGAGCGCCAAGCGGGATGTCGTCTTGATGAATTTGTACTGTTTCACGGGACGGCATGATACGCCCGATGACAGGGTGGCGCAAATGCCCCGAGCGGGTGGTTTGATCTGGATCGACAAGTTTGATTTGGATCAACCAAACCGCCGGCGCGGCCTGCGGCGATCAATTGGATGCACCGATCATCGAAGGCGGTTCAACGAAAACCACGCGCGCCCGACTTCATGCGGTATTCCGCGATCTCACGTTCCAGATCGCCGAATTCCTCGCATGGCAGCAGGCAGATCTTGCGCAGCTCTTCGAGGTGCTTCTGCGCGCTCGCGAGATCGCCCACCATGAGGTAGGCCTCGCCAACGTATTCGTGCTCGCGCTGTGTCTTGGCGCCGATGCGGCGGCCCTGTTCGATTGCCTGCGACGGTTCTGCTCCCTTGGGGGACGCTCCGGATCCGGCCCCAACTGCTCCGCGCTATTCGCCGGTAGCGCCGCAGAGAGTGTGGTTAAAGACACGAAAGCCACGACGATCTTTCCCTTGAGCGGGTTCTCGCATAACATGTGCTGGAAATCGCGGCGGAATGTATGCCACTGTCGCGATCGGATCGCGCGCAGGGAGAAGAGCGATTTCCTCAAGCAAAGACCTCAATGGCGTGGCGCCGGATAGCGGTAAGGCGGGGCAGGCGCCCGTGCGCCGCATGCGGCTGTCGGCCCAGGACCGTTTCATCGACTGGTTCCAGTCGGTGGCGCCATATATTCATGCGTTCCGCGGCAGGACCTTCGTCATCGCGTTCGGTGGCGATCTGGTGACCGACGGCCGCTTTGTCGATCTCACAGTCGATCTCAATTTGCTGGCGTCGCTGGGAGTGCGGCTGGTCCTGGTGCACGGGGCCCGCCCCCAGATCGAGGCCAAGCTCAAGGCGCAACGCCGTCGCAGCCGTTTTCACCATGGACTGCGCATCACCGATGACGTCGCGCTCGCTTGCGCGATGGAGGCGAGCGGCAGGCTGCGCGTGGAGATTGAAGCGCTGCTGTCGATGGGGCTGCCCAATTCACCGATGGCCGGCGCCGACATTCGCGTCGCAAGCGGCAATTTCATCACCGCCAAGCCAATCGGCGTGCTGGACGGTGTCGATTACATGCACACCGGCGAAGTGCGCAAGGTCGACACGGTGGCGATCCAGAGGCGGCTGCAGGACGGTGATCTGGTGCTGCTCTCGCCATTGGGGTATTCGCCGAGCGGGGAGGTGTTCAATCTGACATTGGAGGATGTCGCGGCGTCGACCGCCATCGCGCTCAAGGCCGACAAACTGATCTTTCTGATGGATACCGCGGGGGTTATCGGCCGGCGCGGCGAGCTGCTGCGCGAGCTCACCGTGAAGCAGGCACAGGCGCTGCTCTCGCGCAGAGATTCTTCCGACAGTGATGTGCCGTTTTATCTCCCGTGGGCGGTGCGCGCCTGCCAGCAGGGAGTCAAGCGCGCGCACCTCATCTCGGGACACCTCGACGACGCGCTGTTGCTGGAATTGTTCACCCACCGGGGCGTGGGCACGCTGCTTACGCCGGACCCGCTCGAAACCCTGCGCCCGGCGCGGCCCGACGATATCGGCGGCATCCTGCGGCTG
Source organism: Betaproteobacteria bacterium RIFCSPLOWO2_12_FULL_62_58 (assembly GCA_001772005.1). Taxonomy (GTDB): domain Bacteria; phylum Pseudomonadota; class Gammaproteobacteria; order Burkholderiales; family SG8-41; genus DSOT01. Next base: position 55,961 of record MERI01000048.1, on the reverse strand, counting down.
ATCGAGCCGCTCGAAGCAGACGGCACGCTGGTCAAGCGCGACCGCGGCCTGCTCGAGCGCGAAATGAATCGCTTTGTCGTCCTCGACCATGACGGCATCGTGATCGCCTGTGCGGCGCTTTATCCTTTTCCCGACGAACGGGCGGGCGAACTCGCTTGCCTCGCGGTGCATCCCGACTTCCGCAACCAGGGCGCGGGCGAGCGGCTGTTGCGAGAGATCGAAGCGCGGGCGCGCCGGTTGAAGTTCAAGAAGTTGTTCGTGCTCACCACGCGCGCCGAGCACTGGTTTGTCGAGCGCGGTTTCACCGAGGAAAATGTCGGCGTGCTGCCGCGGCAAAAGCGGGCGCTGTATAATTATCGGCGCCGCTCGGTGGTGTTGACCAAGCGCCTGTAATCCATCCTCCGCGCGCGCTCCTTGCCGCCCAAAAATTTCCAGCCCGCATGAAGACCGCGTCGTTGTCACTGTCGTTGCGCACGCGGCTGCTGCTGGCGAGCGTGCTGGTGCAGATCGTGATGCTCGCGCTGCTGATCGTGAACGGCATCAGCGTGATGAACGAGCAGCTGACCGAGCGCACGCGCGTCTATCTTGAAGAACAGAAGCAGTTGCTGAACGCCGCGCTCGCGACGCCGCTCGCGCAGCGAAACCATGCGATGCTGCAAGAGGTGTTCGAGCGCGTTCGCCGCGACAACGGCATCACGTATCTGGTGTTGTTCGACCGCGACGGCAAGATCGTCGCTGCCAGCGGCTGGGAGCGCACAGCATCGCTGCCGCCGCTCGACCGTTCGCTGCGCGACGCGGGCAGCTTGGGCAAGGGCCGCTTCGACACCGAGCTCGAAGTAGGGAGCGGGGACCGGGAATACGGCAGGCTGCGCTTCGGGCTGTCGACCGACTTCATGCGGACGGCGCGCGCGGAACTGATCCGCGACAACCTGCTGATCGGCGGCATCGCCCTGATTCTGTCGATCGTCTCCATGATCGGTCTGAGTTACTGGCTCACGCGCAGCCTCACTCAGCTCACCCACGCCAGCGCCAGCCTCGCGGGCGGCGATCTCAACGTGCGCCTGCCGGTCGCGGGTGGGGACGAGGTCGGCAGGCTCACGCACGCATTCAACACGATGGCGGCGGCGCTGCAGGGGCGCCTGAAGGCGCTGGTCGAGAGCGAAGCCAAGTTCAGCGCCATCGCCGATTACAGCTACGACTGCGAACTGTGGCTTAACCCGGAGGGAAAGCTGATCTGGATCAACCCGCGCGTGCTCGACATGTTCGGCTATACGCCCGAGGAGTGTCTGGCCATCGGGAACTTCCCCGCGCCGTTCATCAGCGAGACCGACGTCGCGCGCACCGTGCGCCAGATCCCGCGCGCGTTGCGGGGCAACAGCGGCCAGGACTACGAATTCCGCGCGCGGCGCAAGGACGGCTCCGAATTCTGGGCGGCGGCCGACTGGCGGCCGATCTATGACACGCGCGGCGGCTACCTCGGCATCCGCTTCAGTATCCGCGACATCACCCAGCGCAAGCAGGCCGAGCAGCGGCTGGAGGCGACGGTGGCCGAATTGCGCGAGGCGCAGGCAGTGCAGCAGGAGTACCTGACACGCGCACATAACGAGCACGCGCGGCTGGTCGCCTTGCTCGCTGCGATGGACATCGGCATCCTGTTCGTGAGCTCCGACAACAGAGTGGTGTACGCCAATCCGGCTTTCACGCGCGTCTGGATGATCGCGCCGGGCACGCGGCTGATCGACAAGACACCGCAGGAAATGCTGGCGACCTCGACCTGCGCGCTGGCGCGCCCGGACGAGCAGTCGCGCTACATCCTGCAGCTCCCCGGTCCGGGCGAGATTTTCGGCGTGTTCGAGATTCAACTGTCCGACGGGCGGCTCATCACGCAACAGGCGCATGCGGTCGAGGACGTTTACGGCCGGCCGGTGGGCCACTTGTGGCTGTTCGAGGACGTCACGCTCGAGCGCCAGACCGCGGCCCAGCTCATCTACCTCGCCGAGCGCGACGCGCTGACCGGGCTTTACAACCGCCACCGCTTCAACGAGGAACTGGGGCGGATGATCGCGGATGCCGAACGGCACGGCACACGCGTGGCGCTGTTCTTTTTCGATCTCGACGACTTCAAGTACATCAACGATACCTTCGGGCACCGTGCCGGCGACGCGATGCTGATCCGGGTGGCGGGCGAGGTCGGGGGCCAGGTGCGGCGCAACGAAATCTTCGCCCGGCTGGGCGGCGACGAATTCGCGATCCTGGTGCCGGACATTTCCGACGAGATGCTGCGCGTGCTCGCGGAGCGCGTCACGCGCTCGATCGCCCTGGTGCGCTTCCAGTTCGAGGGGCAGGGCCTGCGGCTCACTACGAGCCTCGGCATCGCGGCATTTCCGGATCATGCCGACAACGTCGAGGATTTGATCTCGCGCGCCGACACCGCGATGTACCAGGCGAAGGAATCGGGCAAGAACGCCTGGCGTATTTACCGCAGCGACCTCGACACCTCACAGCAGATGGTCAGGCGGATGTCGTGGAACGACCGCATCCTGCACGCGCTCGAAAACGACCTGATGGACCTGCAGTTCCAGGGCATTTATTCGACCGCCGACCGGTCGCTGTCGCATTTCGAGGTGCTGGTGCGCATGCGCGACAAGGACGATCCGGGCACATTTCTGATGCCCGGGCAGTTTATTCCGCAGGCCGAAAAGTCGGGCAAGATCCTCGACATCGACCGCTGGGTGCTGCGTGAGGCCATCCAGATGCTCTCCGAGGTCAAGTCGATCCCGGCGCTCGCGGTCAATATCTCGGGACGCTCGTTCGGCGAACCGCGGCTGCCGCAATATATCGCGGAGCAGCTCAGGCACTACGACGTGCTGCCGCGGCGACTGCTGGTGGAACTCACTGAAACCTCGGCGGTATCGGACCTGCATGACGCGCAGCGCTTCATCGAGGCGCTGCGCCAGACCGGTTGCGGCGTTTCGCTCGATGACTTTGGCACCGGTTTTTCTTCCTTCGCCTATCTCAAGTACCTGCAGGTCGATTCGGTGAAGATCGACGGGCTGTTCATCCGTAACCTGCCGAATGACTACGACAACCAGTTGTTCGTGAAGGCGATCCTGTCGGTGGCGCGCGGGCTGCACAAGACGACCATCGCCGAGTGCGTCGAGGACGAGGAGACGCTGGACATGCTCAGGGAATTCGGCGTGGACTGCGTCCAGGGCTATTTCTTCGAGAAGCCGCGCATCGATCACCCGCTGCTGGCGACAGCCACAAGGGTGTGCGCCAGCCTGGAATTCCGCTCCACTTGATGGTGACCCAGCAGCCTGTCGGACTTAACAATCCGTACAGGCTGCTAAAAGCAAAACCGGCTGACAATTCATAATAAACCCAGCCGAAGCGGTCGAATTTGAGGCAAAGCGCGGGTGAATTCGCATATCTGTTATCCTCTTCTGCAAGTCTCCCAGCGCCGGTTTTGCATTAGGAGTTTGTCGGGGCTAAGTCCGACAAACTCCTAGGCCGATGGTAGCTTGAAACAATCCTGTAACACTCGACCGTTAATCTGGAGCACTGGACATGGCAAGAATGGTGACCTGCGTGAAGCTCGGGCGCGACGCCGAGGGCCTGGATTTTCCGCCCTACCCCGGGGAACTCGGCAAACGCATTTTCGAGAACGTGTCGAAAGAAGCGTGGAAACAGTGGCTTGAGCACCAGAAAATGCTGGTCAACGAAAACCGGCTCAACCTCGCCGACAAGAAGGCGCGCGACTACCTCGCGCAGCAGATGGATAAGTACTTCTTCGGCGATGGCGCCGATGTTGCGGCCGGCTACGTGCCGCCCTCATCCAGGTAAGCGCCCGGCCCGGTACTCGGCAAGCGGTCCGGCGGAAACAGGCCGACCATGAGCAAGACGCGTCTTGCCCCGGAACTGTACCTCAACCGCGAGTGGGGTCAGCTCGCCTTCAACCGGCGGGTGCTGGCGCAGGCGGAGAACCGCGGCCACCCGCTGTTCGAGCGGCTCAAGTTTCTCTGCATCGTCAGCAGCAACCTCGACGAGTTCTTCGAGATCCGGGTCGCGGGCCTCAAGGCCGAGATCGAGGCCGGATCGCCGCCGATCGGCCCGGACCGCATGCGCGCCGACCAGGTGTTCAAGCGAGTCGCGCAGGAGGCGCACGACCTCGTCACCGCCCAATATCAGCTCCTTGACCAGGAAATCCTGCCCGGTCTCGCCAGCGAACGCGTGCGCTTCCTGCGCCGTTCCGACTTTACGCCGGCGCAGGCCGAGTGGGTCAAGGCCTACTTCTTCCGCGAGGTCATGCCGGTGCTGACGCCGATCGGGCTCGATCCGGCGCATCCTTTTCCGCGCGTGCTCAACAAGAGCCTCAATTTCGCCGTTGAGCTTGAGGGCAAGGATGCCTTCGGACGCAGCTCCGGGCTCGCCATCGTGCAGGCGCCGCGCGTGCTGCCGCGGGTGATCCGGCTGCCGCGCGAGATCGCCGCCGCCGACTACGATTTCGTATTTCTGTCTTCCATCCTGCACGAGCACGTCAGGGAGCTTTTCGCCGGCATGAAGGTAGTCGATTGCCACCAGTTTCGCGTGACGCGCAACAGCGAGCTTTTCGTCGACGAGGAGGAAATCACGGACCTGCGCACCGCGCTGCGCGGCGAGCTTCCGCACCGCCAGTTCGGCGACGAGGTCAGGCTGGAGGTCGCGGCGAACTGCCCGCAGCAGATCTCGGATTTTCTGCTGGCGCAATTCAACCTCGGCCCGGATGATCTTTACCGCGTCAACGGGCCTGTCAACCTGGTGCGGCTCATGAACGTGCCGGACTGGGTCGAGCGGCCCGATCTCAAATTTCCGCGCTTCATACCGGGATTGCCGAAGGAGCTTGAACCGTCGAGCGACATGTTCAGCGCCATGCGTAACGGCGAAATCCTGCTCTATCATCCATTCCAGTCGTTCCGGCCGGTGATTGCGTTCCTCGAGCAGGCGGCGCGCGATCCCAACGTGGTGGCGATCAAGCAGACCGTCTACCGCACCGGCGCGGAGTCGGAGCTGATGGAAATCCTGATCGGGGCGGCGAAGAGCGGCAAGGAAATCACCGTGGTGGTGGAACTGCTGGCGCGCTTTGACGAGGAGGCCAATATCAACTGGGCGCAGCGCCTGGAGGAGGTCGGCGCGCACGTCGTCTACGGCGTGGTCGGCCACAAGACCCACGCCAAGATGGCGATGGTGGTCAGGCGCGAGGACGAGCGGTTGCGGCGCTATGTGCACCTGGCGACCGGTAACTACCATCCGCGGACGGCGACGCTTTACACCGACTTCGGCCTTTTTACCTCCAACGAGGAAATCGGCGTCGATGTCAACGACATGTTCATCGAGCTGACCGGGCTGGGGCGCGCGGTCCGGCTGAAACACCTATGGCAATCGCCTTTCACGCTGCACAAACAGGTGCTGCGCGCGATCCAGACCGAAGCGCAGCACGCCGCGGCCGGCCACAAGGCGCAGATCATCGCCAAGATGAACGCACTGCTCGAACCCGAAGTGATCGCGGCGCTTTACGACGCGTCCAAGGCCGGGGTTGCGATCGATCTTATCGTGCGCGGCGTATGTGCGCTGCGGCCGGGCCTTGTCGGCGTTTCGGACAACATCCGCGTGCGTTCGATCGTCGGCCGTTTTCTCGAACACTCCCGCGTGTTCTATTTCCACAACAACGGCGCCGAAGATGTGTACCTTTCGAGCGCGGATTGGATGGACCGCAATTTCTTCCGCCGCATCGAGATCTGCTTTCCGGTACTCGATCCCGGGCTCAAGAAACGGGTCATCAACGAGGGCCTGAAACCCTACCTCGAAGACAATTCCCAGGCGTGGGAAATGGACCAGGATGGCCGTTATCAGCTGAAAACGGGACGCCGTGGCAAGCCGCTCGCCGCGCAGGACATCTTGCTCGACATGCTCGCGCTCAGACGCCCGGCGTGACCGGAAGCCGTTTCTGGTTTTCTGGCAGGCGCGGATTCGGCTAAGATGAGACCGTTCAAGCCCGATCACGTCTGATCGTGAACCCCGTCACCGAAACCGAACTCAAGCTGCGGGTCTCTCCCGAGGCTGCGCGCCGAGTGAGGGCGCACCCGCTGCTCAAGGGCCACTTGCGCCCGGTGGTGAGGAAACTTTATAGCCTTTACTTCGATACGCCCGAACTTGATCTGTGGCAACACGGCGTCGCGCTGCGGGTGCGGCGCAGCGGCGGACGCTGGCTGCAAACCGTAAAGGGCGGTGGCACGGTGCAAGCCGGGCTGCACCAGAGGGTCGAGATCGAGACCGAGGTCGCCGGACCGTATCCGGACTGCGCCAGGATCGCCGATAGCACGCTGACCGAAATCTTCGCTTCGCGAGAGCTGCGCGCGCAGTTGAAACCGGTGTTCGTCACCGAGTTCAGCCGCAGCAGCCGCTTGATCGAGCTCAGTCCCGGGGTAAACGTAGAGGTGAGCGTGGACCGGGGCGAGATCAAGAGCGGCGATACTGCCGAACCGGTGTGCGAGCTCGAGCTTGAGCTGAAATCGGGACCGGCCTGGCAGGTCTACGAGTTCGCGCTGAAGCTGCTCGAGGTGGCCCCACTGCGTATCGAGAACCGCTCCAAGGCCGAACGCGGCTACGCACTATTCCGCGGCGAGCGGCCGACGCCCGCCAAAACGGTTACTGCAGAGCTTGCCGCAGACATGACCGTAAGCGATGCATTCAAGACCATTGCATGGACGACGCTTAATCATCTTCAGGCCAACGAGCACGGCATGCTGGAAGGGCGCGATCCCGAGTATCTCCACCAGATGCGCGTCGCGCTGCGGCGGTTGAGGTCCGCCTTCAGGGGGTTTGCAGCGGTGTTGCCGGAAACGACGACTGAACCGCTGCTGGCCGAGTTCAGATGGCTCGCCGGCGCCCTCGGCCCGGCGCGTGACTGGGATGTCTTTGTGTCCGAGACACTGCCGCCGATCCGCGAAGCATTTGCGGATCATGCGGCGCTGGCGCAGTTTGCGCGTGAGTGCGTGCGGCTGCGGCGCGCCGCCGATCGCAAAGCACGGCGCGCGGTGGCTTCCGCGCGTTATCAGCGCCTGGTGCTGGGTTTCGCCGCCTGGCTGGCCGCGGAAAGATGGGTCAGCGAAACAGGCGAGCCATCACCAGCGACGCCGGGGAGTCCCGCCGGGGAATTCGCCGCCGCCGTGCTCGAGCGGCGCTATGCCCGGGTCAGGAAACGCGGACGCAAGTTGCGGCAATTATCCGCCGCCGAACTGCACCGGCTGCGCATCGCGGTCAAGAAGCTGCGCTACGCGATGGATTTCCTCGTGACCCTGTTCGCGGCGAAACGCGCGCGCGACATGGTGTCCCATTTGGCTCGGTTGCAGAATATACTAGGCGCCATGAACGATGCGGCCACGGTCGAGCGCCTCGTGCACGATGCATTCGGGGCGCGGGCGGGCAAGGCGATGTCTGAAGCACGCGGCCTCGTGCTCGGCTGGAGCCACGGCCGTGCGTTGACGCTCAGGCGCGAGTTGCGCGGCGCGTGGAAAGCATTTCGCGCCAGCGAGAAGTTCTGGTAGGACGTTTGCTTCAAATCACTGATCACGAATCATTCTTTTCAATACCCCCTTGAGGGGTACCAGTCACGAGTCACTCATTATGGACCTCATTCTGTGGCGGCATGCTGATGCGGAAAGCGGCATGCCTGACGACGAACGCCGACTTACGGCGAAAGGCATTAAACAGGCGGAGCGCATGGCGGCATGGCTCAAGGAGCGGCTGCCGAAAGACGCGGTAATCCTCGCGAGTCCCGCACGGCGCGCACGCGAGACTGCCCAGGCGTTGACCAGGAAATTCGAAGTGACCGAAGAGGTCGGCACCGGAGCCAACTCGCAGGCGGTTCTGAAGGTTGCCGCCTGGCCGCACGGCGAGAGCACGGTGGTGGTAGTCGGACACCAGCCCACGCTGGGACAAACGGCCGCGCTACTGCTCACCGGCAAGCCGCAGGAGTGGAGCATCAAGAAGGGCGCGATTTGGTGGCTCGCGCGCCGCGGCCGCGACACCATCCTGCGCGCGGTAATCGCACCCGATCTTCTATAGAAAGGAGAAAACCCATGTTCGAATCCGCGAATCTCTATCACAAGGTGGACAAGACTGCCTATCGCCGACAGGAGCCCAAACTGCGGGAGGCGCTGCTCAACGCGCAGTACGATCTCAAGCAGAACGGCCGTTTTCCGGTGCTGATCCTGGTCGCGGGCGTCGAGGGCGCCGGCAAGGGCGAGACGGTCAACCTGCTCAACGAGTGGATGGATCCGCGCCACATCGAGGCGAGCGGCTTTGCCGATCCTTCCGACGAGGAAAACGAGCGCCCGCGCATGTGGCGTTACTGGCGCGCGCTGCCGCCCAAGGGCAAGATCGGCGTCTTCTTCGGCGCCTGGCACACCCAGCCGGTCGTTGACCGCGTGATGGGGCGCATCGGCGCCGGCAGGTTCGACCAGCACATCGCCGAGATCCTGCGCTTTGAGAAAATGCTCACCGACGAGGGCGTGCTGCTGCTCAAGTTCTGGTTCCATCTTTCGAAGGAGCAGCAGAAGAAGCGGCTCAAGGCATTGGAGAAGGATCCCAAGACCAGCTGGCGCGTGACCAAGAATGACTGGGCGCTATACAAGCTCTACGATCGCTTCAACAAGGTGTGCGAGCCGTTCCTGCGCAAGACCAGCACCGGCGAGGCGCCGTGGCTCGTGGTGCCGGGCGCCAACCCTCCCCACCGCAGCCTCACGGTGGGCAAGACGCTGCTCGCGGCGCTGCGCGAGCGGCTCGACGAGAAGCCGGTTAAGCGGCTCCCGGACAAGAACCCGCCGCTGCTGCCGTCGATCGATAAGCTCAACGTGCTGCGGGCGCTCCAGCTCGATCAGGACGTGTCGAAGCAGGAGTACGAGAAGCAGCTCGAAAAATGGCAGGGCCGGCTCAATATAGTATCGCGCGATCCGCGTTACAGGGACATCGCGGTAGTTGCGGTGTTCGAAGGCAACGATGCCGCCGGCAAGGGCGGCGCGATCCGGCGCGTAACGGGCGCGCTTGATGCGCGGCGTTACCAGAATATTTCGGTCGCCGCACCGACCGAAGAGGAACGCGCGCAGCCCTATCTGTGGCGGTTCTGGCGTCACGTCCCGCGGCGCGGCCGCTTCGTGATCTTCGACCGCTCGTGGTACGGCCGCGTGCTGGTCGAGCGCGTCGAGGGGTTTTGTTCCGAGGCCGATTGGATGCGCGCCTATACCGAGATCAACGATTTCGAGCAGGAGCTCGCACGGCAAAACATCGTGGTCGTCAAGTTCTGGCTCGCGATCGGCAAGGACGAACAGCACAAGCGCTTCAAGGCGCGCGAAACGATTTCCTTCAAGCGTTTCAAGATCACGGCCGAGGACTGGCGCAACCGCAAGAAATGGGACGATTACGAATTGGCGGTATGCGACATGGTGGACCGCACCTCAACCTCGCTCGCGCCGTGGACGCTGGTCGAGGCGAACAACAAGTATCACGCGCGGATCAAGGTATTGAAAACCCTGTGCCAGGCAATCGAGGCGGCGCTCGCGCGCGTCAAGAAGGCAGGCGGTAAGCGGTAAGCGGTAAGCCGCGAGCGGTAAGCGCTGACCGGACGGAAACTGGAGGTATACAGCGGGCCGCCAATAGCGGCAAGATCCCGCTTCATTGTTTGCCGTTCACCGCTCACCGCTCACCGCTCAACGTTGATCGTTCACCATTCACTGCTCTTCTTGCTACCAGTGCAGCGCCCGAAATCGCGCGGTCTTCTTACGCTGGTGAAACTGCATGCGGGCGACGACGTTGTCGAGCACCGATAGCGCCTGGAACAGGTATGGCCCCTTGTTCAGCATTACGCACTCGGCGCGTTCCGACATCGCGGCGTCCGAGATTTCGGCGCGCGACGGCCGGCCGCGCTTGACCAGCCCTTCGAGGACCTGGGTGGCCCAGACCACGGGAACATGCGCGGCCTCGCACAGCCACAGGATTTCCTCCTGGATCTCCGCCAGCCGCTCATAGCCGATTTCCACCGCAAGATCGCCGCGCGCGATCATCACGCCGAACGCATGGCTGCCGGCGCCGTGAATGATGATCTCGGGCAGGTTGTTGACCGCGGCGCGCGTCTCGATCTTGGCGATGAGGCCGAGGCTGGGACGCCCGCGCTTGGCCAGCGCCCGCACCAGCTCGTCCATGTCGGCGGCGCTGCGCACGAACGAAAAGCCGATAATGTCGGCGTGCCGCGCGGCAAGGTCGAGATCGGCGAGATCGGATGCAGAGAGTGCCGGCAGCGGAATCTCGGTGTCGGGGAAATTGAGGCCCTTGCCGGGACCGATGCGTTCCCCGCCGGGACGCGCATGCGTGACACGCAGCCACGCGCCGCGCTCGTTGAGCGCTTCGACGAGGGCTCCAATCTTGCCGTCGTCTATCCAGACATGGTGGCCGACCTTGAGCGTGGAAAAGATCTGCGGCTCGCTGCACGAGATGCGGGCCGGCGCGAGCGTCTCGCCACGCTTGCTCACACGCTTGGGTTCGCCCGGCACCACCTCGCGCGTGAGCAGCAGCAGATCGTCGTTTTCGAGCCGGATCTCGAGTGGCGGCGCGGCGATAGCGCCGACCGTGGTCGTCCCGCCGCCCCGGCCCATGCCGCGTCTGGGTGCGTGCGTGAGCACCGTGGTTTCATCGATCCAGGCGCCGCGGCTTGCGCGCGCCAGGCGCGCGGTATCTGACAATCGCTTGCCTACGGCTAAGCGGCGCTCGCGCCCCCTGAGGTCGACCAATTCGACGGCATCGCCCGCCCGGAGGTGGTCGAGCCAGGCGCGCTCGACTGCAATGCGCGCCGGCGCGCTGCCGCCAGCCTTGCCGGTCGGCGCCGCATGGCCGGCCTGTGCCGAGGCGTCGAGAATCACCTGCGTCGGCTGTTGCGGCCGTCCTTCCGCATCGCGCCGGACCTTGATTCGCAGCAGCGGTTTCCCGGTTCTTACCGGCCCGGTGCGCAGCTTCGGCCCGCCCAGCTCCATCAGGATGCGGCATGGCCGGCCGGTCTCGCGTTCGGCGCGGCGGATGTTGCGGACCATCGCCCGCCATGCCGGAGGCCCGTCGTGCGCGCAGTTGATGCGCGCGCAATCCATGCCGTGTTTCAGCAGGTCACGCACAAAGCCGTAATCGGTCGCGGCTTCGGTCGGCAGGGTCACCATGAAGCGCGTCCAGCGGTTCGCGGACGGCGCGCCGAACAGCCGGTTGGTGTGGCGGCGCAGGAGCACCTGATCGCGCGTCATCGCGCGCGCCACGCTGGCAACGCGTCCGCGCGGCACACGCGCACCGGTCATTTGCTGTAGCGCGTGAATCACCGCATCGAGAGTCGCCATCACATGGCCCTCGCAGCGGCCAAGGGACGACAGGCCGAGCGTGGTGAGATGATCCTGGATCGGACGCAGGTCGTGGCGGCGCAGGCCGATGTAGGTGGCGAGGTTTGCCGCGCTCGACAGGAATTCGCGTTTGCGCAAGTGCGGACGCCAGTTTTTGGCGAGCGTGCGCCCTACCGCACGCACCGCAGTGCGCAACGTCTGCATACGCTCCAGCAACCCGCGTGTGTCGGCATTGCTGCCTGGCCAGCGCAGGTCGGCGATACGGCCCGCGGCGCGCATGGTCTGCGGCACCGTTGTCCCGCGCATGCGTGTCAAGGCGGATTTATTTCGCAACACGGTCGATCGTAAATGGTGAATGGACAGTCATGCCGCCGCGTTGGACAACCGGCGCCTGAAGGCGACAGCCTCAGGCGGCGATCAGATCGGTGGCTTCCAGTTCCTGCAGCGGTTTGATGTTGAGTTCGAACCCGATCCTGTCCCACTCTCTTGCTTCGTCGCGCAGCGCGGTGACTGTGAGTGGGTTCCTCAGCAGCCAGTCGAGCTCGAGGGTGAGGCGGAACTTGCGCCCCTGCGCCCTGGCCTGGATCGGCGGCAGCGTGACGTCGCAGCGACGGCGGCAGAGCAGCGCGGCGAGCCGCAGCGCCAGCACCAGGTTCCAGTCGACGTCCACATCGGCTTTCTCGGAGACCCTTTTTAGCGAGCGGCGGTGCGACAGCACCAGCAGGGACAGTCGCGTTTGCTCGTCGCGCGAAAAACCCGGCATATCGGCGTTGTTGATGATGTAGGCCGAGTGCTTGTGGTAGCCGCTGTAGGCGACCGAGATGCCGATCTCGTGCAGCTTGGCGGCCCACGCAATGTAGTTCGGTGCGGCTTCGTTCGCCTTCCCGGCGTCGGCGGTGAGCTTGTTGTAGAGCGCGTTGGCAAGCGCGCCGACGCGCCGCGCCTGCAGCGCATCAACGTGATAGCGCTGCATGAACTGACTCACCGTCACATCGCGCATGTCTTTGTGGTGGAAACGGCCGAGCATGTCGTAGAGCATGCCCTGGCGCATGGCGCCGGTCGCTGCCACCATGGTGTCGATATCGAGTTCGGACAGCAAGGCGTTCAGGATGGCGAGCCCGCCCGGCAGCACCGGCACCCGGTCGGGGCGCAGACCCGCGAGTTCGGTCCTGGCCATGTCACCGGCTTTGATGAGGCAACTACGCAGGCGGTCGATGCCGTCAGGTGTGATATGCCCGTCGCCGAAGCCGTTCAGCTGCAGGATATCGGCAAGCGCGCGCACCGTCCCCGACGAGCCCACCGCCTGCTGCCAGTTGCGACGCGAGAAGCCGGCGACGATCGGCTGCAATTCGGTGCGCGCCGCAAGCTCAGCCTGTTTCATCGCGGCCTTGCTGACCTTGCCGTCTGGAAAAAAGCGCAGGCTGTAGGAGACGCAGCCCATGAACAGGCTGTCCAGCTTCTGCGGCCGGTGATTGGCGCCGATGATGATTTCGGTCGAGCCGCCGCCGATGTCCACGACCAGGCGCCTTTCCTTGGACACCGGCAGGCTGTGCGCCACGCCCAGGTAAATCAGCCGCGCCTCTTCGCGCCCGGCCACGACCTCGATTGGAAAGCCGAGCGCGGCCTCGGCCTTCTTCAGGAACGCGGCAGCGTTCTTGGCCACCCGCAGCGTGTTGGTGCCGAGCGCGCGCACCGTGTGCCGGTCGAATCCGCGCAACCGCTCACCAAAGCGCTGCAGGCAAGCAAGTGCGCGTTCCTGGGACTCCTCGTCCAGCGTCTTGTCCTCGGTGAGCCCGGCGCCGACGCGCACCGGCTCGCGCAGCGCATCGAGCGGGTAGATCTGATCGCCGACCACGCGGGCGATCTGGCAGTGGAAACTATTTGAGCCCAGGTCGACGGCTGCGAGCGAGGAGTATTCAGCCATGGCAGCAGGCTGTTGCAGTGTCGAAGGAGAAGAGCGGCTGGGGCACGGGCCCGCGCGCAAAGCGCGGGAAGTTGACGCTGGGGGCGACGAAGGCGCTAGCAGCCTGTCGGACTTGGCGCTTCGACAGGCTGCTACGCTTGTGCACTGCGATCTGGCCCGGACGTGTGCTGGACGGTCATCGTTGCTGTGCGCTCTTGGTGCGTGATCGAGATGCGTGAAGTATAAATAATCCCGAGGCGAGGCGCTATCCCTCTTCGTCAAAAAAGAGGACTTGCGACGCTAGCAGCCAATAGTGACGGTTTGATGTCCATTCATTTTCGCGTGAACGTCTGCACGCCGCCTGCGGTACCGAGCAACAGCACGTCGGCGCCGCGGCGCGCGAAAAGCCCGTTGGTTACGACCCCGGCGATCTGATTGATCGTGGTCTCCAGCTCGACGGGCTTGAGAATCTCGAGATTATGCACATCGAGGATGACGTTGCCGTTGTCGGTTGTAAAACCCCGGCGCCACTCCGGCTGGCCGCCCAGCTTCACGAGTTCGCGCGCGACGTAAGAGCGCGCCATGGGGATCACCTCGACCGGGAGCGGAAACTTGCCGAGCACCTCGACGAGCTTGGTTTCATCGGCAATGCACACGAACTTGCGCGCGACCGCCGCCACGATTTTTTCGCGGGTGAGGGCGCCGCCGCCCCCTTTGATCATGGCAAGGTGACGGGTGATTTCGTCAGCGCCGTCAACATAGACCGGCAGGTCCTTGACGCTGTTCAACTCCAGCACCGGGATGCCAAGCTGCTTCAGGCGCTGCGCCGAGGCTTCCGAGCTCGCGACCGCGCCATCGAGCTTGTGCTTGATCCGGCCGAGCTCGGCGATAAAGAAATTGGCGGTCGATCCCGTGCCCACGCCGACCACGCCGTCGGCGGCAACGTGGGCGAGTGCGGCTTTGGCGGCCGCTTGTTTCATTTCGTCCTGGGTCATTATCGAGGATGGTAAACGGGAAACGGTAAACGGTAAACAGTGAGCGGTGAGCAGCAAGGCCCGCTTTCGCTGTGGTTCCGCTTACTGCTTACCGCTTACCCTAACTCCCCATTCCTGCTACCCTTGGCGTCCTGCTTTCTCCGTGCCTGATATGAAGAAAATCGACTACCTGGAGCGCATCCTCAACGCGCGGGTCTACGATGTCGCGATCGAGAGTCCGCTGGAAGTCGCGCCCAGTCTTTCGCGGCGCATGCACAACCGCCTGTTGCTCAAGCGCGAGGACATGCAGCCGGTGTTTTCGTTCAAGCTGCGCGGCGCCTACAACAAGATGGTGAAGCTCCCGGCGGCGGCATTGAAGCGCGGTGTCATCACGGCCTCCGCCGGCAACCATGCGCAGGGGGTCGCGCTGGCGGCGCAGAAGCTGGGCTGCGAGGCGACGATCGTGATGCCGGTGACCACGCCTCAGATCAAGGTCGACGCAGTGCGCGCGCGGGGCGCCAATGTGGTGCTCCACGGCGACTCCTACGACGAGGCCAGCCTCCACGCGCGCGAACTCGAGCGCAGGCGCCGGCTCACCTTCGTCCATCCCTACGATGACCCCGACGTCATCGCCGGCCAGGGCACGATAGGCATGGAAATCCTGCGCCAGTACACGAAACCGATCCATGCCATTTTCGCCGCGGTCGGCGGCGGCGGGCTGATCGCCGGCGTCGCCGCCTACGTCAAGCGTCTGCGTCCGGAGATCAAGGTGATCGGCGTCGAGCCCGAGGATGCCGACGCGATGTATCGGTCGCTCAAGAGCGGCCGCCGCGTCAAGCTCGATCAGGTGGGGCTGTTTGCCGACGGGGTGGCGGTGAAGCAGGTGGGCGCCGAGACCTTCCGTCTGTGCCGGGAACTCGTCGACGACATGATCCGGGTCGACACCGACGCGATGTGCGCTGCGATCAAGGACGTGTTCGAGGACACGCGCGCCATCCTCGAGCCGGCGGGCGCACTCGCGATCGCCGGCGCCAAGGCCTACGTGGAGCGCACCAAGATCCGCGGCAAGACGCTGGTCGCGATCGCCTGTGGCGCGAACATGAATTTCGACCGCCTGCGTTTTGTCGCCGAGGAAGCCGAGTTGGGCGAGCAGCGCGAGGCGATCCTGGCCGTCACCATCCCGGAGCGGCCTGGCAGCTTCAAGACCTTCTGCGCGCTGCTCGGGCCGCGCAATATCACCGAGTTCAACTACCGCTACGCTGATTCGAAGGAAGCGCATGTGTTTGTCGGTGTGCAGGTGCATGACCGCGAGGAAACCGCGCGGCTCGTGCGTTCGCTCCGAAGGCATGGGCTCAGGACGCTCGACTTCAGCGACAATGAACTCGCCAAGCTCCATGTCCGGCACCTCGTCGGGGGGCACGCGCCGGCGGTCGCCAACGAGATCCTCTATCGCTTCGAGTTTCCGGAGCGGCCGGGCGCGCTCATGAAGTTCCTGAACGCGATGAGCCGCGGCTGGAACATCAGCCTGTTTCACTACCGCAACCACGGCGCCGATTACGGGCGCGTGCTGGTCGGCATGCAGGTCCCGCCGCAGGACAAGAAGAAATTCCGCGCCTTTCTCGCGAAGGTTGGCTATCCCTACTGCGACGAAAGCAGGAACGCGGCGTACCGCATGTTCCTCGGCTAGAATTAAGCAGATAAGACGTGGACTTGAGGATGATGACACGACTGCTGGTGTGGGTGTTGCTGGCCCTGTTGAGCGCCTCGGCATCGGCTGCCAGCCGGGACGACGACTTTCTCGCCGCACGCGAGGCGTTCCGCGTCGGCGACAGCAAAAAACTCGAACTCTATGCGCAGCGCCTCAAGGGCCACTTGCTCGAATCGTACGTCGCGTATTGGCGGCTGCGCACGCGGCTCGATGCGGCTAACCCGGAGGATGTCCGGGGCTTTATCAATTCCAACCGCGACAGCCCTCTTTCCGAACGGCTGCGCAATGACTGGCTGAAGCTGCTCGGCAAGAACCAGCAGTGGGAGTTGTTCGAAGCCGAACTGCCGCAGCTTCTCAACGACGACCTCGAAATCACCTGTTATTCGTTGCAGTCGAGGGTGAGAATCGATACCCTGGCCCTGCGCGAGGCGCGGCCGCTGTGGTTCGTGGGCCGCGACCTGCCCGAGAGCTGCACGCCTCTATTCAACGCCCTGGCGGCGTCGCAGCAGCTGTCGAGCGACGACGTGTGGACGCGCATCCGGCTCGTGCTTGAAGCCGGCCAGGCGGGACTTGCCGGACGCGTCGCGGAGTATCTGCCGCAAGGGCAGATGCCCGACGCCAAGGCGTTGAACTTCATTGCCTCCAATCCGGGCGGCTACCTGGAGAAGAAGAAACCCGATTTCAAGAGCCGCGCCGGGCGCGAGACCGCGATGTTTGCGGTGCATCGCCTGGCGCGCACTTCGCCGCAGCAGGCCGCGGCCCATTGGGCGCGGCTCGAAGAGCGCTTCAACGCCGAGGAACGCGGCTATGTGTGGGGGCTGATCGCTTATTACGGCGCGATGCGCCACGACGCGAATGCGCTTGCCTGGTTTGCGCGGGCGGCCGATCTCTCCGATTTGCAGCTCGCATGGAAAGCGCGCGCCGCGTTGCGCGCCGGGAACTGGGAAGAAGTGCTCGACGCCATCGCTGGCATGACCCAGAAAGAGAGCGAAGACGCAAGCTGGCGCTACTGGAAAGCGCGCGCGCTGAAAGCACTCGGCAAGTCGGAGGAGGCGGAGGCCATCCTCAAACCGCTCGCCGCGGAATTCAATTTCTACGGCCAGCTTGCGACCGAGGAACTCGGCGGCAAAATCACCAGCCCCGCGACCCTGTTCAAGCCGAGCGCCGAGGACCTGCGCGCGGTCAGCCAGCTTCCCGGCATTCGCCGCGCGCTCGAACTCTACCGTTTCAATCTGCGCCTCGACGGCATACGCGAATGGCTGTGGACGATCCGCGGTTTTGATGACAAACAACTGCTCACCGCGGCGGAAGTTGCGCGACGCCATGAAATCTACGACCGCGCCATCAACACCGCCGACAGAACGGTTGCAATGCACGATTTCAGCCTGCGGTATCTCGCGCCATACCGCGACGTGCTGAAGGTTCGGGTGGGCGAACTGGGTCTCGACGAAGCCTGGGTCTACGGTCTGATCCGGCAGGAAAGCCGCTTCATCGCCGACGCCAAGTCGCGCGCCGGAGCGAGCGGACTGATGCAGCTCATGCCGGCCACTGCGAGCTGGGTGGCGAAGAAGTTGGGCTTGAAGGACTGGCGTTGGTCGCAGGTCACCGAGATCGACACCAACGTGAGTCTGGGGACCTATTATCTGCGCCACGTGCTTGACACGCTCGACGGCCACCCGGTGATGGCGTCGGCCGCCTACAACGCGGGGCCGGGGCGCGCCAGGAGCTGGCGCCCGGGCGCAGCGATCGAGGGCGCGGTGTATGCCGAGACCATCCCGTTCAACGAAACCCGCGACTATGTGAAGAAGGTGATGAGCAACGCGACCTACTATGCCCAGACCTTAGGCGAGCAGGTGCAGTCGTTGAAACAGCGCCTCGGCGTGATCGGACCGCGGCTGCGTGACCGCGAGCCGGCGCTGGGCGATACCCCCTAGGAGTTTGTCGGACTTAGCCCCGACAAACTCCTAAGGCGTGAGGAGTAGAACCCGGGCATGGATATAACAACAGTCTGTGTGATTGGCGGCAGCGGATTTGTCGGCCGGCATATCTGTCACCGGCTCGCCGCACAGGGCTATCGCGTGCGCGTGCCGACGCGCGACCCCGAGCGCGTCAAGCAACTGATCCTGCTGCCGACCGTGGAGCTGACCGCGGCGGATGTCCACGACCCGGACGATCTCACGCGCGCCATCCGCGGTGTCGAGGCTGTAATCAACCTGGCCGGTGTGTTGCACGACGGACGTGGCAGGCACAGCTTTGCCCAGGCACACGTGGAACTCGCGCGCAAGGTGGCTGCGGCGTGCCGGCGGGAAGGCGTGCGGCGGTATATTCACATGAGCGCGCTCAACGCCGACGCCAACGGGCCCAGCGCCTATCTGCGCAGCAAAGGTGAAGCGGCAGCGATTGTACGCGCTTCCGGGCTCGACGTCACCGTGTTCCGCCCGTCGGTAGTCTTCGGCCGCGAAGACAGCTTTCTCAATTTGTTCGCGAGCCTGCTCAGATTTCTGCCGGTCGTGTTTCTGGCGAGCCCCGATGCGCGCTTCCAGCCGGTGTTTGTCGAGGATGTCGCCGCGGCGTTTGTGAAAAGCCTGGAAGACCTCACGAGCTTCGGAAAGAGCTACGACCTGTGCGGCCCGAAGGCCTACACGCTGCGGGAACTCGTCGAGTACGTCGGCAGGATGACGGGACACGCGCGGCCGGTGATCGGACTCAACGATACTCTCTCCTACTGGCAGGCCTTCGCCATGGAGTGGCTGCCGGTCAAACTGCTGACGCGCGACAATTATTACTCGATGAAGGTCGACAGCGTCTGCCACTGCGAATTTCCATTCGGCATCCCGCCGGCCGCGCTGGAAGCGGTGGCGCCGGCCTGGCTCGCGCTCCAGACGCCGCGCATGCGCTATCAGCGTTTCCGCAATCGCGCCGGCAGGTGACATGGCCAGGCTACAACTGGTCATCGGTAACAAGAACTATTCCTCGTGGTCGATGCGGCCCTGGGTGCTGCTGCGCCAGGCGGGCATCGCGTTCGAGGAAATCCAGCTGTGGTTCGACGAAGACGGGCACCCGCAAGGCATCGAGCGATGCGCTTTGCGACCTACGCTGTCGAAATGCCGCCGGTGGCACAGGCCTACGCCGATGCCGTGCGCGGGCTGGCGGCAGTGCAGGAATGGATGGCAGCCGCGCGCCAGGAAACCGCCTTCGTCGCCGCCGACGAGCCGTACGCAAGCGTGAAAGGTGAAACGTGAAACGTGAAACGTGGTTGATTCCCTCCCCCGTCACGGGGGGAGGGTGGGGGTGGGGGATCACTTTTCACTTTTCACTTTTCACTTTGTCGTGAAAATCTACTCCGTCGGCGGCGCGGTGCGCGATGAACTGCTGGGGCTGCCGGTAACGGACCGCGACTACGTCGTGGTCGGCGCCACCCCCGAGGAGATGGTCAAGCTCGGGTTCAAGCCGGTCGGCAGGGATTTCCCGGTTTTTCTGCATCCCGAGACGCACGAGGAATATGCCTTGGCGCGCACCGAGCGCAAGATCGCGCGTGGTTATCACGGCTTCGAGTTTCGCGCCGCGCCGGACATCACGCTCGAAGAGGATCTGCAGCGCCGCGATCTCACCATCAACGCCATTGCCAGGGATCGGGACGGCGCCATCATCGATCCGTTCAACGGCGCCGTCGATCTCAGAACGGGTGTGTTGCGTCACGTCAGCCCCGCATTTGCCGAGGACCCGGTGCGCATCCTGCGGGTGGCGCGCTTTGCGGCGCGCTACGGCTTCGCGATCGCGGCGGAGACGCTCGCGCTGATGCGGCGCATGGTGATGGACGGCGAGGCCGACGCGCTGGTGGCCGAACGCGTATGGCAGGAATTCGCGCGCGGGCTGATGGAAGGAAAGCCGTCGCGCATGTTCGACGTGCTGCGCGAGTGCGGGGCGCTCGCGCGGGTTGCACCCGAACTCGACGCCCTGTTCGACGGTGGCGAAGCGGCCGCCGTTTCACTCGCCGCGCTCGATGCCGTGGCGCGCGAGGGCGGATCGCTCGAAGCGCGCTTTGCGGCCCTCGCCCGCCCGCTCGACCCGCTCGCGGTCGAGGCGCTCGCCGGCCGGCTCAAAGCGCCTGCCGCTTGCCGCGACCTTGCGCTGTTCGCGGCGCGTCACGCCAATACCATCGTCGACGCTGCCGAGTTGGACGCCGCGGCGCTGCTCGAATTGCTCGACGCGGCCGACGCCTGGCGCAAACCCGAGCGCTTCGCCGAGCTGATTACCGCCGCGCTTGCCGGCGAACCGGAAACCGACGTGGTACGGGATGTGCTCGAGCGGGCACGGCAAGCAGCGGCAGCGATCGACGCCGGCGCAATCGCCAAAGCGGCGCAGAGTCCGGGTGAGATACGCAGCCGGATACGCGGAGCGCGGCTCGACGCGATACAACAGGTATTAAGGCGTCACTGACAATGCGTGACTGATGATCCATGAGCCACGAAGGAGCGTAATGATAGATCTGTATACCTGGAGCACTCCCAACGGTCGCAAGATTTCCATCATGCTGGAGGAACTCGCGCTGCCGTACAGGGTGCATCCAATCAACATCGGCAAGGGCGATCAGTTCAAACGCGAGTACGTCGCGATCAACCCGAACAGCAAGATCCCGTCGATCGTCGATCCCGGCGGCCCCGGCGGCGAGCCGGTGACGATGATGGAGTCGGGCGCGATCCTCGTCTACCTCGCCGGCAAGACCGGTGAGCTGCTGCCGCAGTCGGTGCGCGGGCGATACCTCGCGCTGGAGTGGTTGATGTTCCAGATGGGCGGCGTGGGGCCGATTTTCGGGCAGGTGCACCACTTCCTGCGCGCGGCGAAGGAGGCTGTGCCGTACGCGATCGAGCGCTACGTGAAAGAAACCCGGCGGCTTTACGGTGTTCTGAACAGCCGTCTGCAGCAGCACGAGTATCTCGCCGACGAGTACTCGATTGCCGACATCGCGACTTATCCGTGGGTGGCGCGTTACGAATGGCACAAGACCGATCTCAACAATTTTCCCCACGTCAAACGCTGGTTCGACGCGACCTCGGCGCGCCCCGCGGTGCAGCGCGGTATGAAGGTGCCTTCGTAAGAGAGGCGACAGGCGAGAGGCGTAAGGCGTAAGGATTGAGGCGAAAGGGAAAATATTTCCTTCCCCCCGCAAGGCGGGGGGAAGGTTAGGGGGTGAGCGCTGGAGGCTGCTGATGTTTACGCGTAGAAGATTCCTTGCCGCGGGTCCGGATATCACGCTCGCCAAGGCCTGAGAAGCGTGACTGGTGAGGAGTGATGCGTGACGAGTGACGTCGCTTGCCTGCGCGCCGTCTATTCCCGCGGCATGACGTCAAGCCTGACCGCAATGCCCTCGAGTTCCTTCGTAACCGCCGGGTAGCGCGCCATCACGAGAGGATCGTGGCCCGGGACAATGTGCCGGGGCGAGTCCGCCAGCCGGCGCAGCGTGTCGTAGCCCTCCAGCGCGTCTCCCAGATTGAACATGGAGGTGAAGCAGCGCCCGGTCTCCATGTGCTCGTAATAGTGGGCCGCATCCGATGCGAGCACCACCCAGCCGCGCTGCGTGTGGACCCGTACCGACTGCAGTCCCGGCGTGTGCCCGCCGATGTGATGCAGACTGACGCCGGGGGCCAGTTCCTCCACTTCCTTGTGGAACAGGACACGGCCCTTGAACAGCATCCGCACCATGCCGACCACGTCCTCGACCTCGAACGAGTGGGCGAAGCGCGCGTGGCGCATGTGGCGGCCGGTAACGAAGCGCATCTCTTCGTCCTGCAGATGGAAAACAGCCTTCGGGAAGTCGAAGAACGTCCCGACGTGGTCGTAGTGCATGTGCGTGATGATGACCTCGCGCACCGCTTCGGCCTGGACGCCGAGCAAGGCCAGCCCTGCTTTCGGCGTGCGGATGTATTCGCGCTTGCGTTTCGCTGCCACCTCCGCGGTGAAGCCGGTGTCCACCACGATCGTCCGCTCCCCGCTGCGGACCAGCCACACGAAATAATCCATCGGCATCGGCGCGTCGTGGGGATCGCCGCCGATGAAGTGCTCAGGGCGCCGCGCATCGCGCCGCGCATACTTGATCGCGTAAACCTCGTAGTTCGGAAGTTGCATGCTCGTCCTGGCAGCCTGTCGGACTTAACAGTCCGACAGGCTGCTAAAAGCAAAACCGGCTGACCATTCGGAAGAAACCCCGCCCGAAGCGGCCGAATATGAAGAAAAACAGGGGTGAATTCGCATATCCATCATCCTCTTTTGCAATGTTCCTGGCGCCGGTTTTGCATTAGGAGTTTGTCGGGGCTAAGTCCGACAAACTCTTAGCCCTCGCGCTCGATCACCGACTGGATATCCGCCGCCGGCACCTTGATCTCCACCTTCGCGCGCTCTTCCTGCAGCAGCAGGAATACCCGCGAGTCCTTGGCGCCCCAGCCGCGGTTGATCGCCTCGGCCATTTCCGCGTGGGCGAGCGATGCCATGCGCATCGGCACGCCGATTTCGCGCGCGAGCTCCGTGGCGAGCGTTACGTCCTTAAAGGCGAGATTGAGCGCGAAGTCCGGCGGCTCGAACTTGCCCTGGAGGAACTGGTCGGCCATGCGCTCGAAGGTGCGCTTGCGCCCCAGCGCCCCCTGGCGGATCGCGGACCAGAGCGCCAGCGGCTCGACGCCAGCCTTCACGCCCATGGTAAACACTTCGGCTACCGCGCAATGAATCGCGTAACCTGCGGCGTTGTGCACCAGTTTCGCGATCGAGCCGGCCCCGATCGGGCCGATATACCGCACCTGGTCGCCGATGGCGTCGAGCACCTTGCGATACTTGTCGAAGACGGCCTTGTCGCCGCCCACCCAGAGCGCGAGCTTCCCGCTCTTCGCGCCTTTCGGTCCCCCGCTGACCGGGGCATCGAGCACCGGCAGCCCTTTCGCGGCAAAGCGCTCGTGCAGGCGGCGCATCACGGTCGGTGAATTGGTCGAGAGGTCGAACCACGGCGTGCCCGGCCGCATGGTCTGGATCAGCCCTTCCGCGACGGCTTCGACGTCGCGCGGCCCCGGCAGCGAAGTCAGCACGATGTCCGCGTCCTTGGCCACCGCCGCGGGCGAGTCCGCCCAGGTGCAGCCGGCAGCGAGATGGGGCGATGCCGCGTCGCGCCGCAGGTCGTGAACGACGAGATCGTGCCCGCCCTTGCGCGCATTCAACGCCATGCTGCTGCCCATGGTGCCCAAACCGATGAAGCCGACACGCATATTTCCTCTCCTCATGTGACGGGTGATTGCAACCCGCGGCTGCGGCGCGCGGCGTTGCGTCCACGCGTTGGTCTATCGGGAATATGTTGCAAAGCTTACCACGCGGCGCGATATCATTCCGGCATTCACGCTCGCCAACGGCTACCTGTTCCAGCAGTTCTTCAGCCCGCGCATCAACCGGCGCGAGGACCACTACGGCGGGACGCTCGAGAACCGGATGCGTTTCCTGCTGGAAACCGTGGCGCTGGTGCACGGCGAGTTGCCCGACTTCCCGCTCATGGTGCGGGTGAGCGCGACCGAGTACTGCGACGGCGGCTATAGCGAGCAGGACATGATCGCGCTCGTCCAGGCGCTGGAGCGCGCCGTCGCCTGCGTAACCAATCCCATGGTCGGCCTCGAATTCGAGCGCATCGAGATGGCGGAGCCGCAGCTGCGCAAGGACGCGGTGCCGCGGTCCGCATCGGGGCGCAAGCGCATCCTGGTGCTGGGCGCGGGCGTGGCCGGTGTCGAAACCGCGCGCGTGGCGGCGGGCCTCGGGCACCAGGTCGAAATCTGGGAAAAGGCCGCGCAGCCGGGCGGCCAAATGCCGCTGGCGCTGGCCGCCTCGGACAAGGCCGATGTGAAGGGCGTCTGGACCTACCGCTGGCGGCAGGTCGAGAGCCTGGGTGTTCCGGTACGCACCGGGGTGAACGCGACCGCCGAGTCGATCCGCGATTTCGGGCCCGACCTGGTGGTAATGGCGACCGGCGCGAAGCCGCGGCCGCTCCCGTTTCCGGTGCAAACGCATATTCCTGTGCTGCAAGCCTGGGACGTGCTCCTCGAGCGGGAGAGTGTGCCGCGCGGCGCGCGCATGACCATCATCGGCGGCGGCATGGTCGGTATCGAGACCGCCGACACGCTCATCCACTACCGCGGGGTGAAGGCTACGGTGATCGAGGGCCTGCCGGTGATCGCCAAGGAGATGGCTCGCAACAACCGCTACGACGTGCTGGATCGCCTGGAGAAAGGCGGCGCGCGGGGGTGTTCGCCAACGCCCCGGTGGAATCGGTGGAAGGCGACACGGTCTGGGCCGTGGTCGGAGGCGTGCGCACGCCGGTCGAGGCCGGCGACCCGATCATCGCGGCCATCGGGCCGGTGCCCAACCGCGATATCGTGCCGGAAGTGGAGCGCTCGGGCGGCGCGAGCGACGTGGTCGCCCGCGCCTTCGCCGCCAAGCTCACCGAGTACCTGGGACAGCAGGTCACGGTCGAGCCCCGCGTCGGCGCCGGCGGCAACATCGCCGCCGAACTCGTCGCCCGCAGTCCCGCGGATGGATACACCCTCCTCATGGGAACGTTTTTTCTCGCCACCAACACGAGCCTCTACTCCAAGCTGAGCTGGGACCCCCAGAGGGATTTCGCGCCAATCTCGATGGTGACCGCTTCCCCGCTGATCCTGTGCGTGCATCCATCGCTGCCGGCCAGGAACACCCGCGAACGGATCGCGTTGGCGAAGAAGCGGCCGGGCGAGCTCGATTTCCCGTCCGCCGGCAACGGCACTTCCATGCACCTGGGCAGCGAGCTCTTCAACTTGATGGCTGGAATCAAGACCGTGCACGTGCCCTACAAGGGCTCCGGCCCCGGCGTTCTTGTCAGGGACGAAAACGCCAAGTGGGCGAAGGTCATCAAGGCGACCGGCGCGCGGATCGATTGAGGGGCCGTTGAAAATACCCGTTCGCGTGCTCCGACCCCTGGCACGGCGTCGCTTCGTCACCGTTTACGGAATAAGCACCGCGGCGCCGGTAATGCGTCCCTCACGCAGGCGGGCGAGGGCTTCGTTGGCCTGCGTGAGCGCGAAGGATTCGGTTGAAGTCCGCACCGGGATGCGCGGCGCGAGCGCGAGAAATTCTTCCCCGTCGCGGCGGGTCAGGTTCGCGACCGAACGGATGGCGCGTTCGCCCCAGAGGAGGTGATAGGGGAAAGCCGGAATTTCGCTCATGTGGATGCCGGCGCACACGACGGTGCCGCCCTTGGCGGTTGCCCTCAGCGCTGCGACGACGAGCGGGCCGACCGGCGCGAAAATGATGGCGGCGTCAAGCGGCTCGGGCGGCGCGGCAGTCGAATCGCCCGTCCACAACGCGCCGAGTTCGCGTGCGAACTTCCGACCCTCGGCATCGCCTGGGCGCGTGAACGCGTAGAGCTCACGCCCCTGGTGGCGTGCAACCTGGGCAACGATGTGCGCGGCGGCTCCAAAGCCATAAATGCCGAGCCTTTTCGCATCGCCTGCTGCCACCAGAGATCTGTAACCGATCAGCCCGGCGCATAGCAACGGCGCCGCAGCGACGTCATCGTATTCGGTCGGAATCGCAAAGCAGTAGTGTTGGTCCGCGAGCGTGTATTCGGCGTAGCCGCCGTCGAGGTGGTAGCCGGTGAAGCGCGCGCCGTCGCACAGGTTCTCGCGGCCGCTCGAGCAGTAGTGACAGGATCCGCAAGTGGCGCCCAGCCACGGTACACCCACGCGGTCGCCGATATTGAAGCGTTCGACAGCCGCGCCGCGCTCGACCACCTCGCCGACGATCTCATGGCCGGGAATGATCGGCATTTTGCCGCCGGTCAAATCGCCGTCGATGACGTGCAGATCAGTGCGGCAAACGCCGCAGGCGCGAACCTTGATCAATAGCTGCCCGGCTCCGGGCTGCGGGATGGGCAGATTCACGACCTTGAGCGCCGTGCGCGGCGCGATGAGCTGCATTGCTTTCATCTAGAGCCGAATACCGGTGACGAAATAATGGTGACGATTAAGGGTGATGAAGTGCATTGATAGGTTGTACGTCACCTGTATCTCGTCACTCGCATCTCGTCACCCATACCCCGTCACTTGTCACTTGATTTTGGGCCCCGCGCGGGCGTAACGCTGCAGGAAGCGGACGATCTCTTCGGTCTTGAGTTCGGGCAGGGTGCGCAGTTCGCTCACGCCGACGACGACATTAGCCCACGTCATGTGGCGCTTCATCCGCTCGACCACCGCCGGCCATTCGCGCGCGCTGTGGCGCCGGGGGTCCGGCAGTGCGTGGCATTGAGAACAGGCGATGCTGAACATCTGCCCCGCGGTCGAAGTGAGCGCCGGGTGCCCGGGATCGATTTCCTTCTGGCCGTGCTTCTGCAGGTAGCGGGTGAGAACCGCGATCTCCGGTTCCGATGGCGCCCGGATATCCGCCATCATTTCTTTCATCAGTTCACCCAGGTTGCCCTTGCCCTGCATGCGCCAGACCATGCGCTCGACGATCGGCTTCCATTTCGCGGCGGTGTGCATCTGCGGGTTGGGAAGATAATGGCATTGCACGCAGTAGCGCGCGGTGAGCCGCGCGCCTTCCGCCCGCGGCTCCGGCAGCTCGCGCGGCTCGATCGCGGGCGGCAGGATGCGCTCCAGCAGCTTGCCGTGCGGGCTTTGCGACCACAGATATTTCGCCTTGGCGATTTCCGGTGTGTCGGGTGCGGTGGCGTCCGCGGCTGCTACCGGTCCGGCGAACGCGGTTGCCGCCATCACGGTTATCCACCATCGGAACGGCCAGGACGATACCAGCCATGAGTCCATCAGTGCGCACCTATAACGTGTGCCGTTTGTCGCCGCTCCTGAATCCGGGCAGCGGTTGCGGTGCGTTCCGGCCCAGCGCGATGACCTTAAACAGCTCGCCCATCTCGGCCGGGCTGGTGAGCTTTTGCACCTGCGCGGCGAGCGGCAGATAGGCCCGAGCGTCCTCCGCCGGCGTGCGCGCGAGCACATCGGTGATGCCGCAGTTGATGAGAAACTGCGCCTGGTTGGTGTAGCCGAGCAGTTCCAGGCCGGATGAACAGGCGGCTTCGGCGATTGCGGTGAAGTCGATATGACTCGTGATGTCCTGCAGCCCGGGCAGGAAGAACGGATCGTCATGCGCGCGATGGCGGTAATGGCACATCAGCGTGCCGCGCGCGCGCTGCGGATGGTAGTACTCGCGCCGCGGAAAACCGTAATCGACAAACAGCGCGACACCGCGCTCGAGCACCCGCGCCAGGCTGCGCACGAAGCCGCGCGCGGCGAACTGGATTTCAGTGCAGTAACCGGGCGCCGGCAAGTACGAATCGTTAATTTGCGTGCGCAGCGCTTCCGGCAGCGGGCGGGCGGCCCAGCCGAAGCCGTCGCCATCGACCACAACACCCTGCTCGCTCAGGGAAGCGCGGTCGCGACAGACCACGTTGACCGGCATCGCGTCCAGCACTTCGTTGCCGATGACGCATCCGCGGAACGCCGGCGGCAACTGGTTGAGCCAGGCCACGCGCTCCATGAGATGAGGCACGCGCGCGGCCAGGGTATCGCGGCTGCGGCTTCTCAAATCGGGCGACAGTTCGAGGATCAGATAACGGGAGGGCAGCGCGCCGAGCCGTTCGAGCTCCCCGATCAGCGACGCGGCGAGCACGCCCGACCCGGCACCCACTTCCAGGACTTCGTCGCAACCCGGGGCGAGTACGTGCTTTACCTGCTGCGCCAACGTCTGTCCGAACAAATCGGAAATCTCCGGTGCGGTCACGAAGTCGCCGTCCTGCCCGAGCTTGCGGGCGCCCGCCATGTAGTAGCCCAGCCCCGGCGCGTAGAGCGCTAGCTCCATGTAGCGCGCGAAGCTGATCCAGCCTCCGCTGGCTTCAATCTCGGCTCGGATATGAGCGGCCACGCGCGCGCTGTGCGCCCGTGCGTCCGCGGAAGGCTCAGGCAGGTTCATCAGCGTAATGGTGGGTTAATCCGGTAAAATCCGCAAACTTGGCTCACATTCGAGGACGAGAAGGCACTCATACGCATGGCACAACCGCTGCAGGACAAGGTGGTCCTCGTCACCGGCGGCGCCAAGCGTGTCGGCGCGGCGATTTGCCGGCGGCTGCACGCCGCGGGCGCGACCTTGATGGTGCATTATCGCTCCTCGGCCGCGGAAGCGCGCGCGCTCGTATCCGAACTCACCGCACAGCGCGCGGATTCCGTGGCGCTGACGCAAGCCGACTTGCTGAAGGCCGCGTCGTTCGCGGGTCTGATCAAGGAAACGGTCAGAACATTCGGCCGCCTCGACGCTCTGGTCAACAACGCTTCGAGCTTCTATCCGACCGCCGTGGGTGAGATCACCGAGAAGGCGTGGGACGATCTCATGGGGACCAATCTCAAAGCGCCGCTGTTCCTGTCGCAGGCGGCCGCGCGCGAGTTGAGGAAAGCCCACGGCTGCATCGTGAATATCCTCGACATTCACGCCGAGGTGCCGATGAAAAATTACGTTGTCTACAATGTGGCGAAAGGGGGCTTGCTCGCGCTCACGCGCTCGCTCGCCCGCGAACTGGGGCCGGAAATCCGCGTCAACGGGATCGCGCCGGGCACCATCCTGTGGCCGGACGATGACACGTGGCAGGACGAAGTGGCGCGCCAGCGCATCATCAACCAAACGGCATTGAAGCGCATCGGCGAGCCCGACGATATCGCCAAGGCCGTGGAATTCCTGATCGCCGCCGCGCCCTACGTCACGGGACAAGTGATCGCAGTAGACGGCGGCAGAAGCGTCAATCTTTAGAAACGTGAACGAGTGAACGGGTGAAGGAGTGAACGGGCATGAACCCGTCGCCAGTCACTAGGAGTTTGTCGGACTTAGCCCCGACAAACTCCTAATGCAAAACCGGCGTCAGGAAAATTGCAAAAGAGGATGACGGATATGCGAATTCATCACCGCTTTTCTTCATATTCGGCTGCTTCGGGTGGGTTTTCTTCCGAATTGTCAGCCGGTTTTGCTTTTAGCAGCCTGTACGGACTGTTAAGTCCGACAGGCTGCTAGGCACGCGTTATCGAGTGAACGATATGGAACACACGGCAATACGCGTACAGCCCCGCAGCACCGAGGAGCGGAAGGAGTCGTACGAGTCAAATAAGCTCGCCAAGCGCTTGCGGCGCTTGGTCGGCCAGGCGATCGGCGATTTCGACATGATTCGCGACGGCGACAAGGTGATGGTGTGTCTTTCCGGTGGCAAGGACAGTTATGCGCTGCTTGACATCCTGCTGCACTTCAGGGAACGCGCGCCGGTCAGGTTCGACATCGTCGCCGTCAATCTCGACCAGAAGCAGCCCGACTTTCCCGCGCACGTGCTCCCCGAATACCTGACCCAACGCGGCGTGCCGTTCCGCATCGCGGAGCAGGATACCTATAGCGTAGTGAAGCGCGTGATTCCGGAGGGCAAGACCATGTGCTCGCTGTGCTCGCGGCTGCGGCGCGGCGTGCTCTACCGCGTGGCGGGCGAGCTTGGCGCGACCCGGATTGCGCTGGGGCACCACCGCGACGACATCATCGAAACGTTTTTCCTCAATATGTTCTACGGCGGGACATTGAAGGCGATGTCGCCCAAACTGGTTTCCGACGACGGGCACCATATCGTGATCCGCCCGCTCGCCTACTGCGAAGAGCAGGATCTCGCGGCCTACGCCGAGCTCAAGCAATTTCCGATCATTCCCTGCAATCTGTGCGGCTCGCAGGAGAATCTGAAGCGCCAGGAGGTCAAAGCGCTCCTGCGGGCGTGGGAAAAACGCCATCCCGGGCGCATCGAGACCATACTCACCAGCATGCAAAACGTCCGACCCTCGCATCTTTTGGATCGAGCATTGTTCGATTTCCCGGCCGTCACCGCTGCCGGTATCCCTTGGGCTGAAGGTGATAAAGCCATTGATATCAAAGAGGATTTCATGTGAGCGAGCACATACACTTTGATGATGTGTACTGTCTCGTGAAGCCAGGTCTTTGATATCGAGGTCAGATTGTCAAAATAATTTTGTCATGCTAATCTCTCTGCGAGAGATGAACCATGAACTGCGCTGAACGCCTCGTCGCCATTTTCGGCAGCCAAGCCGAAGTCGCCCGCCGCTTCCGTCTCGATCGCGCCGTCGTCAACAACTGGGTCAAGTCCGGCTACGTGCCGGCGCGCTGGGCGATGGAAGTCGAGCACTCGACCGGCGGCCAAATCACGGCCGTCGAAGTGCTCAATGGCGCCAATGCCAGAAAACCGATCCGGCTCAAATCGCGGCCGGACGGGGAGAGTTTCTTCGGATCGACTTTTTCAGGGAGTGACATGATGAATGAGTTTGCACCGGCAAAACGCATCAATTCGTTCCATCCGCCGCAACGCACGCTGATGGGGCCGGGGCCCACCGAGATTCATCCGCGCGTGCTGACCACCATGAGCCAGCCTGCGATCGGCTATCTCGACCCGATATTCGTCGAGATGATGGAGGAATTGAAGTCCCTGCTGCGCTATGCGTATCAGACCAAAAACGCGCTCACCTTCCCGATCTCCGGCCCCGGTTCGGTCGGCATGGAGTATTGCTTCGTCAATCTGGTGAAACCGGGCGACAAGGTGATCGTGTGCCGCAACGGCGTATTCGGCGGGCGCATGATCGAAAACGTCGAGCGCTGCGGCGGCGTGCCCATCGTCGTCGAGGACAAGTGGGGCGAACCGGTCGATCCGCAGAAGCTCGATGACGCGCTCATGCAAAACCGCGACGCGCGCCTCGTCGCCTTCGTGCACGCCGAGACCTCGACCGGTGTGCTGTCGGACGCGAAGACGCTGGTCGAAATCGCGCATAAGTATGACGCGCTTGCCATCGTCGATGCGGTGACCTCGCTCGGCGGCTCGCCGGTGCTGGTCGACGCATGGAAAATCGACGCGATCTATTCCGCGAGCCAGAAATGCCTGTCGTGCACGCCGGGGCTGTCGCCCGTGTCTTTCAGCGACCGCGTGGTGGAGTACGTGAAAGCGCGCAAGGACAAGATTCATTCCTGGTTCATGGACATGAATCTGCTGCTCGGCTACTGGGGCGCGACCAACCGCACCTACCACCATACCGCGCCGACCAACTCGCTGTTCGCACTGCACGAGGCGCTGCTGCTGATTCGCGAGGAAGGCCTCGACAACTGCTGGGCGCGCCACCAGCGCCATCACACCGCGCTCAAGGCCGGGTTGGAAGCCATGGGACTCAAGTTCCTGGTGAAGGAGCAGCACCAGATCCCGCAAATGAATGCCGTGATCTGCCCCGAGGGCGTGAACGAGGCCGCAGTACGCAAGACGCTGCTCACCGAATTCGGCCTGGAAATCGGCGCCGGGCTGGGCCCGCTCGCCGGCAAGATCTGGCGCTTCGGCCTGATGGGCTACTCGTGCCGCCCCGATAACGTCATGCTGTGCCTGTCGGCGCTCGGCTCGGTGCTCGACGACATGGGCTACGCGGTGCACGTCGGTGATGCCGAAGCCGCGGCTCACAGCGCCTATGCGTCGATGCACGCCAAGGCGGCGCAAGCCAAGAAGCGGCGCGAGGCTGCCAAAGCCGCTGCCTGAGAAGCATTCCTTCTTCCCCCGGGAGACGGTCAGGGTGCCGTCGCGATCGTGATCGGTGATGGCCATGATCTACGCCGCCGGCGGAATGATGAGTGGTATCGGCTCGTGGCCGCGCTTGCGATAGACGGTGAAATCTCTATCCAGCGTGCAGACATGGTGGTGGTCGTGCTTCTCGCTCATGCGCACCAGGCAGGCGTCGGCGAGCGACATCGGCACATCCGCATACTTTTTCCATAGTCCTCTGACCTGCGCGGCATCTTCCGCCAGAACGAAGGGACACACCAGCACGCCGCTCTCGATCCACTCCAGTATCTTTTCCTGCGCCGGCCGCAGAGATCTCAACAGATAAAGGGCCTCCGCCACGACGGCTTCACAGGTGAGCAGCGGCCCGGTGATCTGCCGGAATTGACGGATCGTCCAGCCGTGGGCCGAGTCGCTCGCATCCAGCAACGCGACCAGCGGCCCGGTGTCAACGATGGCGGCGCGAGGCACGGCCGAAGCCTTTCATGTGCTTCGTGTTGGTAGCAAGATCGCCGATGCCGCTGTCGACGATGCCGCGACCGTCTTTCATCAGCTCGTAGGCCGTGGGCGGCTGCCGCTTCTTCGCCGGGGAAGCAGCCGATTCCGGAGCTTCCAGCACGAGGCGTAGGCCTTCCGCGACCAGGTCCTTGAGCTTGCGGCCGCGCAATGCTGCTTCGGCCTTGACCTTGCGAAACAGCTCATCCGAAAGCTCGACTGTGGTTTTCATGGCAGCACCTCACCGGAACATGAATATGGAAACCCATTTTTATGGTTTTCCGGCACCCTGTCAAGCGCGGGCCGGGGCATCCAGACCGGCGACGGCTGCGTGCCCACGTGCGGGAGGGTAGCAGTCCAAGCGGCACCGCGCACCGACTTGCTGCGCTCAGGGTAGGCGCACCATTGCCGGCGCGCGACAAAACGTCAGCGTAGTCCAGCGCTGGCTGGGGGTCTTATTCCGGAACCACCGCGACGCACTGGATCTCGACCATCATGTTCGGCCGCGCGAAACCGGCTGCGGTGATGAGCGCGCTCGCCGGATATTCCCCGGACGGAAAAAACTCCTTTCTGATCTCGATGAAGCGCTCCCCGTAGCGGGCGTCGATGATGAATACCGTCATGGTGACGATGTCCGTAAGCTTGCCGCCCGCGCCTTCGAGTGTCGCGGCAAGGTTCTTGAACGCCTGGCGCGCCTGGCCGTCGAAATCACCGTCGAGCGGCTTGTCGGCGCCGTGCAGCCCGCCATGTCCCGCGACCCATAGGGTCCGGCCTCCTGTTGTCGCGACCGCCGGCGAGAATGCCCGTTGCTGCTGCCAGGTTCCGGAGTAAAACTGCTTTTCCATTGGCGCCTCGCTAAGATTATCCACACTGAGACCATCGATGAACGCTCGCAAGAGCACGGTGAGTGAGTGAATACGTGGAATCCTCACCCTCTCCCTAGCCCTCCCCCTTGGCAAAGGGGGAGGGGATCTTACACCCGTTTACTCGTTCACCCGTTCACTCCTTCACCCATGACCAGCGCGCACCGGCGGTTAGGGTGATTTGGGGTCTTGAGTCGCGCTGGTCCTAGATCGCGCTGACATCGGTGCGCTGCCAGAAGATGATGCGCTTGCGCAGCACGGTGATGGAGACGTTGAGCACAACGCCCATCACGCCCAGGATGACCAGCACCGCGAACATGCCGGCGACATCCATCGTGTAGTTCATCTGGATGATGAGATAGCCCAGGCCCGCCTTCGAGCCCACGAATTCACCGACGATCGCGCCCAGCACCGCGAGCACGATGCCGATCTGCAGGCCGGCAAAAATGTACGGCAGCGCTTCAGGAAGCTTCACCAGGAAAAATGTCTTTGCAGGTGAAGCGCTCAACGCGAGCATGAGTTCGAGCTTGTCCGGTGCGGTCGCCTTCAGGCCGACGATGGTGTTGACCAGCATCGGGAAGAACGATACCAGCGCGGCG
This sequence comes from Betaproteobacteria bacterium RIFCSPLOWO2_12_FULL_62_58, assembly GCA_001772005.1. Classification (GTDB taxonomy): domain Bacteria; phylum Pseudomonadota; class Gammaproteobacteria; order Burkholderiales; family SG8-41; genus DSOT01. Next base: position 22,380 of record MERI01000048.1, on the reverse strand, counting down.
ATGATGATCTTGCTCTCGATTCCGAGCCCCACCCACACCAGGATCAGCGGCGCGATCGCGATTTTGGGCAACGTCTGCAATGCGATGACGTAGGGGTAGATGGTCGCCTCGAACAGGCGAATCTGGCTGATCAGGGTGCCGAGAATGAAGGCGACCGCCGCCGACAGCAGAAAACCCAGCACGATCGCCTGCAGCGTGACCAGCAGCGCCGTTACGTAGAGGCCGCTTGCCAGCCCGCCGTAGAGCGCGCTCACGATGTGCGAGGGCGGCGGCAGGATCAGGGTGCTTACCTTGAAGTGGGTCACGTACCATTCCCAGCCACCGAGCAGCAGCGCCAGCGTGAACGGCACGCAGACCCATTCCGGTTGGGCGCGCACGCGCGCGAGCAAGCCCCGGGAGAACGTGTTGCGGGGTGCCGCAGCGGCGCCTCCCGGCTCAGCTTGCGCCCCATCCGTCATTTTCTGTGAGGAGAAATTAGTCACGGCAGCTTGAATTCGCGCGCCTGCCTGACGATGGCGGCCTCGTCGAAGTTGTTGATTTCGTCGATCAGATCGTTGGTGTAATAGGCGCCGACGTCCATCGCCTTGGGCAGCACCTCGGTCGCGACCAGGTAGCCCTGAAACTTCTCCATCACATCGCGCGGCAAGTCGCCCCACTTGTTGGTCTTCATGGCGTTCTTGGAGATCAGAACGGTGCGCACCGCCAGCACGTTGAGCTCACGCTTGACGGCGGCATCGGTGATGCCGTCGCGCGGCGCGGTCTGCGGGTAAACCTTCCAGTGGATGCGAATCGCCGCTTCGGGATTGGTATATTGGAAAAGCTGCGCCTTGGCGATGGCGCGCGCGACGCCGATCAGGGTCTTGCGGCGCGCGGTGTAATCGGCGGTCTTGGCGAGGATCGATCCCACGGCGTGCCCGTCGGCGCGCGGATCGCGGATGATACTGGAGAAGGGGATACCGCTCTGCTGCAGCGTGACGTAGATTTCGTCCCACAGCGAGTAGGCGTCGATCTGCTTCGAGCGGTAGGCGCCGGCGGCGCGCGCGCCGACGCCCACTTCGACGATGTTGTAATCCCTGCCCGACTCGAGGCCGACGGTTTTCATCAGGCCCTTCACGTAGTTGGTCCCGCCGCTGGCGAAGCTCGAAACCCCGATGGTCTTGCCTTTCAGGTCCGCGAGCGTTTTCATGCCGCTTTCGGCGGGGAGCGCCACGCCGAAAATGTCGCCGCGGATCGAGGTGTAATAGAAGCGCACGTCCGCCCCTTTCTGGATCGCGATCATCGCGCCCGAGGGATTGCCGATCGCGAAGTCCGCGCGGCCGCCGATCACCAGCTGCATCGCCGCCGCCGCGCCCGCCATGGCATTCACCTCCACCTCCAGCCCCTCCTCCTTGAAATAGCCGAGATGAATAGGCAGCGAACTCGAATAGGCGAACGCCGAAGTAATCTGCGGCTGCGAATGCAGCAGCGTTATTTTTTGGAGCGTTTGTGCCAAGACCGCGCCCGCAGACGTCATTCCGACCAGCAACAACGCAATACAGAATGTTTTGAGCTTCATGATTTCAACCCCCTTCGTTGAGGAAAAATACTTGTCAGCCGAGCGCGCCGTGTGCCGTCAGGTGCCGGCGGATTTCCGTGACCAGCCGTCCGAACTCGGGCGCACCCATCACGTCGAGCGAACGCGGGCGCTCGAAACCGATCTGGAATTCGGCAAGGATACGCCCCGGCCGCGCGGACATCACGACCACGCGGTCGGCCAGGAACACCGCCTCGCTGATGCTGTGTGTAATCAGGAATACGGTCTTGCCCGCGGTTGCCCAAATCCGCTGCAGATCCAGGTTCATCTGCTCGCGCGTGAGCGCGTCCAGCGCACCGAACGGCTCGTCCATGAGCAGCACCGCCGGGTTGTGGACCAGCGCGCGGGTGATTGAAACGCGCTGTTGCATGCCGCCCGAAAGCTCGAAGGGATATTTGCGCTCGAAACCGGTAAGGCCCACCATCTGCAACAAGTCGCGCGCCCGCTCGGTATAGGTCTTCTTGTCCAACCCCTGCACATCGACCGGCAGCAGGGCATTCTGCAGCACGTTGCGCCACGGCAGGAGGGTCGCGGTCTGGAACACGATGCCGATGTCGCGCCGCGGGCCGGTGACCGGCGAGCCCCGCAGCAGAATTTCGCCGGCGGACTTGGGCAGGGTGCCGGCAATCAGCCGCAGCAGCGTGGTCTTGCCGCAGCCACTGGGCCCCACCACCGAGACGAACTCTCGGTCCTGGACGGCGAGATTGATGTCCGCCAGAGCGTGTATCCGCTCGCCTTCGATGGTCTCGTAGACCTTGCTGACGCTGCGGCAGATTATCATTTGACGGTCGACGACGGCTCAAGCGGGGGCGCTGCGGCTGCATAATTCGAGCGCGGCATCGAGATAGACCCTGGATGCCGTCACCAGGTCATCGACATGCACGTGCTCGCCCACCGCGTGCATCAACCCCTTCGCTTCCGGATGCGTGCGGCCGCCCGGGCCATAGGTTATGCACGGGACATCATAGCGGTTCAAGTGAGTGGAATCCGCCCCCGGCCGCCGAATGATGAGCGGGGAATCCTTGCCGGTTACCCGCCGGTGGGATTCGCATACGACCTGAGTGATGAGTTGTTCCTTGTCGATCACGGTCGGCGGGTCGTTGACGAAGAACTCAAGGGCGGGCTCAGGCTTGCCGCGTGACTTGGCAAATTCCCTGAGCACCTTTCTGAGCGACCGCTTCACTCCATCCGCAGTCTGGCCCGGGACGGTGCGAATGTCGAGATAGAGGCTGCATTCGAACGGATTGCGCGCAAGGCGCCACGGCATGCCGCCGCGGATCGCGGCGATGGTGACGTTGGGGTGCTCGCCCATGTACAGGTGAGTCGCCTCGTACTCGTTGATCCATTTCTGCAGGGCCGACTGCAGCGCGTGCATTTCGTGGATGGCGTTGATCACGCTGGGATTGCGCGACAGCGCCGCGTGGCTCACGGTGCCGCCGACGCTGATCTTGGCCCAGATCGCGCCCATGTTGGCGGTGCACACTCTGAGCGCGGTCGGCTCGGCCAGGATCGCGTAGTCGGCGGTGATGCCGTGCAGCACCAGGTGGCGGGTGCCGACGCCATAACCGGAGACCGAGTCGCCCCGAAATTCATCGACCGCCGCCTTCTCGGTCTCACCGACGACGCCACCGTAGAGCAGATCGCCCTTGAGTTCGATGCCTTCCTTGTGGATCGCTTCGAGCGCCACGAGCGCGGACGCCAATCCGCTTTTCATGTTGTTGGCGCCCAGGCCCCAGATCCAGCCGTCGCGGTAGACGCCCTTCGCCTTGAAGCCCTCGCCCTTGAGGTAATCCTCATCGCCGTCATAGGACGTATCCATGTGGCCGGTGAACAGCAGGTTGATGCCTTCGCCCGTGCCGGGGCGGACGCCGACCGCGTTGGGCCGGCCCGCGCTCACTTCCTGCTGATGGGCCGAAAAGCCGGCTTTCCGCAGGCGGTGCACCAGGTATTCCGCCATCGCCCCTTCGCGTCCGGTGGGGCTCGCGATGTCGACCATCTCCATCAGCGTATCCCTTACCGCCTCGGGCGTGACATGGCGTACGGCGCGTGCATAGTCGGGATGGGTCATTCATCTTCTCCTGGGTTAGGCTGGCACGCAATGCTGCTTGTGCAACGGCATTGAATCCGCGAGCCGTAAATGGGCGCTGTCTACCCTAGCAAATTTTGCGCGCGGTTACCACACTGGGGCCTTTCACCGTGACATTCCGGCAAGAACGCCCGAAAGGACGACAACGCGTCCGCGACCCGGGGCAGATGTTCCGGTCGGCCACTGGTCTTCCACCGCGCTTTTGATCTTGGGTCCCCTGAGAGCCGCCGAGCAGTCGCAGCCAAGACGGGGGGTCGTCGGCGAGCACTGTGCGAGCTTCGAATACGCCCATTGTGCGCCCCAAAGATTCCGGCCTGATACGTGTGCAGTCGCGAAGATGGATCGCGAGTTGCGCAGCCGCCCCGCCTTGGCGAGCAGCGCAGGGATACCGCACGAGGCAACGAGGTAGCGGCAGCGAACCGGGGCTCCCTTTTCTTTGGTAACTTTCTTTTGGGTGAGCAAAAGAAAGTCACCGGCACCGGGGCCGCCCCCCGGCCGCGGCGCGATAGCGCCGTCTCAGCGGATCAATAAGATCGCGAGACCCAAGAGCAATCCCGTGCTCACCACGTCGGTCGCGGTTTGCGGCGCCGCAGGCGATCCGTTTTGCACGAAAGCCTCCCTTTTTCTTGCGTTGTCAGGGCATTCCCGATCACGAGCGGAGTTGGCGTGCCGGGTCAAGGCGACAGTATAGCCGTGCGGGACGGCAACGGCCCGCCAAGCCGTGTTGGTGTCTGTGCTAGTATCGCCTGCCGACAGGCATACCCGATCGCTTCCTAGGAGGAGCTGATGATCCAACTGTTACTTGGAATCCCCGACGTTCTGTCCTCGTTGCTGAGACGATGGACTACATTCAGCGCTGCGGCGACATCGCAGATGGTTGCCGACTCCGGGACCCCGCCGTTCATGTTGCGGCATAGCAACCCTGCGGGCCTGTGGAGTTCGCCGCGCCTCACGCAGATGGTCGAAGTTCAGGGCGCGCGGATGATTTTCCTCTCGGGCCAGACCGCGGCCGATGCGAACTACAAGGTGCAATCGAGCGATGTTCGAGCGCAGGCCAATGCGGTCTACGACAACATTGAGCTTGCGCTCAAGGCTGCGGGTGCCGGCTGGGACAATGTCGTCAAGACGACCACATATTTGACCGACGCGGCGCACATCAAGAATTTCCGCGACGCGCGGATCGCGCGCTTCAGGAACCTCAAAGCTCCTCCCGCCAACACGCTGCTCATCGTCAGTCGCCTCGCGGAACCGGAATTCCTCATCGAGATCGACGTGGTCGCCGCCGTGCCTGCGAACTAATCGTAGAAAAAACCGGTAATCGGCGGCTTAATCACGACTCTTACAGTCCCAGCCGCTGCCAGATCGTGGTGGTGAGGCCGGCCTGGTTGAGGGTATAGAAGTGCAGGCCGGGCGCGCCGTTCCGCAGGAGGTTGTCGCACAGCGCGGTCACCACGTCGAGACCCAAGGCGCGGATTGACGCGGTGTCATCGCCGTAGCCCTCGAGCTTTTTCCTGATCCAGCGCGGGATCTCGGCGCCGCAGGCATCGGAGAAGCGCGCGAGCTGCGCGAAGCGGCCGATCGGCATGATGCCGGGCACGATCGGGATGTCGACGCCCATCGCCTCGCATTCATCGACGAAGTGGTAGTAGCTGTCGGCGTTATAGAAATACTGAGTGATCGCGGAATCCGCGCCGGCTTCGATCTTGCGCTTGAAGTTGAGCAGATCGTCCTGGGCGCTCTTCGCCTGCGGGTGATACTCGGGATACGCCGCAACTTCGATCACGAATTGGTTGCCGAACTCCTTGCGGATGAATTCGACGAGCTCGTTGGCATAGCGAAACTCGCCCGCCGCGGCGAGCCCCGACGGCAAATCCCCGCGCAGCGCGACGAGATGCTTGATGCCGCTATCCTTGTAGCGCTGCAGCATGTCGCGGATGCTCTCCTTCGTGGAGGCAACGCACGAGATGTGCGGCGCTGCCGCGTAGCCCTGGGCGCGGATGTCGAGCACCGTGCCGAGCGTGCGGTCGCGCGTGGAACCGCCGGCGCCGAAGGTCACTGAAAAGAACTCCGGCTTGAGCTGGGCCAGTTGCCTGGTCGTGGCGCGCAGCTTTTCCGTTCCTTCCGGCGTGTTGGGCGGGAAGAACTCGAAGCTGAAGATGCGCGGGAATTTTTTCTGCGACAGCATTTAGTGGCAATGATGAACGATGAGTGATGAACGATGAACGTCAAAGAATACCGGCGCAAGCACCAGCCGTTCCGCGTTCATCGTTCCTCGTTCCGCGTTAGTATCTGTAGTATTCCGGCTTGTACGGTCCGTTGATGTCGACGCCGAGATAGCTGCTCTGCGCCTCGGTGAGCGTGGTGAGTTGAACGCCCAGTTTCTTCAGGTGCAGCCGCGCCACCCGCTCGTCGAGCTGCTTCGGCAGCACGTACACCTTGTTCTCGTACTTGCCGGTGTTGGCATGCAGTTCGATCTGCGCCAGCACCTGATTGGTGAACGAGTTCGACATGACGAAACTCGGGTGCCCGGTCGCGCAGCCGAGATTGACGAGCCGCCCTTCAGCGAGCACGATCAGCCGCTTGCCGCTGGGGAAGATCACATGGTCGACCTGCGGCTTGATGTTCTCCCACCGGTATTGCCGCAGGCTCGCGACGTCGATCTCCGAGTCGAAATGCCCGATATTGCACACGATCACGTTGTGTTTCATCCTGACCATGTGCTCGTGGGTGATGACGTTGATGTTGCCGGTGGCGGTGACGAAGATGTCGGCCTTGTCTGCCGCCTCGTCCATGGTGGCCACGCGGTATCCTTCCATCGCCGCCTGCAGCGCGCAGATCGGGTCGATCTCGGTCACCCACACCATGGCGCCGAGGCCCCGCAAGCTTTGCGCGCAGCCTTTGCCGACGTCGCCGTAGCCGGCAATGAGCGCGATCTTGCCGGCGATCATGACGTCCGTCGCGCGCTTGATGCCGTCGACCAGCGACTCGCGGCAGCCGTAAAGGTTGTCGAACTTCGACTTGGTCACGGAGTCGTTGACGTTGATGGCGGGAAAAGGCAGCCGCCCGTCCTTTTCCATCTGGTAGAGCCGGTGCACGCCGGTGGTGGTCTCTTCGGTCACGCCGCGGATTCCGGCGAGGATCTTCGAATACCAGCCGGGCCTCGTTTCGAGGCGTTTCCTGATCGCCGCGTAGAGGACCCGCTCTTCTTCGTTGGCCGGCTTGGCGACGAGCGCGGGGTCCCGTTCGGCGCGTGAGCCGAGGGTCGCGAGCAACGTGGCGTCGCCGCCGTCGTCGAGGATCATGTTGGGCGCGCCGCCGTCATGCCACTCGAAAAGGCGGTGCGTGAACGCCCAGTACTCCTCGAGGCTTTCGCCCTTGAACGCAAACACCGGAATGCCGGCCGCCGCGATCGCCGCCGCCGCGTGATCCTGGGTCGAGAAGATGTTGCAGGAGGCCCAGCGCACCTCCGCGCCGAGTTTGACCAGAGTCTCGATCAACACCGCGGTCTGTATCGTCATGTGCAGCGACCCCGCGATGCGCGCGCCCTTGAGCGGCTGCTGGCCCGTGTATTCCTCGCGCACCGCCATCAGGCCCGGCATTTCGGTTTCGGCGATCGCCATTTCCTTGCGGCCGAAATCGGCGAGCTTGATATCAGCTACATGGTAATCCTGCTTGGAGGAAGACTTGATTACGGCGTTCATCACGCTCTCCTTTCCAAAAAAAAGAAAAAAGCTCGTGAGCGCCGTTGCGGTTGACACCCCGAGCCTGGCGGGCGCGTATGGCCCGTTGCAACGCTCCTCGGGGGCGCACATTGTAACGCAACTCCGAGTTACGGCGCCACTAGCGCAGTTCAGGCCGAACGCTTTCGTCGTAGCTTCTTTGTAGGCGTTGACGTTCTCGATGCTTCGACGGGGGAAGAGTGCGTTTTCGCGCGAGCCGCGCGCAGTGATGGCGCATCATCCTCAAAGTTCATCCCTGGAAGAGTGAGAGCGCCGCCTACAAAACGTGATGTCAACGAGAGCACTGCCTCTCTGATCACGCCATACAAGATAGAAGCGCCATTTACCGTCACCAAATCTTCTCTCTTTTCTCTTGCGAGTGACGGTAAGACTTCGAATACACCTACTACCCCCACGTCGATATCGTAAGGAGCGGCCTTCCCTTCCTTGCTGTCGATTCTAATTTCCAGATTGACGAGAAAATCGCGCGGATCGCGCTCTTGTCCGGGCTTGCGTGCTATTCCTACCTTTGCTCGGATGTTAACCCCGTCGAAATCGAAACCAACTGCTCGGCCAGGAGATTCCTCTTCCGAAGGATTCGGTGATACAGCAACCTTGTTGTAAATCAGGTGCCGCAACTGGATAGGGCTTGGACGCATCAAATCCTCACGGCCTAAGCGGCAACTCCTTCAACGGCCCCAGCCTTTTCGTCGGGTTTATAGATTTCCTCATTACTCGCCGTTGAGAAGGCACTGAACCCTCTGAAATAGCTCGAAGTTGCTTCCATGGCCACCCGAGCTTGAGTTACGTATTCTTCTTTGAATTCAGTGGCTGTTTTTTCCAGCGTGACCTCTGCCTCCATGGCTAAGTCAATCTTTAGTCGCTTCGCAAGCAGTTGGGCTAAACCGGGAATCATTCCAACGATCCAAATCAGCCTGTCCATGGCGTCACTCTGACTGACTTCCTCGTTTTCATACTTGGAAAATGCCACTGGCCCGCCACCGAAGAGCTTCGCGGCTTGCTCCTGGTTGAGTCTCAATTGCTTGCGAATCTGTCGAATCTCCTCGCCCGTGAGCATCCCGCGGTGCTTCTTTCTTGCATGACGCATGGCGCGGGCGTTGAAGCGGAGATCCTCATTGAGAGCCATTTCGCTCCCGCATTCTTCACACCAATGCTTACGGAAAGGAATCTTGACCTCGGCGCCGTCAATTTCCACCAACTTCTCGGATTCCTGGAGATGAAGGTGTTCGTTTCCGCACATCACGCAGGAGGTTTTCTTTTCCATATTTGTCTTGGGAGTAATGATTCAAAAAAGCTTAGGAGGATGGAAGGAAATCAATACGATTACCTTCTTGCTCGGTGTAAGGCAAAGCTTGACGTAGTAATCAAGAAACCCTTCCCATCCTGTGGTGGGTACGCGTTCTTTAACTCGAAGCACATAGGCATCACAGGGAAACCACAGCTGTTCATCAGGTACCTTGACCCCAGGTCTCTTGCTTCTCATGCACCACATCGACTTGTCATAGTGGTGCGCTTGAAGTTGCAGTATCCGCTCGGCTACATCGCGAGCAGTAAATTCAAGTTTCTGAAGGTCTTCAATGCAATCGTCGGTAATTGCCGACAGTAAGGTTTCGGCTTCCTGGTCCACTTGCGCCTGTGCGATTGCCTTGATATCGGCAAGTTCCCAAATCTTTTCAGGTATGACGCGGCTGCGGTCGTCGTGCTCGGTCGGCGGTGGCCACGGCAGTTCGGGTCTCTGCCTGACAAAAGGATTCGGGTGGCCAGCAATCACAAGAAATTTACCATATTGGTAAGTTTTGGCAAGCTCAAATTTTATCCCGACGCCAGTGGGCTATCCACAACTTTTTCACGGGTACACGGCATAAGTCCGGTTTGGTTGCTGGGTTGTGCGCAGTAAGCGGGTTGGGAAGCCGGCCCTGTTGGATAGCGAATTTTCTAGATCTTATCGACGGCGTAATTCTCGCATCCTATTGAAGAATAAGCATGTTCTACTGATAGACTGATCGCCTGAATCAGCCTGCTGGTCCGACCGACGGCATATCTTGAGGTACTTTTTCACGTTACCGTTGAAACCATCTTATATCATATGCTATATTGCATTTAATTACTCAACACGAACGAGTAAATGACGCCCGAAGAAATTAGGAGCCTTCGAAAAACTCTCGGTCTGACGCAACAGCGACTGGCCAAGCTGCTCGGCGTCTCCTTCGCAACGCTGAACCGCTGGGAAAACGGACAGGTGCGCCCATCCCGGATGGCCCTCGAGAAGCTGGAGGGGCTTCGGGGTGGAGGTTTCGCCTTGACGAAGGGGCAGCCCCAGACGCCGTCTGCCGTCGTGGCAGTGGCAGACGCCAAGCTCGACTTCCTCGGCGACGCTAATGAATTGAGGGTGCTCGTCGAAGGCGAGCGCCTGAGCTACGGCCATCTGTTCAATCCGGCATTTGCGGCGGAAATCAGCCAGATCGATCCGCTGCCCCACCAGCGCATTGCGGTCTATGAACGAATGCTGACGCAGCCGCGCCTGAGGTTCCTGCTCGCGGACGATGCCGGTGCGGGCAAGACCATCATGACCGGGCTGTATGTCCGCGAGAGCCTCACCCGCCGTACCATACGCCGCGTATTGATTGTTTCCCCAGCCGGGCTGATCGGCAACTGGGAGCGGGAAATGCGCAACCTGTTCCAGTTGACGTTCCGGATCGTTTCCAGCGCCGATGCCCGAAAGGGTAATCCGTTCTCCGGCCCGGACGGCGATCTGGTCATCGTCAGCGTCGACTCGCTGCGCGGAGCCACGCTGTTCAAGGCACTGGGCGATCCCGCTACCCTGCCTTATGACCTCGTGGTATTCGACGAGGCGCACAAACTCTCTGCTAATCGCGACTCCGACGGCACTTTCAGGCCAACCGACCGCTATCGTCTCGCCGAGGCGCTGGCAGGCGTGCGCGATATCCCGGACGAATGGCGCCTGCCGTGGAACACGCATCACCTGTTGCTGCTGACGGCGACGCCGCACATGGGTAAGGAGTACCCGTATTATTGCCTGTGGCGCCTGCTGGAGCCGGAACTCTTTAGTACCGAGACGGCGTTTAAGCTTTTCCCGAATGACGCCCGGCGCCGCTACTTCATCCGCCGCGTCAAGGAAGAGATGGTTGACCTGCACGGACGCCCGCTTTACGCACTGCGCACCTGCGACACTCACAGCTACGATCTCACCCAAGGCAACGTCAGTGAGCAAACACTCTACGACGAAACCACCCAATACATCCGCCATTACTACAACCAGGCGCGATTGCTCAATCGATCTGCAGCCCGTTTTGCGATGACGGTTTTCCAGCGCAGGCTCGCGAGCAGCACCTGGGCGCTCATGTGCTCATTCCGCCGGCGTTTTGATCGCCTCGAATCGCTGATCGACGACATCCGGTCCGGGCGGATTCCGGAAGAGCAGTTGCGCGAGCAGCAGAAAAAACTCGATCGCCAGGTTCACGATACGCTTGACGAGAAATCCTCCGAAGAGGAATCGACCGACAACGGGGTGGAAGAGCACGAGAAGGACGAAGCGGAAGCACTGGGCGCTTTCGTCGCCACGTCGCTCGCCGAACTTATCGCCGAACGCGAAAAAGTCCGCGAACTCATTCGCCTTGCCGAGCGGGTTTACGAACAGGGCCGCGAGTCCAAGTTCGAGAAGATGCGGGAGCTGTTACGCAATCCCCAGTTCGAAAATCAGAAGGTCATTATTTACACCGAGCACAAGGACACGCTCGAATTTCTGATGCGCCGCCTCGATGCCATGGGATACGCGGGCCAGGTCGCTTTTATCCACGGCGGCCTCGACTTCGAACAGCGCGACGCCCAGGTCGAACGTTTCCGCCGGCCCCACGGGCAGGCCGCAGGCGAGGAGAACGGAGCCCGCTTCTTTGTGGGTACGGACGCCGCGGCTGAGGGTATCAACCTGCAGTTCTGCTGGGTGCTGATCAACTACGACGTGCCGTGGAATCCAGCGCGGCTCGAGCAGCGCATGGGCCGCATCCACCGCTACGGCCAGAAAAAAGACCGGGTTGTGATTCTCAACCTCGTTGCCGGCAAGACTCGCGAAGGCCGTGTCGTCAAGATCCTGCTCGACAAACTGGAAGAGATTCGCATCGCGCTCGGCTCGGACAAGGTGTTCGACGTCATCGGCCGGATATTCGAAGGAGTATCAATGACCGATTACTTACAGAAGGCCATACTCTCCGACGATGCGGCGGACCGGGCGGCCATGGATCTGGCGGGGCAGCTCACCGTGGAGCAGGTTCGCGCAATCGCAGCGCGCGAAGAAAGCATTTACGGCAAAGGCGGTGAGGTCATGCGGGACCTGCCCAAGCTGCAGGAAGCCATGCATATCGAGGAGATGCGTCGGCTGCTGCCGGGCTACGTGCGGCGCTATCTTGAACATGCGGCGCCGGTCATCGGCGTCGATCTGGTGGGTGATCTGGGTGCCACATTCTTCGTGCGCGCACGCACGCGCGGCGCGCTCGACGGCGTAATGCCGCTGCTCGAAAGCTACCCGGACTCAGCCCGCAACCGGTTGACTGTCTATCGGCCGGACGACCGGCGCGACGCGGTTTTCCTGCACCCAGGCGAGCCGGTGTTCGAGCGGCTGTCCGCGCTAGCAATCGAGCGTTGTCGATCGGCTGGGCGTCAGGGTGCGGTATTCATCGATCCCTCTGCGACCCGGCCGTATCTGTTTCATGTCGCCCGCGTCAGCGTAGTCCGCGGCGTCGACCAGGGATTCCCCTCACTACATCAGGAGGAAGTGCTTGAACAGCGATTGGTCGGCGTGCAGCAATTTGCGGATAACCGGCTGGACGAAGCGCCCGTCGAACAACTGCTTTTGCTGAAACCCGGAGGCAAGGTCGATTCATCCGCCGTGCCGTTTCTTGCGCAGGGAACAACCTACCGCGCCGCCACCGAGCGGCATGTCAGAGAGGTCATTCTAAAAAAGTTGAGCGAAATAAATTTGTTATCCGAGCAAGGGCGTATGCGGCACGCCGAAGAGTATCTGCGCCGTGCCTATGATTACCAGGAATCGGAACTTGCTTCCGCGCGGAAGCGGTACACGGAGAAAGCGCGAGACGGCGACAAAGGTGCCGCAGCCGAACTTGAGCGCATCAAGAATCAGCAGCGCAGCCTGTCCGAGCGGCGCGAGCTTGCGGTGGGGCAGTTGCGCCGCGAGGTCGAGCTCATTCAGCCGGGCGAAGTTGAGTTAATCGCGACGGCACTGGTGCAGCCGTCATTTGACGCTGAGGACATCAAGGCCCGCGATGCGGAAGTCGAGCGGATCGCGATGGAAATCACCATCGCTCACGAGATCAGCCAGGGTGCCGATGTGAGAGACGTTTCGATCCCGGCGAAGGCGCGGGTTGCAGGCTTGACCGATTACCCCGGATTCGATGTGTTATCAAAGCGCCACGCTGGCGGCGAGCGAGCGATCGAGGTCAAGGGGCGGGTCGAAACGGGTGATGTCGAACTGACCGAGAACGAGTGGGCGAAGGCGATCAATCTCCGGGGCCGGTACTGGCTATACGCCGTATTCGATTGTGCCACCGGATCGCCCCGACTTGTGCGAGTCCAGGACCCGTTCGGAACGCTGATGGTCCGTGCCAAGGGTAGTTTCGTGATCTCGGCTTCGGCGATTCTCCAAGCCGCTGAGGTGCGGCAGTGAGCGACCAGCTAAGCAAAAAGAAACGCCTCCACGAGGGAGGCGTCGGGCCGGAGATGCGATCTCCGGCGGGGTTTATGAGTGTAAGTATGGAGGCGAGCGCGGTCTGTGTCAAGCCAGGTTTCGAGCCGAAGATGGGAGTATTCCGATGAACCGGGTCATTGCCTACATCGACGGATTCAACCTTTACTTCGGTCTGAGGCACAAAGGCTGGAGGAAATACTACTGGCTGGATCTCGTGACGTTGTCGCGACAACTGCTCAAGCCCGATCAGATGCTGTGCGGGGCTCACTATTTTACAACCCGCATTCGCGACAACGGACACAACAGCCAGGACATGCGGCGCCAGGGAGCCTACCTGGAAGCACTCGGTACGCTGCCGGAACTCACATTGCACTTTGGTCATTACCTCGAAAAGCCCAGACAGTGCCGCAAGTGCGGCGCAACCTGGATGGACTACGAGGAGAAGATGACCGACGTCAATATCGCCGTACAGCTATTGGCCGATGCGTTCGAGGACCGCTTCGATACGGCATTGCTCGTCTCCGCGGACAGCGATCTCACCACGCCGGTGCGGCAGGTTCTGGCACGTTTTCCCCACAAGCGCATTGTGATCGCACAGCCTCCGGGGCGTCAGTCAATCGCGTTGACAAAAGCAGCAAGCGGGTATTTCACGGTCGGCGAAGCCAAAGTGCGTCAGTCACAGCTGCCGCCCACGGTCACGAGAGCCGACGGGTTCGTGCTGCAGCGGCCGGCATATTGGAAATAAGGACGAGGAAAACTCCATGAGCAACAACGGCAAACGCCTGATCGAAGTCGCCTTCCCGCTCGAACAGACGTCGCTCGACTCGGTGCACGAGAAGAACGTGCGGCATGGGCATATCTCCACGTTGCACATCTGGCCGGCACGGCGACCGTTGGCGGCGTCGCGCGCGGTGTTGATCGCGACGCTGCTTCCCGATCCGGGCGACAAGAAGAAACGGGATGAGATTCTCAAACGCCTGGCCGGCACGGTGGAAAAATCCCTCAAGAAGAAAAAACTGCCTTCGGGGAAGATCGAGGAAATCGAAACCAAGGAAACCGTCGGAGGCATCCTGCATTGGGGCCGCGAATCGGGTCCCGATCTGGAGTGGTTCAGGCAGGAGATACGCAAGGCGTACGGCGGACGCGCGCCGAAGGTACTCGATCCGTTTGCCGGCGGCGGCGCGATTCCGCTGGAGGCAATGCGCCTCGGCTGCGAAGTCACGGCGGTGGATATCAATCCGGTCGCCTGGTTCATCCTCAAGTGCACGTTGGAGTATCCGCAGAAGCTCGCCGGGCAGAAACGGCGGCTTCCCGATTTCGCGCTCCGGGATCGGGACTTCATGACGGGTTACTTCAAAGCGCTGGGGCTCAAGCCCAAAGATATCCGCATCCAGCTTGACATGCTGGCCAGGAAAGCCGAGAGCGGGGAGAAGCAAAAGGAGATGTTCGAGCAACACGCCATTTCCCAAGGGCAATTCGACGCAGACCTGGCCTGGCATGTGCGCGCATGGGGACATTGGGTGCTCAAGCAGGCGCGCAAGGAACTGGCGCAGTATTACCCGACGTACGCCGAGTTCTGCACTTTGAAGCCCTATGCGCGGGTGCCGTTGGCGCGCGCGGACGAGGAACAACTTAAGCTCGTGCCGACCAATGATGATGGCGATTCGCAGATCGAGCTGTTGAACGCGGGTTACGACCAAACCTATCTCGATAATCCTGCGAATCCACGCTGGGTAGCCAAACCGACGGTTGCCTACCTTTGGGCGCGCACGGTTAAGTGCAAGGCGTGCCGCGCAATCGTGCCGCTGCTCAAGACTCGCTGGCTGGCTAAGAAGGACAACAAACGCGTGCTGCTGACCTTGGAGCCGAATGCCGACAGGACGGGTGTGGTGTTCGGCATCGATCAAGACGTCAAAGTCCAAGGCGGCAATCCAGCACAGCGGCGCGAGCACGATAAGCGAATCAGCGCTGGAACGATGAGTCGCTCCGGTGTGACCTGTGCAATACCGGGTTGTGGAACGACGATGACAATGGCTGACCTGCGGCTTGAGGGTCGCGGGGGTCGTCTCAAGACTGTCATGACCGCTGTGGTTGTAGCGTTCCTCCAGAATAAGGAATACAGGTTGCCGACAGTACATGAGATCAAATCTGCTGAGATAACGGAATCGGATCTGGAGCGTATATTTATCGAGATACCGTTTGGGTTGCCGGAAGAACCAACGCCTAAAGCAGGATTGGGTGCGGCCCGCGCGTTTTCAGTTGATCTTTACGGTTTTGATCAGTGGAAGAAGCTGTTTACATTGCGAGAGCTTCTTTTTCTCGGGGTCCTTACTCGATCGATCAGGGAAACTAAGCCCGCCATAAGGACACTGTTCTCAGAGGAATGGGGCGAGGCGATACATGCCATGCTTGCGATAGCATTAGATAGAACCGCAAACTACCTGAGCACGATATGCATTTGGGAATCGCAAGCCGCCGAGGTAAAGCAGACGTTTCTTCGTTATGCCCTACCGATTACTTGGGATTTTGCCGAGGGCAATCCCTTAGCTCCCAATGATAGATTCTTCTTCGGGGCACTTTCGAACGTCGCTCAGGTAATTGAACGATTAGACACCAGCGCGTTTCGGCATACGGAATCTCCCAAAATCCTAAATCAGAGCGCCGTAATGACGGCTGGAGAACATGACATTATCGTGACGGATCCTCCGTATTACGACGCTATCCCATATTCCGATCTTATGGATTTTTTCTACGTATGGCTTCGAAGAGTACTCGTAGGGCTGAACTCTGAGTTTGATTCGGCGTTTGCTAAGCCATTGGCCCCAAAGTGGAACCATGAAACGCAGGATGGAGAGCTAATCGACGATGCTTCTCGATTTGGCGGCGACGTAATAGCGTCAAAAAAGAACTATGAAGATGGAATGGCTCATTCTTTCACGACGTGCCACGCGGAGTTAGTCCCCACTGGCCGTCTCGTGGTTGTGTTTGCTAACAAGCAACCCGATGCATGGGAAACGTTGGTGTCAGCGATCATTCGTGCTGGATTCGTGGTTGATGGGAGCTGGCCTATTGCTACAGAAATGCGAGGCGGTGTAAGAAATTTTGGTCGTGCATCACTTGCATCCTCCATTTGGCTGATTTGTCGTAAGCGCGATCCAATTAAACGTGCTGGCTGGGACACTGATGTTCTTAAGGAAATGGAAGTAAACATCAAACAACGCCTTCGCGATTTCTGGGATGCCGGTATTCGCGGTCCTGACTTTGTTTGGGCTGCGACTGGCCCTGCACTTGAGGCCTATAGTCAGTATCCGGCAGTCAAGAAAGCAACTGAATCTGGCGCGCTGATGACTGTATCGGAGTTCTTGCGACACGTGCGCCGAATGGTGGTGGACTTCGTGGTGGGACGCGTGTTGTCCGGCGGAGAGGGCGCAACGGAGACGCGGGATATTTCGCTCGACGACATCACGACCTATTACCTTTTGCATCGCAACGACTTTGGTCTAAAGGATGCTCCGGCTGGAGCCTGCATTCTCTATGCCGTCTCGTGCGGCTTGTCCGAGCGGTTGCTTGCCGACCAGTATGAGATTCTTTCGCGCGGTAAAGGCGCGGCGGCAGATGAAGAGTCGGGCGATGAGGCAGACGACGTTACGGATGAAGACGCTTCGGACGAGAGTAGCGGCAGCGGCGGGCAGTTCAAGCTCAAAGCCTGGAATCAGCGCAAACATCGTAACCTCGGCGTGGAGCCGGCCAATGGCAAGCCGGTGCCGCTGATCGACCAGGTGCACAAGCTCATGCAGCTGTGGAAGGCGGGCGACGAGAACAAGGTAAACGACTATCTGGAGCAGCGCGGCCTGCGGCGTAGCGATATATTTCATCAATTAGTGCAATCGCTTATAGAAAAGAGTCGTGCGGAAGGGCAGGCCGAGGAATGCTCGATTCTCGAAAAGCTTTCCAATCATTTGCGGAAGATCGGCGCCACGGCGCAGGGCGCGCTTACGCTGGGTGCTTAAAGCCATTCACGAAATGATCTTTATGCTCCCCCTCACCCCAACCCTCTCCCCCGTGATCGGTGGAGAGGGAGATTATTGTTTTGTAAGGCGCTCTTGGAGGACCGATCACGCCGATGAACGAGCAATAACGCGAGGAAGAAGTTATGGCTAAGACGAAACCCTGGCATCAGGTCATCACGCTGCGGTCCGACATCCGCAGCGGCGAGCTGTCGCAGAAGGAGTTCGCGGCGGACCTCTACGACGTGATGATGGACAAGAACCGCTCGGTCTATCACGACCCGAAAGAGTTCTTCGCGCTCACCTATCCAACCACCAAGCTGCGCGACCTCGCGCGCGACGTGGTGTTGCGCCTTGCCGGAAAATCCGAGAAAGCGGTGCGGCAGTTGCAGCTGACTTACGGCGGCGGCAAGACGCATGCGTTGATCACGCTCGTGCACTTGGTGTCCGACCCTGCCAAGCTGCCCAAGCTGCCCGCCATCGAGGAGTTCACCAACCATATCGGAATGACACCGGTGCAGGCGCGCGTTGCGGCGCTGGTATTTGACCGTCTCGATGTGGAGACGGGGATGGATGTCAAAGCGCCCGACGGCAAGATCAGGCGATTCAAGATGCCCTGGAGTGCATTGGCGTGGCAACTCGGCGGTGAAGCTGGACTGAAGCTGCTGGGCAGCGCTGACAAGGAGCGCGAGACGCCCCCCGCCACCAACGTCATGGAAGACGTGCTTGCGCTGCCTGCCAAGGACGGACTGGCGACGCTGGTGTTGCTCGACGAGGTGCTGATGTGGGCGCATACGATAGCCAGCACCGACAAAGCCTGGATCAAGAAGCTGGAGACGTTTTTCCAGTGTCTGACTCAGGCAGTAGGACGTGTGAAGGGCTGCGCACTGGTGGCATCGCTGCTCGCTTCGGACCCGAGCAAGAGCGACGATCTTGGGAAACAGGTCGAGAAAGCGCTCTACGACATGTTCCAGCGGGTCGCCGAGGCCGGGATTCAGCCGGTCGAGCCGCAGGACGTGGCGGAGGTGCTGCGCCGGCGCCTGTTTACGCCGGAGAGCTACACAGATCGGTCGGGATGGAAGGCGCAGGTGGTCAGTGCGCTCAAGGGTATTGCTGAACTCGACGATCAAACCAAGCGTCAACTGGGCCAGGAGGACGGGCGCTACACAGAAGCATTTCCGTTTCATCCGGACATTACCACGGTGCTGTTCGAGAAATGGACGCAACTTGAAGGTTTCCAGCGCACGCGCGGGGTGTTGCGCACTTTTGCGTCCGCGTTGCGCGACGCGGAGAAGTGGGGCGATCCGGCGCCGCTGGTTGGGCCAGCCGTATTTCTGTCTGCGCCCGGCGACGAAAATCTCAACGATGCCGCGCGCGAGCTGGCGAGCATTGCGCGGTCCGAGCAGTACGAAGGCAAACGCCAGGACTGGCAGGCCATTCTTCAGGGCGAGCTGAAGAAAGCGCGCGACATCCAGCAGGACGCGCTGGGGCTTGCCAATCGCGAGATCGAACAGGCGGTCATCGCGACCTTCCTGCACTCGCAGCCTATCGGGCAGCGTGCGCAGACGCGTGAACTGATGGTGATGCTGGGGCAGGTATCTCCGGACCGAATCGAGCTGGGAAAGGGGTTGTCACGCTGGGCGGACGTGTCCTGGTATCTCGACGACACTTTCACCACGGAGAAAGATGGCGGATTGCCCAAGGTATGGAGGCTTGGTTCCAAGCCCAACCTCAAGCAGATGCACCATGATGCCCGCAGTTATATTACGGCCACTATCGTGGAGCAGGTCCTGGAAAAGGAGATCGGCAATACCAAGAAACTGACCGAGGGAGCCCGCACTATGGGCGCGGCGGTGCATATGCTGCCGGCACGTCCGGCGGACATCGAGGACGACGGCGAGTTTCACTACGCCGTTCTGGGGTCTAAAGCAGCTTCGGAATCCGGTAAGCCCAGTGCGGAAGCGCGTCGTTTCATCGACGAAACCACAACAGCGGACAGGCCGCGCGCGAACAACCGCAACGCGGTGGTGCTGGCGGTGCCATCGAAGGATGGGATCGAGCTCGCGCGCGAACGCGTGCGCGACGCGCTGGCGTGGGAACAGGTGCGCGAGATGCTGAAGAGCCGCGAGGATGTCGATACGGTACGGCTTGCGCAGCTCGATACCAATTTGAGGGTCGCGCGCGGTGAACTGGCCTCGCATATCGTGATGGCTTATTGCATCGTGGTCACAGTCAACGATGCCAACGAGGTTGCGGCTTTCCGATTGAACGTGGACAACGAGCCGTTGTTCATCAAGATCGTCAACGACAAGCGTGCGCGGATCGAAAGCACGGCGATCAATGCGGAGGCACTGCTGCCGGGCGGCCCGTTCAACCTGTGGCAGGCGCAGGAGAAATCGCGCTACGTGAAGGATTTGGTGGGAGCATTCGCTTCGACTGCGCGGTTGCCGAAAATGCTCAACCGGCAAGCCATCCTTGACACATTGCTTAGGGGCTGCGAAAGCGGCGATTTCGTGCTGCAAGTGACCCGCTCGGATAAATCGGTGCGGACCTTCTGGAGATCGCGACCCGATGAGCATGCGTTGGCGGACCCCAGCCTCGAAGTTGTGTTGTCTGACGCCGCGACGCTGGTTGAACTGGAACCCGGCTTGCTTGCGGTCGGGGCATTGCCGGAATTGTGGAAGAGCGGTGCGCTCAAGCTTGCAGACATAAACGTTTACTTTTCGGGAAAACACTACATTCAAATCGACAAGGGCGGATACAAAGAACCCATGCCGATTCCGGACGCATCAGCAGACGTAATTAAGCAAGCTGTAAGTGCTGCGGTCAAAGCCAGCCGGCTGTGGCTGGTCACGCCGGCAATGAGCGTAATAGGTGAAGACGTGCCAGTGAGTCTGCTGACGGACGCCGCCGCGCTTTATCCGCCGCCTGCTCCGATTTCCGCAACGGATTTACTGCCCGAAAGCCTTTCGGCCGCTTGGGCAAAGTCGCCGACGACCGCACATTTAATTCATGTCGCGCTGTCCACAAAACTGGGCAAGCCAATTCCGTGGACAACGGTGAAATGCGCGCTGGACGACGCATTCCGACTTGGGTTGCTTGAACGTACGCTGCTCTCAAAAGAATGGCCAACAGACCTTGGCGGCGCATCCGGCGTGGAGATTGTGCCCAGCAAACAAGAAAAGGGCAAAGAAGGCTCAAGCTCAACGTATGGTGCGAAGGTGGCTGCGGCGGAACTCGAAACTAACGAGATACAAGACTTGGCGGACTGTGTTTCCGAGATTAAAAAGGCTGCCGCGGGCCAGCAGTTGCGATTCAAAGTATCTGTCGAGCTCGGCGATAACGCCTCTGTGCCACAGGGTGTTCTCGACCAAGTCAACGCGCTGCTTGCCAAGGTCAAATCAGGCTGGAAACTCAGCTGATTAAGACCTCGGGGGCTTGTGGCTCGCGCTACACCCCGGCGTCCGCCTTGAGCGCCGCCGCCTTGTCGGTGTTTTCCCACGTAAATTCCGGCTCGTCGCGGCCGAAATGGCCGTAGGCCGCGGTCTTGCTGTAAATCGGCCGCAGCAGATCGAGCCACTGGATGATGCCCTTGGGCCGCAGATCGAAATGCTTCTCGACCAGCTTGGCGATCTTGTCGTCGGCGATCCTGCCGGTGCCGAAGGTGTCGACCAGCACGCTCACCGGACGCGCCACGCCAATCGCGTACGCGACTTGGATTTCACATTTCTTCGCCAACCCCGCTGCGACGATGTTCTTCGCCACGTAACGCGCGGCGTAAGCCGCCGAACGGTCGACTTTCGATGGGTCCTTGCCCGAAAATGCGCCGCCGCCGTGACGCGAGTAGCCGCCATAAGTGTCGACGATGATCTTGCGTCCGGTCAGCCCGGTATCACCCATCGGCCCGCCGATCACGAACCGCCCGGTCGGGTTGATGAGAAAGCGCGTTTCTCCTGTCAGCATGTTCTTCGGAAACACCGGCTTCACGATCTCTTCGATCACTGCTTCGGTGAGCGGCTCATGGGAGATGTCGGGGCTGTGCTGAGTCGAGATCACCACGGTATCGACGTGGTGCGGCTTGCCGTCGACGTAACGCACGCTCACTTGTGACTTGGCGTCGGGCCGCAGCCACGGCAGCCGCCCGTCTTTTCTCAGTTCGCTGTGCCGCTCCATCAGGCGGTGCGCGTAAAAAATCGGCATGGGCATCAACTGCGGCGTTTCGTCGCAGGCGTAACCGTACATCAGACCCTGGTCGCCAGCGCCCTGCTCGACGTCAAGGCCTTTGCCTTCGTCCACGCCCTGCGCGATGTCGGACGACTGTCTGTCGAACGCGGTGAGCACGGCGCAGGTACGGTAGTCGAAACCGACCTCCGAGCTGTCGTAGCCGATGCGCTTGATCACGTCGCGCGCAAGCTCGCTGTAATTGACAACGGCGCGGGTGGTGATCTGACCCGCCATGACGACTAGCCCGGTCGCGACCAGCGTTTCCGCCGCGACGCGACCATATTTGTCCTGCGCGAGCACCGCATCGAGAACGGCGTCGGAAATCTGGTCTGCGATCTTGTCCGGATGGCCTTCGGAGACGGACTCGGAGGTAAACAGGAAATCGCTCACAATTTTTTTCGTGAAATGGAAAAAGGCGCATACAATATCACATAAGCCTCGATTTATAAAGCCAAATTCATGCTGGTTCCCCTGTTGCGGCTGCTCGCGCGGCTGCCGCTGAAGTGGCTTCATCGCGCGGGCGCCGGCCTGGGCTGGCTCGTTTACTGGCTGTCACCGACCTATGCTGCGCGCCTGCGGGAAAATCTCTACGCGAGCGGCGTCTGCGCGGACCCGGCCGCTTGCCGCGTCTTGCTGCATCAGGCGATCGCTGAAACCGGCAAGGGCGTGACCGAGCTCATCGCCGTGTGGTTCGGCTCGGATGATAAGGTGTCGGACCTGGTCGCGTGCGACACCTGGAGCGTGGCCGAGCAGGCGCAGCGCGAGGGTCACGGCATCATTTTCCTTACGCCGCATCTCGGTTGTTTCGAAATATCGGCGCTGTATATCGCGCAGCGCTTACCGATCACGGTGATGTATCGTCCCCCCAGGTTGAGCTGGCTCGAGCCGCTGATGATCGCCGGGCGGCAACGCTGGCGTGCGATCGTCGCGCCGGCCAACCTGAGGGGCGTGCGCATGTTCTACAAGGCGCTGCAGCGCGGCGAGGCGGTGGGTTTGTTGCCGGACCAGGCGCCGGGCGTGGGTGAAGGCGC
>MERI01000047.1 GCA_001772005.1 Betaproteobacteria bacterium RIFCSPLOWO2_12_FULL_62_58 | reverse complement strand
ATGCTAACGTTTTGCTTTTAAAGCTTTAGTACTGCCTACTCTACATAACGTTCTGCTGTGTCTAATAGACCAAATGTGCAGCTGCACATTTGATTTACACGCACGTTCTGAACAAGGGCGGACGCGGGGTAGTCAGCCCGCTCGATTCCGGCGGCGCCGGCCAGCCGCCGGTCGTGCGCGATGCGGCGGAAACGCGCTACGCCGCGCTCGGCGGTCGATCTTGAGCTCGGCGTCCTTGGCGGTTAGAGATTTACGGGTAGCGGTCAACCTGCGTGCGCACCGTCGCGTTGAAACCAGCACGCGACTCGCTCAACCCCAAACTTGCCGCGGGCGGTCCGCGCTGCGATGTTGAGCGGACGGTCGACACATTCTGAAACCAATATCACGGAGGAAAGAGCCATGGAACGGGAACACACTCTCAGGATACTGAACGCGCTCGCAAGCGGAATACACCCGGCAACCGGAGAAAAGTTTGCCGCCGACAGCCCTTATCAACATCCCGACATCGTGCGTGCGTTGTTCGAAGCGGTGCGCGCGGTCGAGGGCGGCCACGCGCCGGCGGCGGACGCCGGACCGAAACCCGCGCTGCCCCAGAGCGGCGCCGGCTCGCGCTGGAGCACCGAGGAGGAACAGCGCCTCGCCACGGCATTTGACGCCGGCAGGTTAGTGGACGAGCTTGCGCGCGCCCACAACCGTTCCCGCGCGGGAATAGAGGCAAGGCTGGTAAAACTCGGCAAGCTCGATGCGTCGGCGGTTACCACGCCGCTGCGCTATCCGCCTAAACCGCCCGGACGTCCCGCACAAAGCAACGTGTGAGGGCCCGTGCAGCAGTCACGGCTCGTGAGAGATCGGGAGGTCGGGAGATCGGGAGGTCGGGAGATCGTGAGATCGAAAAGCCGGGAGAACGGGGCATCGTGAGTCGAGACAAGGTCTCCGTTCGCCCTTACGCCCTCCCGCCCTCCCGCTCTCACGCGCTCACGGGTTTTGTCGCTCTCCCGTTCTGACGCCCTCACGCCAAGGTTGCCTGTTCGCCGCTTACCGGGCAACCGCCCTGACGAGCAGCGACACGCCGATCAGCAACAGCAGCGCGCTGACCAAGCGCAATAAGCTCTCGCGCGCGACGCGTAAGTGGATGCGATTGCCGAACCACAGGCCCGCGAGCGCAAAGGGGACGAGTATGGCGAAACCCATCAGCCGGTCGGCCAGCATCAGCCCGCCGGCGGTGAACACCAGCGCGCGGATCGACACCGAAGGCGGCGATCGTCGCCGCGGCGATGAGGAAGGTTGGAAGTTCAAACGGTATGGTCGTGGCGCAAAAAAACGCCGGTTTCTCGTACCGGCGCTTTTATTTCTGGCTGCGCCGGTTGAGCGGCCGGAGCGACGCGAGCCCGGGAGCAGGGGCCGGCGAGACGTGGAGCAGGGCCCCGCTTGCGGGATGCGACCGTGGAGCCGGCCAAGGGCGCGTCACACGCCGGCCCTGTGCGCGTCTGCGGGGTGCGGCTGCGACTCGTTCGCCGCAGGCCCGTTTGCGGGAGCAGCCGCAGAAGCCCCGGCCAAGAATTGTGAACGCAGCCTTGTGCGCCCCTGCCCGCACCACCCTGCGGGAGACCGAGTCCGGGGCGCATCCCAGAGGGCCCCTCTTCCGCCCTCCGACGCGCCCCGGTTTCCGGGGATGCGACCCAAGCGGAACCGGCGCCGACGCCGACGCGATGCGCTATGGGCTCTGAAAAGTGTTGTAAGAGGCGGCGCCGTCCGCTCGAACCGGCGTATCTGACCCGGCGCGCAGCGTCCGGCGTCAGACGATGTTCAGGTGCTCGATACCCGTCATCACATCCTTTTGCTTGGCCTCCTTGCCCTGCAGCTTGATCATGAGGCGCAGCTCGTTCACCGAGTCGGCGTTTCTGAGCGCATCCTCGTAGCTGATCATGTCCGCTTCGTAGAGTTCGAACAGATGCTGGTCGAAGGTCTGCATGCCGAGCTCGCGCGATTTCGCCATGATCGCCTTGATCTCGTGCACCTCGCCCTTGAAGATCAAGTCCTGGATCAACGGCGAGTTGAGCATGATCTCGACCGCCACGATGCGTCCCTTGGCGTCCCGCTTCGGAATCAGCCGTTGCGATACGATGGCGCGGATGTTGAGCGAGAGGTCCATCAGCAGCTGGTGCCTGCGCTCCTCGGGGAAGAAATTGATGATGCGGTCGAGCGCCTGGTTGGAGCTGTTGGCATGCAGTGTGGCCATGCACAGGTGCCCGGTTTCGGAGAAGGCGATCGCGTAGTCCATCGTTTCGCGGTCCCGGATCTCGCCGATCAGGATCACGTCCGGCGCCTGCCGCAGCGTGTTCTTGAGCGCGATATGCCACGAATCGGTGTCGACGCCGACCTCGCGATGGGTGACCACGCAGTTCTTGTGCTCGTGCACGTATTCGATCGGGTCTTCAATCGTGATGATGTGGCCGAAGCTGTTTTCGTTGCGGTAGCCGGTCATCGCCGCGAGGGAGGTCGACTTGCCCGAACCCGTGCCACCGACCATGATGACGAGCCCGCGCTTGGCCATCACCACGTCCTTCAGTATCGGCGGCAGGTACAGCTCTTCGAAAGTCGGGATCTTGGCATTGATGGTGCGCAGCACCATGCCGACCCGCGCCTGTTGCACGAAGCAACTGACGCGGAAACGGCCGATACCCCTGGGACTGATGGCGAAGTTGCACTCCTTGGTCGCCTCGAATTCCCCGGTCTGCTTGTCGTTCATGACCGCGTGCGCGAGTTCGATGGTGTGCTGGGGCGTAAGCGGCTGGTTGGCTACCGGCGTCACCTTGCCGTCGATCTTGATCGCGGGCGGGAAGCCCGCGGTAATGAAGAGGTCGGAAGCCTTCCTCTCCACCATCCCTTTCAGCAGGTCATTGATAAAATTGACTGCCTGATCTCGGTCCATGTCTCGCTCCTCTCGTTCATCGACCCGGGCAACCGCTGCTGCCGGGCCCGCGCCCGGGGACTCTACCCTGTCACTTGAAGGCGTCCTTGTTGGCAGCCTTGGTGCGCGCCTCGTCGACGCCAATGAGATTGCGCTTGACCAGTTCCTGCAGGTTCTGGTCGAGCGTCTGCATGCCGATCTGCGCGCCGGTCTGGATCGCCGAATACATCTGCGCGACCTTGTTCTCGCGGATGAGGTTTCGGATCGCCGGCGTGCCGATCATGATCTCGTGCGCAGCCACGCGCCCGCTGCCGTCCTTCGTCTTGAGCAGCGTCTGCGAGATTACCGCGCGCAAGGATTCGGACAGCATCGCGCGCATCATTTCCTTCTCTTCCGCCGGGAATACGTCGATGATACGGTCGATCGTCTTCGCCGCCGAACTCGTGTGCAGAGTGCCGAACACCAAGTGCCCCGTTTCGGCCG
The DNA here is from genome assembly GCA_001772005.1 of Betaproteobacteria bacterium RIFCSPLOWO2_12_FULL_62_58. Lineage (GTDB taxonomy): Bacteria > Pseudomonadota > Gammaproteobacteria > Burkholderiales > SG8-41 > DSOT01. Next base: position 57,718 of record MERI01000047.1, on the reverse strand, counting down.
CGGTCATCGCCAGCCGGATGGTCTCCAGGTCGCGCATCTCGCCGACCAGAATGATGTCCGGATCCTCGCGCAGGGCCGAGCGCAGCGCATTGGCGAACGACAGTGTGTGCGGGCCGACCTCGCGCTGGTTGATCAGGCACTTCTGGCTCTCGTGCACGAATTCGATCGGGTCCTCCACCGTCAGGATGTGGCCCTGCTCGTTCATGTTGATATGATTGACCATCGCCGCCAGCGTCGTCGACTTGCCCGAGCCGGTGGGGCCGGTCACCAGCACCACGCCGCGCGGCTGGTTGCAGATTTCGGCAAAAATCTTGGGCGCCTTGAGATCCTCGAGCGACAGCACCTTCGACGGAATGGTCCGGAACACGGCGCCCGCCCCGCGTTGCTGGACGAAAGCGTTGACGCGGAAACGCGCGAGATTGGGAATCGCGAACGAGAAGTCGCACTCGAGATTCTCCTCGTAGAATTTGCGCTGGCCGTCGTTCATGATGTCGTAGACCATCGCGTGCACATCCTTGTGCTCCATCGGCGGCAGGTTGATGCGGCGGATGTCGCCGTGCACGCGGATCATGGGCGGCAGGCCCGAGGACAGGTGCAGGTCGGAGGCTTTATTCTTGACCACGAAGGCCAGCAGTTCGGCTATGTCCATTATAATTGCGTCGCCATTTAAGAAGCGGGGCTAAAAGCGCACATTAACGGTCTGATTTTACTCCAAACAGCCGGTTTTCGTAGGTTGCGCAAAATTATGACAACAATCGCCACCAACTTGCAAGCCGTACACGACCGGATCAGGCGGGCGGCACAGAGCGCCGGGCGACCCCCGTCCGCTATCGCGCTGGTTGCAGTGAGTAAAACCTGGCCGGCGGAAAAAATCGCAGAAGCGCACGCCTGCGGTCAGAATGCGTTCGGAGAGAACTATGTGCAGGAAGCGATGGGGAAAATTACGCGCCTCGCCCACCTCCCGCTGGAGTGGCATTTCATCGGGCCGATCCAGAGCAACAAGACGCGGGGCATCGCCGAGCATTTCCAGTGGGTGCACAGCGTGGAACGCGAGAAAATCGCGATACGGATCAACGACGCGCGCCCGGCCAGGCTGCCGCCGCTCAACGTCTGCATCCAGGTCAACGTCAGCGGGCAGGCGAGCAAGAGCGGCGTGGCGCCGGGGGACGAACTCGCTCTGGCGCGTGCGATTACCGCCCTGCCGCAGCTCAGATTGCGGGGACTGATGGCGATCCCCGAGCCGACGCCGGACGCCGGGGTTCAGCGCCGGCGATTCGCACGCCTGCGCGAACTCAAGGATGGACTGGTGGCTGCCGGCTTCGCTCTCGACACGCTCTCGATGGGCATGTCCGACGACCTTGAGGCTGCGATCCTCGAGGGCGCGACCATGGTGCGCGTCGGCACCGCGATCTTCGGCCGACGGCAAAAGCAATAAACGCAAAGACGCAAAGGGTGCAAAGGACAAAGAAAATTTATGCAGGCTGCGTTTCTACCGGTATCATTTTAAAAATCCTTTGCGATTCTTAGCGTCCTCTGCGTCTTTGCGTTTCGAATAGGCTTTTATGAATGTCACATTTATCGGCGGCGGCAACATGGCGGCGGCGATGATCGGCGGCCTGCTGCAGAAGGGGTGGCCCGCGAACGCGATCCGTGTGGTCGAAATCGATGACGCCGCGCGCACGCGGCTCGCACGCGAGCTGCGCATCAGGACTTACGCCGCAGCCGATGCCGAGGCCACCGCAGCCGACTCGATCGTGCTCGCGGTCAAGCCGCAGCAGATGCGGGAAGCGGCGCGGGCGCTGCGTCCGGCAATCCGGTCGCAGCTGGTCATCACGATTGCCGCCGGCATCCGCTGCCAGGACCTCTCGCGCTGGCTCGGCGGCTATACCCGCATCGTGCGCGTGATGCCAAACACGCCGGCGCTGGTGCTGGCCGGCATCTCCGGCCTCTACGCGATGCCCGCGCTCGCCGCTGCTGACCGCACGCTCGCGGAAACGATCATGAGCGCGGTCGGCGCCACGCTGTGGCTCGAGCGCGAGGCGCAGATCGACGCAATCACGGCGGTCTCGGGCAGTGGTCCGGCCTACGTGTTCTACTTCATCGAGGCGCTGCAGCAGGCGGCCGCCGATCTCGGATTCAACACCGCCGATGCCCGGCGCCTTGCCCTCGAAACCTTCGCCGGCGCGGTCCGGCTGGCGCAGACGAGCGGCGAGGAGCCGGCCACGCTGCGTGCCCGCGTCACTTCCAAAGGCGGCACCACCGAGCGCGCGCTCGGCGTGATGGACGAGCAGGCGCTCAAGAACATCGTGATTCGCGCGGTGCGCGCCGCCGCCGAACGCTCGCATGAGCTGGGCGAAGAACTGGGCGGAGATTAGGAGCCCTTAATGTTCGAAAAGGCGCTGATATTCCTGGCGAACACCGTGTTCGGACTGTTCACCATCGCGCTGCTGCTGCGCTTCTACATGCAGTGGGCGCGCGCCGCCTACCGCAACCCGTTGTCGGAGTTCCTGGGCGCGCTCACGGACTTCATGGTGCACCCGGCGCGGCGCGTGATCCCCGGCCTGTGGGGACTCGATCTCGCCACACTGGTGCTGGCGTGGCTCATCCAGGTTCTCGAATTGTTCGTCATCCTTCAGATCAAAGACTACTCGCTCGCCTCCGCCGCCGGCAGCGCTTACGCCGGGCTCGCGCTCCTGGCCACGGTCACGATCGTCAAGCTCGGACTCTACATCGTGATCGCCGTCGTGGTGTTTCAGGCAGTGCTGTCGTGGATCAATCCCTACACTCCGCTCGCGCCGCTCCTGAACAACATGACCCGGCCATTCCTGCGCATTTTCCAAAAACTGATCCCGCCGATCGGCAACGTCGACCTGTCGCCGCTCGTCGTGATCGTCATCTGCCAGCTGCTGCTGATGCTGCCGGTCGCCTACCTTGAGATGACGTTGTCGCGGTGGCTCTAGGAGTTTGTCGGACTTAGCCGCGACAAACTCCTAATGCAAAACCGGCCCTAGGAGAATTGCATAAGAGGATGACCGATACGCGAATTCACCCGCGCTTTTCCTCAAATTTGACCGCTTCGGCTGGGTTTATTATGAATTGTCGGCCGGTTTTGCTGTTAGCAGCCTGTACGGACTGTCAAGTCCGACAGGCTGCTAGGACCTGTTGTTGAGATAGACTCCATGGCCGCCTGGCACCGGTTTGATCCCGACGCGCGACGGCTCACCCTCACCGTCCACGTGCAGCCCAACGCAGCCACGAGCGCCGTCGCCGGATTCCACGGCGACGCGCTCAAGATCAGAATCGCCGCGCCGGCCGTCGACAACAAGGCGAACGCGGCGCTCGTCGATTTCCTGCGCCGTCTGCTGAAGCTCCCCGCCTCGCGGATCGCCATCCGCCACGGCGCGCATGGCCGGCGCAAAATAATCGAGATCGCCGATGCCGACGCGTCGCTGCTCGCGCGGCTCGAGGACATCGCGGGACAGTAGAACCGGTCCTGAAAACCAAGAAAAGCAATTGGCCGCCGATAAACGCCGATTTGCGAGAAGTCTTCTGACGAATTCCGGCGCGGACACGTGGCTCATTCCTCGGACGACTTGTCCCCCGCGGCATCACCTGCCGGCTGCGGCGCGGCGCGGCCTTCTTCTTCGGCCCGTTTTCCCGCGTTGCGCAGTTCGTGCGCCCGCACCAGGAACGACACCGCGACCCAGGCAGCGAGCAGCGCAAGCGGAACGGCGACGAGCAGCGGCCATGACACGGTGACCGCGGCGAACACCAGCAGCGCAACACCGACGCCGATCATCGTGCCGGCCTCGGCGGGCCCGAGCACGCGGCGATTGGTGATCGCCGCGCCCACCGTGTTGCCGAGACGCAGCGCGCCGGCGGCGGCGCGCGATGCGCTGCCGCCGCGGGACCGGCGGCGCCGGCGCGGCGTTGCCGGACGCACGCGGTTGCGCGGCGAAAGCACGATTTCGGTCGCATTGGCGAGATCCGCCTCGTACATGTTCTTCATCGCCGCAGCGAACTGCTGATCCTCGACCGCGACGTCGAGCTCATAATTGCCGATCCAGCTCGAAAGGTTCAGATTCGAAGAACCTACCCGTGCCCAGCGGCCGTCCGCCACCGCGGACTTGGCGTGCAGCATCGGGCCGTTCCACTCGAAGACGCGGATGCCGGCCTCGAGCAGCGGACGGTAGCCGGCGCGCGACAGGGCCGAGAGCACCGGCAGATCGCTCGTGCCGGGCACCAGCAGCCTCACGTCCACGCCGTCCAGCGCCGCCGCACTCAGTGCCTGCACGTAGGGTGCAATACCGACGAAATAGGCATCGGTCAGCCACAGCGTCCTGCGCGCCATTACGGCGATCAACTGGTCAAGGCGATACAGCGCGGCGATGTTCGGTACGGTGGCAAGCACGCGCACCATCACGTCGCCCGCCGGCGCGATCGCTTCCGGATCGGCAAGCTCGTCTTCGGGAATCGCCGCGCCCGTCGCCGCCCACACTTCGGCAAAAGCGCGCTCGATATCGGCGACCGCCGGGCCGCGCACTTCGACTCCCGTGTCGCGCCACGGCTCAATCCCGCGCGCCGGGTCGCCAACCCACTTGCGGCTCACGCACACACCTGTCACGAAACCTACCTCGCCGTCCACCGCCACCATCTTGCGATGATCCCGCGTCAACCACCCGAACGGACTGTCCGGGCGCGGAGGGTTGAAGCACCTCACCTCGCCGCCGGCTTCGATGAGCGGCTGCCACAGCCGCCCCGATGCTCTGCCGAGCGCCCCTACCCAGTCATGCATGGCCCTCACGCGCACGCCTTCGCGTGCCTTTGCCGCCAGCGCCGCCACGAATTCGCGCCCGATCCGGTCTTCGGCGACGATGTAGTTTTCGAAATAGACGGTACGAGTCGCGGAACGGATCGCTTCCAGCCACGCCGGATAGTGTTCCGCCGCATCCTTCAGAATGCGCACGCTGTTGCCCGGGACCAGCGGCGCTCCGGCGGCGCGCGAAAACGCCTGTTCGGCGAACGCGCGGGCGAGCGACACCGCCGGCGGCTGCAAGCGTTTTGACTCGAGTGGCTCCACGGTCGGATCGGATAAGCTGGGCGCCAGAAGCCGCCTGCCGCATTACATGAGAATGATGTCGAACTGTTCCTGGTTGTAGACGCTCTCGACCTGCAGCGACACCGGCTTGCCGATGAAGTCGGACAGCATCGCCAGGCTCTGCGACTCCTCGTCCAGGAACAGATCGATCGCTTGCTGGGAAGCGAGTATGCGGAACTCGCGCGCGTTGAACTGGCGCGCCTCGCGCAGCAGTTCGCGCAGGATCTGGTAGCACACTGTCTGCGCAGTCTTCAACTCGCCGCGGCCTTCGCACACCGGGCAGGGTTCGCACAGCACGTGAGCGAGGCTCTCGCGCGTGCGTTTGCGCGTCATCTCCACGAGCCCGAGCTGGGTGAAACCGTTTACGGTCATGCGCGTGCGGTCGCGCGCGAGCGCCTTGCGGAATTCATTGAGCACGGCGTTCTTGTGCTCCTCGGTGTCCATGTCGATGAAGTCGATGATGATGATGCCGCCCAGGTTCCTGAGCCGCAACTGGCGCGCGATCACCTGCGCCGCCTCGAGATTGGTCTTGAAGATGGTATCGTCGAAACTGCGCCCGCCGACGTAGCCGCCGGTGTTGACGTCGATGGTGGTGAGCGCTTCGGTCTGGTCGAGAATGAGATAGCCGCCTGACTTGAGTTCGACGCGGCGCGCCAGTGCTTTCTCGATTTCATCCTCGACACCGAAGAGCTCGAACAGCGGACGCTCGCCCTCGTAGTGCGCGATGCGCTCGACCACCGTGGGAGTGAATTCCTGGGCGAAGGTTTGCATGCCCTGGGAGGTCTCGTGCGAATCGATCAGGATGCGGGTCGTCTCCTCGTGCACGAAATCGCGCAGCACCCTCAGGCTCAGATTCAGGTCCTGATAGAGCAACGTCAGCGCTGCGGCGGTCTGCGCCCGTTCCTGGATGCCGTGCCACAGCTTCCTCAGGTACTCGATATCGGCGACGAGCCCGCGGTCGGAGGCGTTTTCCGCCATGGTGCGGATGATGAAACCACCCTTCTCATCCGGCGGCAGCTGCTGCAGCAGCTTCTCGCGCAGGTGCTGCCGCTCTTCCTCGTCCTCGATGCGCTGCGAGATGCCGATGTGGGATTCCTGGGGCAGGTAGACCAGGAAGCGGCCGGCGATGCTGATCTGGGTGGACAGCCGCGCGCCCTTGGTGCCGATCGGATCTTTCACGACCTGGATCATGAGGTTCTGACCTTCGGCGAGCAGCTTCTCGATCGGCGTGCTTAGCTCGCCGTTGTGCCGGCTGCCCCAGATGTCGGCCACGTGCAGGAACGCCGCGCGCTCGCCGCCGATGTCGATGAACGCGGACTGCATGCCCGGCAGCACGCGAATCACGCGCCCCACGTAGATGTTGCCGACGAGCCCCCGGGCGGTGGCGCGCTCTATGTGCAGTTCCTGCGTGACGCCGTGCTCGATCACGGCGACACGCGTCTCCTGCGGCGTGACGTTGATGAGGATCTCTTCAGTCATCGGGCGATGCGGTGGCCAGCGCCTGTCTCAAGAATAGGCCCGTGTGCGACAGCGGCGATGTTACAGCACTTCGATGCCGAACTTCTGCAACAGCTCCGCCGTTTCGGCGAGCGGCAGTCCCATGATACCCGAGTAGCTGCCGCCGATCCGCGTCACGAATGCCGCGGCGCGCCCCTGGATCGCATACGCGCCGGCCTTGTCGAACGGCTCGCCGCTTGCAATATAGCGCTGGATTTCCGCGGGGGAAAGCGCCCGAAACTCGATCGACGATACCGACACGCTGCTTTCCACCTGATCCCGCATGGCCACCGCGACGGCGGTTATCACCCGGTGCTCGCGGCCCGCCAGCGCGGCGAGAATCTGCGCCGCGTGCCCGGCGTCTCGCGGCTTGCCGATGACCGCGTCGTCGCGCACTACCGTCGTGTCGGCGGCGAGCACGGGATACAATTGCAGACGCCGCTGTACCACCCGGGTTGTCGCGACCTCGGTCTTGGCGCGGGCGATACGCACGGCGCAGTCGGCGGGCGCCTCGCCGGGAAGCGGCGTCTCGTCCACATCGACCCCGCGCCGTGCGTCCTCTCTCAACAGCAGCAGCTCGAAACTGACGCCGATCTGTTTCAAAAGCTCGCGCCGGCGCGGGCTGCGCGAGGCGAGATAAATGCGCTTGTCGGCCATTGTCATTGCCAGGATTCAGGATTCAGGATTCAGGATTCAGGATTCAGGATTCAGGATTCAGGATTCAGGATTTGGAGTTTGAGGTCTGGTCCGGAGTTCGGTTTCTGTGATCCCGGGTTTACGCCTCTCTCCTCAATCCTCAATCCTTGATCCTTGATCCTGCTTCTCACTCCCTGTGGTACGGATGCCCGCTCAAGATCGACACCGCGCGGTAGAGTTGCTCGGCGAGCACGATGCGCACGAGCCCGTGCGGCAGGGTAAGCGGCGAGAGCGACCACAACAGATCCGCCTGCCCCTTAAGCGTTGCCGCCGTGCCATCGGCGCCGCCGATGATGAAAGCCACGTCGCACCCGGCTTCACGCCAGCGCGTGATGCGGTCGGCGAGCTGTCGCGTCGAAAAACTCTTGCCGCGTTCATCGAGCACCACCGTGCAACAACCCGCGGGAAGCGCGGCGCTGATGCGTTTATGTTCCGCCTGCAGCATGCGCTGCACTGTCGCCGCGCCAGCACGGCCGCTGCGGGCTTCGGGCTTGATTTCAATCAGCGCGAGCCGCGCCTCCCGCGGCATGCGCCGTGCGTATTCCTCGAAACCGGCATTGATCCAGGTCGGCATCCTGTGCCCGACCGCCACCGCCAGGAACTTCACGCAGCAGGACGGGGGCCGCCCGCGCGCCGCCGCCTGCCGCGCGCGGGCGGCGTCCAAAGTTCTTCGAGGTTGTAATATTGGCGGACTGCGGGTTGCATGATGTGGACCACCACCGCTCCAAGGTCGACCAATATCCATTCGCCGGCCTGTTCCCCTTCCACGCCGTGGACTTTTGCGCCAAGCGCCTTGAGCTTTTCCTGGACGTTGTTGGAAAGCGCCTTGCTCTGGCGTGACGAATCGGCGCTTGCGATGATAATTCTGTCGAACAGTGAAGTCACTCGCTTCACGTCCAGCACCACGATGTCGCGCGCCTTGATGTCTTCGAGCGCGGCGACCGTGGCTTTGACCAGCTTGTCGATTCTCATCAACCTCCCATTGAAACCTCGTGCAAATGCGTGACAGCGAATTTGCACCTCGCATGCGCCCGCGGAGGGCGGAGCAGGTTCCGTCGGCCTGGGCCGATGGATGCGACCCCGTAGCGGGATGCAGCGCCGCGATTACCCGCGTTCTTATGTGCGCCTGTGCGGTCGCATCCCCGTAAACGGGGCCCCTGTTCCACGCTCCGGCGCCCCTTCTCCTTTCGGGAGAAGGGCGGGGATGAGGGACGAGCGGCGTCACGCATTCTTACGACGCTTACTGGACGTATAACCGCCGCGCCTGAATATAATCGAGAACGGAGTCGGGAAGCAAATAACGGGGGCTCGCGCGCGAGCGGATGCAATCGCGGATCATGGTCGCCGAAATATCGAGCGCGGCGATCGCGATCACGACGACGCCGCCGGCCGGCGCGAGATGCGCCGCGAACGGCTGCTGCATGGTGCGCGACGCGTATTCGCGCGCGAGCGGCTGCGGCATGCGGTTATGCCAGGCGCCGACCGGAAAACCGGGGCGGTGCGCGACGACGATATGCGCGAGATTGAACAGTTCGTGCCAGCGGCTCCACGTTGCGAGCTCCAGGAAGGCATCCGCGCCGAGCAGCAGGGCGAGCGGCCGGTTCGCGCCGACTTCCGCGCGCAACTCGGCGAGCGTATCGACCATGTAGCCGGGACCAGCGCGCTTCGTCTCGCGGTCGTCGACGGTAAACAGCACATTGCCTTCGACCGCGAGTCCCACCATGGCCAGGCGATCGGCGGCCGACACCCGGGGCGCGCCGCGGTGCGGCGGCGTGCCGCTGGGAATGAAGCGCACGTGGTCGAGCTTCAACTTCTCCGCGAGTTCCTGCGCGAGCCGCAGATGGCCGAAGTGGATCGGATCGAAGGTGCCGCCGAGGATGCCAATTGGGGCGGTCGACATGCGTCAACCGCGAAAGAGAGGAGAAAGGGGAAAGGAGAGAGGAGCGCAATGCTCCTCGCCTGAGGGATACGCCTCTCGCCTCTCGCCTCTCGCCTCTCGCCTCACGCCTCTCGCCTCACGCCTCTCGCCTCTCGCCTCTCGCCTCTCGCTCTATAACACCAACCGGCGAATATCCGAGAGCACGCCGCTCAGATAGGAAATGAAGCGCGCGCCCTGGGCGCCGTCGATCACGCGGTGGTCATACGACAGCGACAGCGGCAGCATCAGCCGTGGCACGAATTCTTTGCCGTTCCACGCCGGCTTCATCACCGCCTTGCCCACACCAAGTATCGCCACTTCTGGCGCGTTGACGATCGGCGTGAACAGGGTGCCGCCGAGGCCGCCCAGACTCGAAATGGAGAAGCAGCCGCCCTGCAGGTCGGTCGGAGCAATCTTGCCGGCGCGCATGCGGGCGCTGACCTCGCCCAGCGCCTTCGCCAGTTCCAGCAGCCCTTTCTTGTCGACGTCGCGGATCACCGGCACCACCAGTCCGTTCGGCGTATCGACCGCGATGCCGATGTGGTAATACTGCTTGACGATGAGACTCTCACCGTCCGCAGAGAGCGAGGCATTGAATGCAGGGTACTGCTTGAGCGCCACCACCACCGCTTTCATCAGGAAACCCAGCATCGTGATCTTGAGACCGCTTTTCTTGGCTTCCTCGGCCTGCGACTTGCGGAAGGATTCGAGCTCGGAGATGTCGGCTTCGTCGTGCTGCGTGATATGCGGGATGCTCACCCAGTTGCGGTGCAGATTGGCGCCGGACAGCTTCTTGATACGCGACAGCGGCTGCATCTCGACCGGGCCGAACTTGGCGAAGTCGACCTGCGGCAGCGGCGGCAAGTCGAAGCCGATGCCGCCTGCGGCGCCGCGCGGGCGGGCGAGTTCCGCCTTTACGTAGATTTGCACGTCCTCTTTGAGGATGCGCTGTTTCGGCCCGGTGCCCTTTACGCGCGAAAGATCCACACCAAACTCGCGCGCCAACCGCCGCACTGCGGGACTGGCGTGTGCCTTTCCGAAAGCGGCTTCGTCGATCCCGGTTTGCGCGCTGCCAGGCGCGCTCGGCGCTTCCCTCTCCCGATCCCTCATCCCTGACCCTTCTCCCAGAGGGAGAATGGGAACAATTGCCTCCCCTCTCCCTTCTCGGGAGAGGGGTCGGGGGTGAGGGCTCGCCACAGTAAGCGGCGCGGCCGTGGCGGCGGCAGGCGCGGGTTGCGGGGTTGAAGGCGACGCGGCGGGGGCTGCCGCCTTCTGCGGCACGCGGGCCCCATCGGCCGCTTCCAGTACCAACACCACAGCGCCCTCCGACACCCTGTCGCCGACCTTGACTTTGAGCTCCTTCACCACGCCGGCGGCGGGCGACGGCACTTCCATCGTCGCCTTGTCGGATTCGAGCGTGACCAGCGAGTCTTCGGCGCTCACCTTGTCGCCGGGCTTCACCAAAACCTCGATGATCGGCACGTCCTTGAAGTCGCCGATGTCGGGGACCTTAACTTCGACGAGGTTGCTCATGGCTTCGCTGCGTGAAGATGTGAATAGGTGAAGGGGTGAACACCCCCTCCCCAACCCTCCCCCTGGTCCAGGGGGAGGAGCCCTTTTCACTCCTTCACGCTTTCACTCCTTCACGTTCTCAAACTGTGGCCGGATTCGGTTTCTCGGGATCGATGCCATACTTGCCGATCGCCTCGGTCACCTTCTTGCGCGGCACCGCTTCCTGATCGGCCAGCGCTTTCATCGCGGCGACTGCGACGTAATGGCGGTCCACCTCGAAAAACTTGCGCAGCTGCCTGCGCGTGTCGGAGCGGCCGAAACCGTCGGTGCCCAGCGTGAGGAAGTTGTGCGTCGGCAGGAAGGGGCGGAGCTGATCGGCAAAAGCCTTCATGTAATCGGTGGCCGCCACGACCGGACCCGGGCGGTCGCCGAGGCATTGTTCGACATAGCTCAGCTTCGGTTCGGCTTCGGGGTGCAGCATGTTCCAGCGCTGGGTATCAAGCCCGTCGCGGCGCAGCTGATTGAAGCTGGTGACGCTCCAGATGTCGGCCGCGACGCCGAAGTCCTTTTCGAGCAGTTCGGCTCCGGCAATCACCTCGCGCAGGATGGCGCCGCTGCCCAGGAGCTGCACCTTGGGCTGGTTTTTCTTGGACTTGCCTTCGCCGAACAGGTACATCCCCTTGAGGATGCCTTTCTCCACGCCTTCCGGCATCGGCGGATGAGCGTAGTTCTCGTTCATCACCGTGATGTAATAGTAAATGTCCTCCTGCTCCCGGCACATGCGGCGCAATCCGTCCTGGACGATCACCGCAAGCTCGTAGGCAAACGTCGGGTCATAGGACACGCAGTTGGGAAGGGTCGAGGCGAGGATGTGGCTGTGGCCGTCCTCATGCTGCAGCCCCTCGCCGTTCAGCGTAGTGCGTCCCGCCGTACCACCGAGCAGAAAGCCGCGCGCGCGCATGTCGCCCGCCGCCCAGGCCAGATCGCCGACGCGCTGAAAGCCGAACATCGAATAGAAGATGTAGAACGGAATCATCGACAGCCCATTGGTGCTGTACGACGTCGCGGCGGCGATCCAGGAGCACATCGCGCCCGCTTCGCAGATGCCCTCTTGCAGGATCTGGCCGTTCTTGTCCTCCTTGTAGAACATCAGCTGGTCGGCGTCCTGCGGCGTATAGAGCTGACCGACGTGGGAATAGATGCCGAGCTGGCGGAACATGCCTTCCATGCCGAAAGTGCGCGACTCGTCCGGCACGATCGGCACCACCAGCTTGCCGATCTTCTTGTCGCGAATGATGGTGCTGAGAATCCGCACGAACGCCATGGTGGTCGAAATTTCGCGGCCCTCGGTGCCTTTGAGCTGAGCTTCAAACGCGGACAGCGGCGGCACTTCGAGGGGCGCGGCGTTACGGCGACGCGCAGGCAACAAGCCGCCCATTGTCTTCACCCGTTCCATAAGATACTTTATTTCCGGCGAATCCTCCGGCGGCCGGTAAAACGGCACTTGCTCGAGCTTGTCATCGGGGATCGGCACCTCGAAGCGGTCGCGGAATGCCTTGATCGAGGCGGTGCCCATCTTCTTCTGCTGATGGGTGATGTTCTGGCCCTCGCCCGCCTCGCCCATGCCGTAGCCCTTCACGGTCTTCGCCAGGATCACCGTGGGCTGGCCCACGTGCTTCATCGCCGCCGCATACGCCGCGTAGATCTTGTGCGGATCGTGTCCGCCGCGGTTCAGGCGCCAGATATCGTCGTCCGACATGTTGGCAACCATATCGAGCAGTTCCGGATACTTGCCGAAGAAGTGCTTGCGCACAAACGCGCCGTCCTGCGACTTGAAAGCCTGATACTCGCCGTCAACGCATTCCTCCATGCGCTTCAGCAGGATGCCGCTCTTGTCGCGCATGAACAGCGGGTCCCAGTACGAGCCCCAGATCACCTTGATCACGTTCCAGCCGGCGCCGCGGAAACCGGCTTCGAGCTCCTGGATGATCTTGCCGTTGCCGCGCACCGGCCCGTCGAGGCGCTGCAGGTTGCAGTTGACGACAAAGATCAGGTTGTCGAGTTTCTCGCGCCCGGCAAGCGAAATTGCGCCGAGCGATTCGGGCTCGTCCATCTCGCCGTCGCCCATGAACGCCCACACTTTGCGGCCCTGCGCCTCGATAATGCCGCGGTCTTTGATATAGCGCATGAAGCGCGCCTGGTAGATCGCCATGAGGGGCCCAAGGCCCATCGACACCGTCGGGAACTGCCAGAAATCCGGCATGAGCCACGGATGCGGATAGGACGACAGGCCCTTGCCTTCGACTTCGCGGCGGAAATTGTCGAGCTGCTCTTCCGTGATGCGGCCCTCGAGATAAGCGCGCGCGTAGATGCCCGGCGACGAATGCCCCTGGATGTAGACCAGGTCGCCAAGAAAGTTATCGTTGGCGGCGCGGAAAAAGTGGTTGAAGCCGACATCGTAGAGCGTGGCGGCGGAGGCGAAGCTCGCGATATGGCCGCCGAGCTCCGACGATTCCTTGTTGGCGCGCACCACCATCGCCATCGCGTTCCAACGCACCAGCGACCGAATCTTGTTCTCGACCTCCGCATCCCCCGGCGAGCGCTCCTCCTGGGACAGCGGAATGGTGTTCATGTACGCCGTGTTGGCGTTATACGGAATATAAGCGCCGGAGCGGCGCGCCCTGTCCACCAGTTTTTCGAGCAGGAAATGCGCGCGGTCGTAGCCTTCGTGTTCGAGCACCGATTCCAGCGCTTCCAGCCATTCCCGAGTTTCCTGCGGATCGGCGTCAGGAAGGATGTCTCTCATATCCATGGCGGCCACCTTTTTGGGGTCTGTCACGTCGTGCTTTCAGACACGCTTGGTGCCGAAAACCGGGGAAGGCGATTATATCACCGCATACCGGCCCTTCGCCGCATGCTGCGACGCCGGAGAGAGAGGAGATAGGAGAGAAGAGAGAGGTGTAAACGCCTCTGCTCCCGCGGTCTACGCCTCACGCCTCACGCCTCACCCCTTACGCTTTTCTCCGCTCGCCTATCCCCTGCCGCGGGTACTGACAACTACTTACCCTCGAATTTAGGGGAGCGTTTTTCGAGGAAGGCGCGCATGCCCTCCTTCTGATCCTGCGTGGCACAGCACCGACCGAAAAGCCTGGATTCCAGCGCCAGCGCTTCGGCAAGGTCCATGTCAGCGCCGCGCACGACCGCCTCCTTGGTGTAGCGCGCCGCGAGGGGACCTTTCGAGGCGATCAGGCGCGCGATCTCCAGCCCCTTCCGCATGATCTCCGCCGCCGCTACGACCTGGTTGACGAGGCCAATGGCAAGCGCTTCATCGGCCTTTACCTGGCGACCGGTCACGAGCAGCTCCATGGCGCGGGCCGAGCCGATCTTGCGCGGCAGCCGCTGCGTGCCGCCGAAGCCGGCGGACACACCGAGGTTGACCTCGGGCTGACCGAACGCCGCGCGGTCCGCGGCGATGACCCAATCGCACGCCAGCGCGAGCTCGCAGCCGCCGCCCAAGGCGTAGCCGTTCACCAGCGCAATCACCGGTATCGCCAGCGCTTCGAGCTTCGCAAAAACACGCGAGCCGCGCGCGGAGAACGCCTCGCCCCGCTCCGGAGTGAAGTTCCGCATCTCGGCTATGTCGGCACCGGCAACAAACGCCTTGTCGCCCGCGCCGGTCACGAGCAGCACGCGCGCATTCTCATCCGCCGCTACCGTATCCGCCGCCGCGCCGATCTCGTCGAGCGTTGCACTGTTCAGGGCGTTGAGCGCCTGCGGGCGGTTGACGGTCAGCAGATAGATTCCTGCTTCAGGTTGTTCGAGCAGAATGTTCTGAAAAGTCATTTGAAATCCTCATTTGTCTTGGCGGTCAATTCATTTAGCCGCCATGCGCAGCGCGCCGTCGAGGCGGATCACATCGCCGTTCAGCATGGGATTGACGATGATGTGCTCGACCAGCGCGGCATATTCTTCCGGCTTGCCGAGCCGCGGCGGGAACGGCACCTGCGCGCCCAGCGACGCCTGCAGCTCCGCACTAAAGCCCGCCATCATTGGCGTTCCGAACAGTCCCGGCGCGATCGTCATGACGCGAATGCCGAAGCGCGCCAGCTCGCGTGCAATCGGCAGCGTCATGCCGGCCACCCCCGCTTTCGACGCGCTGTAGGCCGCCTGGCCGATCTGGCCTTCGAACGCGGCGATCGAGGCGGTGTTGAGAATGACGCCACGTTCGCCGTCGGCGTTGGGCGCATTCTCCACCATCGCCTGCGTCGCGAGCCGGATCACGTTGAACGTGCCAATGAGGTTGATCTGTATGGTTCGGCTGAAAGATTCGAGCTTGTGCGGGCCTGTCTTGCCGAGCACGCGCTCCGCGGGTGCGATTCCCGCGCAGCTGATCGCGCCATGCAGCGCGCCGAACTTCTTGCGTGCTTCGGCAATCGCTGCCGCTACTTGCGCTTCGTCGGTAACGTCGGCCGCAACGAAGATGGCATTTGCGCCGATTTCCTTCGCAAGCTGCGCGCCCTGCTCGCGATTGACATCGAGGATCACCACGTTCGCGCCGGCTGCAGCGAGCCGCCGCGCCGAAGCGCCGCCAAGCCCCGACCCGCCACCGGTCACCAGGAACGTGCTGCCATTTATCTGCACAGATCCCCCGAAAATCTTGAAACCGCCAATGAACGCGGATTTTCTTGTTTCGATTGATCGGCGTCAGTCTGCGTTTATCTGCGGTTCCAATCCGCTCTTAGTGCTTTTTTGAATCGACGCGCAGCTTCACGTACGAGCCGGGCGCGTCCTCGATCACCTTCAACTTGCCCTTGCCCGGGATGCGGGCAGCCACTTTCTCGCCGCCACGCTGCGCGATCCACCGGCCCCAATCGGTCCACCACGAGCCGGGATGCTGCTGCGCGCTTTCCAGCCATTCGCCGGGATCGCCGGACAACTCGTCATTGGTCCAGTAGCAGTACTTGTTGGCGGCCGGCGGGTTGATGATGCCGGCGATGTGGCCCGAGCCGCCGAGTACGAAGCGCAGCGGCCCTTTGAGGAGCTTCGCTCCGGCGTAAGTCGATTTCCACGGCGCGATGTGGTCCTCGGCGGTGGAGATGAAATATGCCGGTACGCTCACCTGCGTGACGTCGATCGGCACGCCGGCAAGCGTGACGCCGCCCGGTTCCCTGAGCAGGTTCCTGAGATACATGTTGCGCAGATAGAAGCTGTGCATCGCCGCCGGCATGCGCGTCGAATCCGAGTTCCAGTAGAGCAGATCGAACGGAAACGGGTCCTTCCCGAGCAGGTAGTTATTGACGACGAACGACCAGATGAGGTCGTTGGCGCGCAGCATGTTGAAGGTCGTCGCCATCTCCGAGCCCTCGAGATAGCCGCGCTCCTCCATTCTTTTCTCCAGCGCCGCGATCTGCTGCTCGTCGATGAACACTTCAAGCTCGCCGGGCCAGGCGAAATCGATCATGCTGACGAAGAACGTGGCACCGCAGATGCGCTTGTCTTTCCTGGCCGCGAGATAGCCGAGCGTTGCCGCAAGCAGCGTGCCGCCCAGGCAGTAGCCGATGACGTTGGCGTCGCGCTCGCCGGTCGCGCGCTCGACCGCATCGAGTGCCGCGAGCGCGCCTTCGGTCAGATAGTCGTCGAAGCTCTTATGCGAGAGGCGCTCATCGGGATTGACCCACGAAATCACGAACACGGTGTGCCCCTGCTCGACCGCCCACCGGATGAACGAGTTGTGCTCGCGCAGATCGAGAATGTAATATTTGTTGATCCACGGCGGGATGATCAGCAGCGGCCGCGCGTAGACCTCTTCTGTGAGCGGCTCATACTGGATCAGCTGCAGCAGGTCGTTCTGGAACACGACCTTGCCTTTGGTCACCGCGATGTTCTCGCCGAGGCGGAATGCTTCGGTGTCCGTCATTTTCACGCGCAACTGGCCGCCTTCACCGCGCGTCAGGTCTTCGAGCAGATTATTGAGCCCTTTGACCAGATTCCGGCCGCCCGAGTTGACCGTTTCGCGCAGCACTTCGGGATTCGTCAGCAGGAAGTTGGAGGGCGACAGCGCATCGATGTACTGGCGCGTATAGAAATCGACTTTCTTCGCGGTCTTCTCGTCGAGGCCCTCGACATTGCCGAGCGTATGATGCAGGTTCCTGGCGGCAATCAGGTACGACTGCTTGATGTAGTCATAGAGAAAGTTGTTCTCCCAGTCCTCGTGCCGGAAGCGGCGATCACCTTGATGCGGCTCGATCGCGGGCTTTGCTTCCTGGCCGAGCATTTTCAGCGTCGAGTTCCGCCACAGCGTCATGTAGTCCTGCCACAGCTTGACCTGCGCTTCGGCGAGCTTGAACGGGTCGGAGAGCATTTTGCCCCATGCCTCGAAGAACGCCTGCGCGATACCGAGATCATCGCTGAAGCCGGGTGGCTTGCCATTCGCCCCGCGCTCCACGAATTGAGTCACGAGCTCCCCGCTTTTCTGGGCGATGTCGGCATAGAGCCTGGACAATTCCGCGGGATCGAGCGCGGGGCGCTCGGGCTGCCGACTTGCTGTCATCGAATCTTTCCTTATGCCTTGGCCATCAGGGGCCGACGCACGAAGCGGTGGATGCCGTCGGGGTTTTCGCCGCGCTTGAGCACGCCGCGATGCATCAGATGATTAAGATGCGCGATGGTCTCGCCCATCGCAAAAACCAGATGGTAATCGTCGAAGTTACGCTCGAACAACTGCGGCAGCAATTCCGCCGCAGTTGACGGCCGCTCGCAAACGGCGATCAGTCTGTCGAGTCGCGTCTGATGGTGGCGATTCAGCTCGGCGATGCGGTGGTGCATGCCGCGAAACGGCAAGCCGTGAGAAGGCAACACCAGTGTGTCCGCCGGAAGCTCGCCGAAACGTTCGAGCGAAGTCAGAAATTCGCCGAGCGGGTCGCCCTCCGGCTCCATCGGCCACACGCTGACGTTGGTGCTGATGCGCGGCAACAGCATATCGCCCGCGATCAGCACGCCCAAGCTCTCGCAGTAAAGCGCGGCGTGCTCGGGCGAGTGACCGTGACCGACGATGACACGCCACGCGTTTTCGCCGATGACAATCTGTTCCTCGTGCTTGATACGCTCAAAGGCATTGGGCAGGCTGGGCACGCCGCGGCGGTAGTGGTCCGCGCGCGATCTCAGCGCATCGAGGCGTGCGCCGTCGAGTCCGTGGCGTTCGTGCAGTGTACGCAGCGCAGCGTGGTCGGTGCCGCCGACACGATGGTAGACCGCGTGGGCGTGCACGTATTCGGAACTCGTCATGCACGGCTTGAGCCCGAATTTTTCACACAGCCAGGCGGCAAGCCCGATGTGATCGGGGTGACAGTGCGTAACGATAAGCCTCCTCGCCGGCCGGCCGTCGAGACCGCCTGCAAAGATCTGCTCCCACAGCGTGCGCGTGGTGTCGGTCCCCAGGCCGCAATCGACGATAGTCCAGCCGGTCCCATCCTCGAGCAGCCACAGATTGATATGTTTGAGGGCGAACGGCAGCGGCATGCGCAACCAGAACACGCCCGTACGGACCTGCTTCGCGGTGCCGGGAGCCGGTAAGTCTGGAAGTGGGTATTCAAGCGACAACGCTGCGTTGGCAGGCTGGGGCGCAATTTGCATTTTCTTCTTGACGTTTACGTAAATGAGACTATAAGCTATTTCTGTATCAAATCTTACACGCCTATATTGCGGAGCACAATGTGTCGCAGACTTATTCAATTACCGAGCTGGCCAAAGAATTTGGAGTGACCACTCGCACCATACGGCACTATGAAGAGCAGGGGTTGCTCAACCCCAAGCGCGAAGGCATGAACCGGATTTTCAACCACCGCGACCGGGTCCGGCTCAAACTGGCGTTGCGCGGCAAGCGGCTGGGGTTTTCGCTCAATGATATCCGGGAATTGTTCGAGCTCTATGATCTGGCAAAGGACGAGAACAAACAGCTTGAAGAATTTCTTGCCCGGCTCGAAAAACGCCGCGTCCTCCTTGAACAGCAACGGGAAGACATCGAAGTGATGCTCAACGAGATCAGTTTTTTTGCCAATCAGTGCCGCCGCCTGCTTGCTAGCGGCAATGGAAAAAAAACCGAGAAGGTGGCATGAATGATGAGAACACAGGGTACCCGATGATATTACGTTTACGTGAACGATAGTCTGATTGGCATGATTTACGCGATCGCGGTTTTTAATGCGACGCCTTGATTAGAATGATAGTTTTATTCTAATGATAGATGTTGTACGTCTATCGATTGACGTTGACGTAAACTGATAATGCATCAATATTTGTCGCTCGAATTTGGCCTGGGCGAAACTCTAGGCATCCTGCGTGAAACGGTGCAGAACTTTGCCGCGCGCGAGATTGCACCGCGCGCAGCCGGGATCGACAAAGCGAACGATTTCCCCGATGACCTGTGGCGCAAAATGGGCGCGCTTGGACTGCTCGGCATCACTGTCGAGGAAGAATTCGGTGGCACCGGCCTGGGTTATCTCGCGCACGTTGTCGCCATGGAGGAAATCAGCCGTGCCTCCGCCGCGGTCGGGCTGTCCTACGGCGCGCACTCCAACCTGTGCGTGAATCAACTCCGCCGCAACGGCAGCGCCGAGCAAAAGAAACGCTATTTGCCCAAGCTCATTTCGGGCGAACATGTCGGTGCGTTGGCGATGAGCGAACCTAACGCCGGCTCCGACATTGTCAGCATGCGGCTGCGTGCCGACAAGAAAGGCGACCGCTACGTGCTGAACGGCGCCAAGATGTGGATCACCAACGGTCCCGACGCCCATGTACTGGTGGTCTACGCCAAGACCGATGTCGATGCCGGCGCGCGCGGCATCACCGCTTTCATCATCGAAAAAACGTTCAAGGGGTTTTCCACCGCGCAGAAGCTCGACAAGCTCGGCATGCGCGGCTCCAACACCTGCGAGCTGGTGTTTGAGGACTGCGAAGTGCCGGCGGAAAACGTGCTGGGCGGGATCGGCAAAGGCGTCGAAGTGCTGATGAGCGGGCTCGACTACGAGCGCGCGGTGCTGGCCGGAGGTCCCTTGGGCATCATGCAGGCGTGCCTGGACGTCGTGCTGCCCTATGTGCATGAACGCAAGCAGTTCGGCCAGCCGATTGGCGAATTTCAGTTGATGCAGGGTAAGCTCGCCGACATGTACACCACCTTGAGCGCCTGCCGCGCTTACGTCTACGCGGTCGGCCGTGCGTGCGACGCGGGCTGCGTCACGCGCAAGGATGCCGCCGGCGCGATACTGTACGCCGCGGAAAAAGCGACGTGGATGGCCCTCGAAGCGATCCAGGCGCTGGGCGGCATGGGCTATGTGAACGAATCACCAACCGGCCGGCTGTTGCGCGACGCGAAGTTGTATGAAATCGGGGCGGGAACATCCGAAATCCGCCGTATGCTGATCGGCCGCGAGTTGTTCGATGAAACGAAATAAATATTCTTTGCCAGGAGCTTGCGTATGCAACATGATCCTGTGGTGATTGTCGGTTCCGCCCGCACCCCGATGGGCGGTTTCATGGGCGACTTGAAGTCGGTGGCCGCGCCGGAACTCGGCGCCCGGGCGATCGGTGCCGCCATCGAGCGTGCCGGCATCAAGCCGGAAGACGTGCAGGAAGTCATCATGGGCAACGTACTGCCCGCGGGTCAGGGCCAGGCGCCGGCGCGGCAGGCGGCGCTCGGCGCGGGGCTGCCGCCGGCGGTAGGCTGCATGACGATCAACAAGGTATGCGGCTCGGGCATGAAGGCGGCGATGCTCGCCCACGATCTCGTCACGCTGGGCACCAACGACGTCATGGTCGCGGGCGGCATGGAAAGCATGTCCAATGCGCCTTACCTGCTGCCCAAGGCGCGCGCCGGCTTCCGGCTCGGCCACGGCGAAGTGAAGGACCATATGTTCCTTGACGGGCTGGAGGACGCGTATGACCGCGGCCGGCTGATGGGCACGTTTGCGGAAGACACTGCCGAGAAATACCGTTTTTCGCGCGAGGCGCAGGACCGTTACGCCATCACTTCGCTGACCCGCGCGCAGGACGCGATCAGGAGCGGCAACTTCGCCAAGGAGATCGCGGTCGTCAGAATCGCGGCCGGGAAGAACGAGACGACTGTGAGCATCGACGAGCAACCGCTCAAGGCCAACCCCGACAAGATCCCGCAGCTGAAGCCTGCGTTCCGCAAGGACGGCACGGTGACCGCCGCTAATTCGAGTTCGATTTCCGACGGCGCAGCCGCCCTGGTGCTGATGAGGCTGTCGGAAGCCGAAAAGCGCGGCCTGGCGCCGCTCGCGAGTATCGTGAGCTACGCCACGCATTCGCAGGAACCGCGATGGTTCACCACGGCTCCGGTGGGCGCGATCCGGAAGCTGTTCGCCAAGACCGGCTGGGACGCGACAAGCACCGATCTCTTCGAGATCAACGAAGCGTTCGCCGTGGTAGCCATGGCGGCGATGCGCGACCTCGACCTGCCCCACGACAAGGTCAACGTGCACGGCGGGGCGTGCGCGCTGGGACACCCGCTCGGCGCTTCCGGCGCGCGTATCATGGTGACGTTGCTCGCCGCGCTGGAGAAATACGGCATGACGCGCGGCATCGCCTCGCTCTGCATCGGCGGCGGCGAGGCGACCGCAATCGCGCTCGAACGATTTAACTAGGACAAGGAATCCGGGATGGCCAACGCGATCGATTTTTACTTCGACTTTTCCTCGCCGTACGGCTATTTCGCCGCCACGAAGATCGATGACATCGCGGCGAAATACGGACGCACGGTGGTGTGGCGCCCGATTCTGCTCGGCGCGATATTCAAGATCACCGGCCAGCAGCCGCTGCCGACCATTCCGTTGAAGGGCAGCTATGCGAAACACGACCTCGCGCGCTCGGCGCGGTTGTTCGGCGTACCGTTCAAGCTGCCGTCCAGGTTCCCGGTCGCCGGCCAAGCGCCCAGCCGTGCCTTCTACTGGGTAGGCGACCGCGATCCGGTGCTGGCGAGGACGCTCGCACAGGCGCTGTATCGCGCCTACTTTGCGGAAGACCGCGATATCTCCAGTCCGGAGGTCACCGCCAACGTCGCGGCCAAGCTCGGCGTCAATCGCGACGAGCTCGCGCAGGCGCTCAACGATCCGGCGGTCAAGGAGCGCTTGAAGAGCGAGGTGGACGCCGCCATCGAGCGCGGCGTGTTCGGCTCGCCTTACATCATCGTTGACGGCGAGCCGTTCTGGGGCTCGGACCGGCTGGGCCAGGTTGAGCGCTGGCTGGAAACTGGCGGTTGGTGAGAAGGGATGGTTCAAGATCCGAGGTTCAAGGTTCAAGGTTCAAGGTTCAAGGTTCAAGGTTCAAGGTTGAACAACCAGGCCGCGATCTGGTTCTTGATTTAAACATTGAACTTGGAACTTTGAACCTGGAACTTGAAATTTCGAACAAGCGTATGCGCTCTAAATTAGAGGCCCGACAGGCCAACATCGTCACGCTCAAGGTCGACGCCATCGTCAACGCCGCCAACACGACGCTTCTGGGCGGCGGCGGGGTCGACGGCGCGATCCACCGCGCGGCGGGGCCCGAGCTGCTCGCCGAGTGTCGCGCGCTCAACGGCTGCCCGACCGGCCAGGCAAAGATCACCAGAGGTTACCGTCTGCCGGCAAAGCACGTGATCCACACCGTCGGCCCGGTATGGCACGGCGGCAAACACCGCGAAGCCGAACTGCTCGCCTCGTGCTACGTCTCGAGCCTGCGGCTGGCGACCGAGCATCGGCTCAAGACCATCGCGTTTCCAGCGATCAGCTGCGGCGTCTACGGCTATCCGCTCGAGGACGCGGTGAAGATCGCGGTGCGCGAGTGCGCGAATTTCCTCGCTGCCGGGGCCGCGCTTGAGAAAATCATTTTTGCGTGCTTTGACCGGCAGATGCTTGAGCTTTACCGCGCCGAGCTCGACCGGCTGTAAGCGCAACGTTCCCGTGGCTCCCATCAAAACCAAACTCAAACCGAGCTCTGCGGAGTTCAAGGCCGCGGCGCAGGCGATGGGCGCGCTGGTCGCGGACCTCGAGGCCAGAATCGAGCAGGCCAAACAGGGCGGCGGCGAGCAGGCACGCGCCCGGCACAAGGGCCGCGGCAAGCTGCCCGCCCGCGAACGCGTCAATGCGCTGCTCGATGCCGGCACGCGGTTTCTGGAGTTGTCTCCGCTCGCGGCGTGGGACGTGTACGACGAAGCGATAGCGGCGGCGGGCATCATCACCGGCGTCGGCCAGGTGAGCGGCCGCGAGTGCGTGGTGATCGCCAACGACGCCACTGTCAAGGGTGGCACCTATTACCCGCTCACGGTCAAGAAGCATTTGCGCGCGCAGGAAATTGCCCTGGAGAACCGCCTGCCGTGCATCTACCTCGTCGATTCCGGCGGCGCGCATCTGCCGAGCCAGGACGAGGTGTTTCCCGACCGCGATCATTTCGGCCGCATCTTCTACAACCAGGCCAACATGTCGGCGGCGGGCGTCGCGCAGATCGCGGTCGTCATGGGCTCGTGCACCGCGGGCGGCGCCTATGTACCGGCGATGTCGGATGAAACCATTATCGTCAAAAACCAGGGCACGATCTTTCTCGCCGGCCCGCCGCTGGTCAGGGCCGCGACCGGCGAAGTGGTGACGGCCGAAGAACTCGGCGGCGCTGACGTGCATACCCGCATCTCGGGTGTCGCCGATCACCTCGCCGACGACGACCGCCACGCGCTGGAGCTCGCGCGGCGTGCGGTCGCCAACCTCAACCACGAAAAGCGTACCCCTCTCGTGCTGCGCGTGCCGCGCGCGCCGCTTTACGATCCGGCTGAAGTCTACGGCGTAATCCCGGCCGGCACGCGCATGCCGTTCGACGTGCGCGAAATCATCGCGCGTATCGTCGATGGGAGCGAGTTCGATGAATTCAAGGCACGCTACGGCGTGACGCTGGTGTGCGGCTATGCCCACATCGAAGGCTATCCGGTCGGGATCATTGCCAACAACGGCATCCTGTTCTCGGAGTCGGCATTGAAGGGCACGCACTTCATTGAACTCTGCTGCCAGCGCGGCATTCCGCTCGTGTTTCTGCAAAACATCACCGGCTTCATGGTGGGCAAGAAGTCCGAGGCCGGCGGCATCGCCAAGGACGGCGCCAAGATGGTGACCGCGGTCGCCTGCGCGCGCGTGCCGAAATTCACCGTCATCATCGGGGGCAGTTTCGGCGCCGGCAACTATGGCATGTGCGGC
This sequence comes from Betaproteobacteria bacterium RIFCSPLOWO2_12_FULL_62_58, assembly GCA_001772005.1. Classification (GTDB taxonomy): domain Bacteria; phylum Pseudomonadota; class Gammaproteobacteria; order Burkholderiales; family SG8-41; genus DSOT01. The sequence continues at coordinate 33,762 of MERI01000047.1, read as the reverse complement.
CGCGCGTTCGGACCGCGCTTTCTCTGGACCTGGCCCAACGCGAAAATTTCGGTGATGGGCGGCGAGCAGGCTGCCAACGTGCTGGCGCAGGTCAAGCGCGAGGCACTGGAAAAAAGCGGCAGGAAATGGAGCGCGCAGGAAGAGGAGGCATTCAAGGCACCGATCGTCGAGCAGTATGCGCGGCAGGCAAGCGCCTGGTACGCAAGTGCGCGGCTGTGGGACGACGGCGTGATCGACCCGAAGGACACGCGTAAGACGCTGGCTTTCGGCATTGCCGCGAGTCTCAACGCGCCGATCGAGAAAACGACGTTCGGCGTTTTCCGCATGTAGCCGTGAACGGTGAGCGGTGAGCGGTGAAAATCAAGCCGTAGGGTGCGTTTCACGCACCGATGCTGCGCAGGGCGCACCCTGCTGAGTATCGGCCTGGTGAAGCGCACGGTTATAATGCGAGCCTTGGCCTGCTGCGAGCGCCGCAGGGTGCGCTGATGGACGCGCACTGAACGCACGCGCCCGCGGCGGTCACGCAAGAACCCGGGGGCCGAGCCGAAGGAAAAGCATGCGCAAAAAGGTTATCTCTCAGATCGACAGGGACGGCAACGCAACGGTGATGCTCAACCGTCCGGAAGTGCATAACGCGTTCGACCCCGAGATGGTCGAGGCGCTCACCTCGGCGCTGAAAAAGCTCGAGGCCGATCCCAAAGTGCGCGCTGTCGTGATCGTCGGCGCCGGCAAGAGCTTCTGCGCCGGAGCGGACATTGAGCACATGAAGAAAAGTGCGACATTCTCGCCTCAGCAGAACTTCAAAGCCGCACAGCAGACTGCCCGCATGCTTTATACGCTCCACAAGCTCGGGAAACCGACCATTGCCTGCGTGCGCGGCGCGGTGCGCGGCGGCGGCATCGGGCTGGTCGCCGCCTGCGACATCGCCATCGCCTCGCGCGACGCCACTTTCCGGCTGTCGGAAGTGAAGCTCGGCATCATCCCGGCCATGATCAGTCCCTACGTGATCGCCGCGATCGGCGAGCGCTACGCGCATCGCTACATGCTCTCCGGCGAGGAGTTCGACGTGGCGGAGGCTTTCCGCATCGGCCTGGTCCACGACATCGTCGAGGAAGAAGCGCTCAACGCGGCGGTCGGGCGCATGCTCGCGCATCTCTACTCGAGCGGGCCCAACGCGCTCGTCGCGATCAAGCAGCTGATCCCGGTGAGCACGCACGCGATGATCGACGATGCCATCGTCGACGAGACGGCACGGCGCATCGCCGAGGTCCGCGCGACGCCCGAAGCGCAGGAAGGCCTCTCCGCCTTCCTCGAAAAGCGCAAGCCGGCCTGGGTCGAACCCGCGGCTAAGCGAAAAACGAAAAAACGGTAACCGCAGATAAATTCTTCTCAATACCCCTTATTTTCAATACCCCCTTGAGGGGTACTTGAGGGGTACGCCGATGGACGCCGATGTTGTTCGAAATCCCAAGAAATCCGAATATGAATCTGAAAATCATCTGCGTTCATCTGCGTTCATCGGCGGTTTCAATAGGTTTTCTTGAAAGTATTCAATGAGAATGCCGACGAAAGTGAAGCTGGTTGAGGTCGGGCCGCGCGACGGCCTGCAGAATGAGGCGACGCCGGTCGCGACCGACGTCAAGATCGAACTCATCAACCGCCTCACCGACGCCGGCCTGCCGGTAGTCGAGGCCACGGCGTTCGTCTCGCCCAAGTGGGTGCCGCAGATGGCCGACAATGCGCAGGTGATGGCGGGCATCCGGCGCAAGCCGGGGGTCAGCTACCCGGTGCTGGTGCCAAACAAAAAAGGACTCGACGCCGCAATTGCGGCCGGGGCTGAGGAAGTCGTGGTGTTCGGCGCAGCGACCGAGAGCTTTTCGAAACGCAACACCAACTGCACCATCGCCGAGGGCCTGGCGCGTTTTTCGCAGGTTTGCGAAGAAGCGCTCGCCAAAGGCCTCAAGGTGCGCGGCGACATTTCGGTTTGCCTCGGCTGCCCGTACGAAGGCGAAGTGCAGCCTGACGCCGTGGTGCGCGTCGCGCGCGAACTCGACGCCATGGGCTGCTATGAAATCACCGTTGCCGATACCATCGGTGTCGCTACACCGGGCAAGACACGCGTGGTGTTCGAGGCCGTTGCAAAATATATCCCGGTCGAACGCCTCGCCGGCCACTTCCACGACACCTACGGCCAGGCGCTCGCCAACATCTATGCCGCGCTGGGGTGCGGCGTAGCAACCCTCGACAGCTCGGTCGCGGGCCTGGGTGGCTGCCCGTACGCGAAAGGCGCCACCGGCAACGTGGCGACCGAGGACGTGATGTACATGCTCAACGGACTCGGCATCGAGACCGGCGTTGATCTGCACAAGCTGATCGCGGTGGGAGACTACATCTGCGGCGTGCTCGGCCGCCCGACCCACTCCAAGGCCGCCCGCGCCTTGAAGGCCAAGGCGCGGGCTGGGCAATGACGCCGGGAGCAACCAACGTCGAGTCGCCGTGCGTCAGGGATTGCGTCATCGAGCCGCATACCGGCTACTGTCTCGGCTGCTTCCGCACGCTGGACGAAATCTCATTCTGGGCAAGCTACACGCCCGAGGAAAGGCGGCGCGCAATCGCACGCCTGCAGGCACGGCGTGCCGCCCACCGCGGCGGCGGCCCAAGTTAACATCCCGTTGGAGTTTTCGCACATGCCGTTACCGGAATCCGCTCCCCGCACGCTGATGCACAAGCGCGCCATCGAATGCAAAGGTTACGAACGCAAAGATGGCTTGTGGGACATTGAGGCGCACCTCCTGGATACCAAGAGCTACCTCCACACGCGCCGCCACGGCGGGCGCGAGCGCCGGCCCGGCGAGCCGGTGCACAACATGTGGCTCCGGATCACCATCGACCTCGACATGACGATCCACGACGTCACAGCGGTGACCGACGAGGGCCCCTACCCGCACTGCGGCGCGATCACGCCGAATTTCAAAGCGCTCAAGGGTGTGACCATCGGCCCCGGCTGGAGAAAGAAAACGCTGGAACTGCTGGGCGGCATCAAGGGCTGCACCCATCTGGTCGAACTGCTGGGCCCGCTGGGCACTACCGCGTTTCAGGCGACGGGCCGCGCACGCGGCGCGCGCGACGCCGGCAAGCCGGTGACCAGGAAACCGTACCAGTTGAACGCCTGCCATGTCTACCAGGACGGCAGCGACGCCGTGCGCGAGCGCTGGCCGCAGTTCTATACCGGCGCCAAGTGAGCCACGCGCTCGGGTTGCACGGCAAGGCGTGGTGGGTGCAAACCGCCGGCGCGGCTGCCATATCACTGATTTCCTATATCGCGCCGGCTTTGCGCAGCAGCTCGGCGAGCCCTTCCGCCATCCGTCGATAGCCCTTGGCGTTGGGGTGAATCGAATCGGCCTTCATGTCCGGGGAGTAGAGCACGCTGGTCACGATCTTGCCTTCATAGGGAAGGGCAAATTCTTTGGCCAGATCGCTGTAGAATTCCGGAGCGCTCGTGATCAACGCCGGCCGCGGCACACCGACGAGCACCACGGCGATGCCGCGGTCCTTGATGGTCTTGATGATGACGCGCAGGTTGGACTTGATCTCGGCCGCGTTCACCTTGCGCAGCATGTCGTTGCCGCCGAGACACACGATCATCAGCCGAGGCCGGTATTCGTCGATCACTTCCGGCAGCCGCTGCAAGCCTTGCGCTGTCACCTCGCCCGGCACACCAGATCGAATCACCTGGCGCCCGGTCAGTTGCGCGAGCACCACCGGATAACTTTCGTGCTCTTGCGCGCCGATGCCGTAAGTCAGGCTGTCGCCGAAAGCGACGATCACGTCCGCGCTCCCCAGCTTGGCCAGCTTCGGCACCTTCTCACCGCAACCGGAAGCTGCCGATAGTACCAGCGCGAGCAGAAGCAAACGAAACACTTTCACGTACGGTGCTCCATCACGATGTTGGGGTGAACGAGTGAACGAGTGAACGGGTGAACGAGAGGGAAGAAAAACCACCTCTCCCCGTGCCTGGGAAGAGGGATGGGGAGAGGGGCTTCACCTGTTCACTCGTTCACCCGTTCACTCGTTCACGCTTTCACTGTTTCATTTTGCCCGAGCGGAAATCACGGACGATTTCCCGCGCGGCGTTGTGCCCTGGAATGCCCGTTACCCCGCCGCCGGGGTGCGTGCCGGCCCCGCACAGGTACAGCCCTTTGATCGGTGCGCGGTAATCGGCGTAACCGAGCACCGGACGCGCGCTCCATAACTGGTCGAGCGTGAGCGCGCCGTGGAAGATGTCGCCGCCGACCAGCCCGAATTCGCGCTCGAGATCGAGGGGCGAGAGCACGCTGCGGCCGAGCACGCTCGCCTTGAAGTTGGGGGCGTAGCGGTCGACGGTATCTATCACCAGATCGGCCGCAGGCTCTTTTATCTCGTCCCAGTTGAGATCGTTGGGCAGTTCGGGATTGAAATGCTGGCAGAACAGGCTCGCCACATGTTTTCCCGGCGGCGCAAGCGTATCGTCCACCGTGCTCGGGATCAGCATTTCGATCACCGGCGCGCGCGCGCAGCCATAGGTGCGCGCATCGAAGTACGCCTGCTCCATGTAGCGCAGCGACGGCGCGATGATGATGCCGGACTTGTGATGGTCGTGCGGCGTTTTGCCCGGCAGACAGGCAAAGTCCGGCAGCTCGGAAAGCGCCACATTCATGCGGAAAGTCGCCGACGCGCATCTCCAGTTGCGGATGCGCGTCACGAACTCGGCGTCGAGCACACTTTCATCGATCAGCCGCAGATAGAGCAGCCGCGGGTTAAGGTTGGACACCACGCAGCGCGCCTCGATCACGCGCCCATCCGCTAGCCGCACGCCCTGCGTCCCGCGGTTATCCACGCACACCTGGACCACCTCGCAGCCGGTGTCGATTTCCACGCCGCGGCTGCGCGCTTCCTGGGCCATCGCCTGCGTGATCGCGCCCATGCCGCCGACCGCGTGACCCCACACGCCGCGCTTGCCGTTCACCTGACCGATGACGTGGTGCAGCAGCACGTAGGCCGAGCCCGGCGCGTACGGACTCGCGAAGTTGCCGACAATGGCGTCGAAACCGAACGCCGCCTTGATCGGGTCGGACTCGAACCAGCCGTCGAGCAAGTCGCCCGCGCTCTTGGCGAACACATCGAGCACATCGCGGCGCGCCGGCATGTCGAGCTTGCGCATGCGGTTGCCGGCCCTGAGCGCGCTCACGACATCACGCAGCCCGCCGCCGACGTTGGGCGGCGTCTCCAGCAGCAGATCGCGCAGCACCCCTGCCACCTGCTCCAGCATCTGGTAATACGCGGGAAGCCGCTCCCGGTCGCGCGGTGAAAAGCGTCCGACCTCGGCTTGAGTTGCGGCGAGCGTGGGGCCGATTTTCAGGTGTTGCGTGTCGGACAAAGGCAGAAAGTTGGAGATGGGCCGCTCGAGCACGCGCAGGCCGTGCTCGGCAAGCCTGAGATCAGAGATCACCTTGGGATGCAACAGGCTCACCGTGTAGGCCGCGGTCGAATTGCGGAACCCCGGGAAGAATTCCTCGGTGACCGCGGCACCGCCCACTATCGCGCGGCGCTCGAGCACTCGTACTTTGAGCCCGGCGGCGGCGAGATAGCAGGCGCAGGTGAGGCCGTTATGACCGCCGCCGACGATGATGGCGTCGTACGGTTTCGAAGCAAACATCGGTAGGCCGGTTGTTATTGTTCGCTCCAAAACGGAACCGGAGGAAAAGAAATGAGATGGCGCGCCCGGCGGGAGTCGAACCCACGACCTTCGGCTTCGGAGACCGACACTCTATCCAACTGAGCTACGGGCGCGTCGTGAGCGGGCATTTTAACACAGCGGCCTGCACGGACATTCCCGGAATCAAGGTTTTACCGGTGTATCGATTGCCATTATAATGTGCGCCTGTCACGCCTGAAGAGCAGCGGGTCATTCGCATGAGCGAGATTCACATCGAAGAGCATTCCTCCCCGATCAAGACGCCGAAACAGCTGATCATCGTCGTATTCCTGGCGTTTGCGGTGCCGATCACGCTGATCGTGATGTTGTCCCAGCTCGTCACGAGCGGCATGGACTTCAGCAAGAGCAATCCGGGCATGTCGGATGAGGCGATCGCGAAGCGCTTGAAACCGGTCGGCGAAGTCGTGGTCGCGGACACCGGCACGCCGGCGGCGAAACCGGCGGCAGTGGTTGAGCGCACAGGTGAACAGATCGTCCAGGCCCAGTGCATTAAGTGCCACCAGACCGGCGAGGCAGGCGCGCCCCGCATCGGTGATCGGACCGCGTGGATAAAGCGCGCCACGAAAGGGCTCAACACCGTAACGCTCTCGGCCATCAGAGGTCACGACGGCATGCCGGCGCGCGGCGGCATGGCCGAGCTGACCGACGCCGAATTTCGGCGGGCAATCGTTTACATGTTCAACCAAGTCGGCGCGGCGGTGAAAGAGCCGCAGGCCGCGGCGCCGGCGGCGGTCGCGCAGGCCCCGGCGGCGGCCGCATCGGCGAAACTGGACGCCAGCAAAGGCAAGACGGTTTATGAAGCGAACTGCGTGGCATGCCACGCGGCGGGCATTGCGGGCGCGCCGAAAGCCGGCGACAAGGCGGCGTGGGGCCCGCGCATCAAGTCCGGCATGGACGCGCTCTACACGAGTGCGCTCAAAGGCAAGAACGCGATGCCGCCCAAGGGCGGGAACACGTCGCTTGCCGAGGGCGACGTCAAGGCGGCGGTCGATTACCTGGTGAGCCAGGCGAAGTGAGGGGCAAGCGATGAGCAGTTAAGAGCCAGCGGTAACTCACGAGGCGGCAAGACGAGGGCGCAGATCCAGCTGCGCCTTTTTTTGTTTCCAAGCTGACTTTGCAGCCCGCCAGCGGCGCGGTAAAGTTGGAGCACCCATCACTCTACACCCATCATTCTTTTTAATACCCCTTCTTCTCAATACCCGCTTGACGGGTACTTGAGGGGTACTCATCACCGCCTTTCATGTCCACCTACGCCATCGGCGACGTTCAAGGCTGCTACGACCAGCTGCGACGGCTGCTCGACCATCTCACGTTCGATCCCGGGCGTGACCGCCTGTGGTTCGTCGGCGATCTCGTCAACCGCGGGCCGCAGTCACTGGAAACGCTGCGCTTCGTCAGGAGCCTGGGCGGCACCGCCATCACCGTGCTCGGCAATCACGATCTGCACCTGCTGATGGTCGCGGCGGGTTTCGCCAAGCCTCACCGCAGCGACACGCTCGGCGCGGTGCTCGACGCGCCGGACCGCGACGAACTGCTCGCCTGGCTGCGGCATCAGAACATGATGCACGTCGGACAGGGTTACGCGATGGTACACGCCGGTCTGCTGCCGCAATGGAGCATTGCGCAGGCGCTCGATCTCGCGCGCGAAATCGAGCAGGCCCTGCGCGGCGACGGCCACCGCGAGTTCATGCGCCGCATGTACGGCAACGAACCGGCGCGCTGGCATGACGATCTTGCGGGGTTCGACCGGCTGCGCGTGATCACCAACGCCATGACACGCATGCGCCTGTGCACCGCCGATGGCGCGATGGAATTCACGCACAAGACCGGGCTCGTGAACCCGCCGCCCGGATTCATGCCTTGGTACGACGTTCCGCAGCGCGCGAACCGCGATACGGCGATCGTTTTCGGCCACTGGGCGGCATTGGGGCTGATCGTGCGACCCGATGTCATCGCACTGGATTCGGGTTGCGTGTGGGGACGAGAACTCAGTGCGCTGCGGCTTGACGATCGCCGGATCTTTCAGTGTGATTGCCGGGAGATGGCGGGAACGGCGCCTGAACAATGACGGCGCGCCGTGTCGCTACCGCGACAGCGCGTCCTCCGTTTACCAAATACGAGTGCCAAAGCTGTCCTTGAACCGTTGCGCGATCTCGTCGCGCGTAAAATGGTGGTTCTGACCGCCGCGCCTGCCGATCTTGATCGCGCCCAGCAGCGACGCCAGCCGGCCCGTCAGCGGCCAGTCAAGCCCGGCGGCGATACCGTACAGCAGCCCCGCCCGGAAGGCGTCGCCACAGCCGGTCGGATCGATCATTTCTTCAGATTTAACGCTCGGGATCTCCATCCGTCGACCATTGGCATGGATGATCGAGCCGCCCGCCCCCAGGGTGACCACAAAAGCTTTGACGAGTCTCGCCAATTCGTCGATTTTTCTGCCGCTGCGATCCTGCAGCATCTGTCCTTCATAGTCGTTGACCGTGACATACTCCGCCATGCGCACAAACTCGAGCAACTCTTCGCCGCTGAACATCGGCAGTCCCTGCCCCGGATCGAAGATGAAGGGAATGCCGGCGGCATGAAACTCACGCGCATGCTGCAACATGCCCTCGCGCCCGTCGGGCGCGACGATGCCCAGCCCGACATCCCTGGCGTCGCGGACATGGTTCTGGTGCGAGTGATTCATCGCACCGGGATGGAACGCGGTGATCTGGTTGTCGTCGAGGTCGGTGGTAATGAACGCTTGCGCGGTAAAGGTGTCCGGAATCTTGCGAATGTGCTGCTGCGACAACTGCAGCTTCTCGAGGCGATAGGCATACGGTTGGTAGTCATCGCCGACGGTGGCCATGATCAGCGGCGCGCCGCCCAGCAGGTTCAACGTGTAGGCGATGTTGCCGGCGCAGCCGCCGAACTCGCGGCGCATGTCGGGCACCAGGAACGCGACGTTCAGGATATGCAGCTGCTCGGGAAGAATGTGGTTCTTGAAGCGGTCGTGGAACACCATGATGGTGTCGTAGGCGATCGAGCCGCAAATCAGCGTGCGCATCGTGATCCCGTCAAAATCAGCCGAGCAAGACCAGCAGCCACACGGCAGGCACGTTGATCACGGATAACATCACCGCCGCGCTGCCCATGTCTTTCGCGCGCTTGGCGAGCACGTGATCTTCGAGCGAGATGCGGTCGGTGACGGACTCGATTCCGGTATTCAACAGCTCCACGATCAGCACCAGCAGCACGCTCGCCACCATCAGCGCCTTGCCTGATCCGGCCGCCGGCATGTAAATTGCGAGCGGGATCAGCACCAGCGCCAGCAGCACCTCCTGCCGGAATGCGTCTTCGTGCTTGAACGCGGCCGAGAGACCGTCCAGCGAATAGAGCAGCGCGTTCCAGATCCGCGCCAAGCCGGTTCTTCCCTTGTATGGGCTTTTCATAACAAAGCGGTGAGCGGTGAGTGGTGAGCGGTAAAAGGCAAACGGCGTAGACACGCAGGCCGTAGTCTACCGCTGACCGCTGACCTCTTACTGTTCACCGGGTTTCCAGGTCAGATTGAGATCGCGCGCGGCCCTGACCTCATCGAGACGCCGCACCGGGGTGGTGTGCGGCGCGGTCTTGACCATTTCCGGATTAGCGCGGGCCTCCGCGAGAATCTCCTTCATCGCGCCGATAAAAGCGTCGAGCGTCTGTTTCGACTCGGTTTCGGTCGGCTCGATCAGCAGGCACTCCGGCACCAGCAACGGAAAGTAGGTGGTCGGCGCATGGAAACCCTTGTCGAGGAGCCGTTTCGCCACGTCCATCGCGGTGACGCCGGTTTTCTCCTTCAGGTCCTTGAGCGTCACGCTGAATTCGTGGCTGGCTCGCCGGGTCGGATACGCGACTTCAAATCCGGCGCGCTTCAGTTCCGCCATCAGGTAATTGGCGTTGAGCGTCGCGAACTCTGCGACGCGCCGCATGCCTTGGGCGCCCAACAGCCGCGCGTAGACATAAGCGCGCAGCAGCACCCCGGCGTTGCCAAGGTGCGCCGCCAGCCGCCCGATGGACAGCGGGAGATCCTTCTCACCGAGCACGCGGTAGTCGTCCTTGTGCCGCCCGACTACCGGCAGCGGCAGGAACGGCGTGAGCCGCGCGCAAACGCCGACCGGACCCGCGCCGGGGCCGCCGCCGCCATGCGGCGTCGAGAACGTCTTGTGCAGGTTGATATGGATGGCATCGAAGCCCATGTCGCCCGGTTTGACCTTGCCGAGGATGGCATTGAGATTCGCGCCGTCGTAATAGAGCAGCCCGCCTGCGTCGTGGACGATGCTCCCGATGTCGAGGATGGTCCTCTCGAACACGCCGAGTGTGGACGGATTGGTGAGCATCAGTCCCGCGGTGTGCGAACCCACCGCGGCCTCGAGCGCGGCGAGATCGACATTGCCTTCGCTGTCGGTGGCGATCTCGCGCACCGTATAGCCGCACATTACCGCCGTCGCCGGATTGGTGCCATGCGCCGCATCGGGCACCAGGATTTCGGTGCGCGCCGCGTCGCCGCGCGAGTCGTGATAGGCACGGATCATCGCGACACCCGCAAATTCGCCCTGCGCGCCGGCCATGGGCGCGAGGCTCACCGCCGCCATGCCGGTCACGTCCTCGAGCATTTCCTGCAACTCGTACATGCAGGCGAGAAAACCCTGGCCGGTGTCGTCCGGCGCGCCGGGATGGCGCGCGAGAAACTGCGGCAGCATGGCGAGCGCATTGCACGCCCGCGGGTTGTATTTCATCGTGCACGAACCGAGCGGATAGAAGTGCGTATCGATCGAGAAATTCTTCTGCGACAGGCTGGTGTAGTGGCGCACGGCGTCGAGCTCGGAGACTTCCGGGAGCAGCGGCGGCTTCGCCCGCAGGAATTCTTCTGGAATGGCGCTCGTCTCGCCCGCCGTCGGCGTCTGCGACCGGTTGCGTCGGCCAGGACGCGACAACTCAAAGATCAGCATCGCGCCGGCTCCTCACCCCTCACGCTTTTCCTACCTAAGCGCTGCGAGCGCCGCGTCGTAGTCGGGCTCCTGCTTGATTTCCGGCACCAGCTCGGCGTGCAGCACCTGGTTGTTCTCATCGAGCACCACCACGCCGCGCGCGGTGAGACCCTTGAGCGGACCGTCGGTGATGTCTACGCCATACTTCACGTGAAAATCGCGGCCGCGCACGGTTGACAACGTCGCCACGTTGGTGAGCCCTTCCGCTCCGCAGAAGCGGTTCATCGCGAACGGCAGGTCGGCCGAGATGATCAGCACCGCGGCGTTCGCCATGTCGCCCGCTTTCTCGTTGAAGATGCGCGTCGACTTGGCGCACACCGGGGTGTCGAGGCTGGGCACGATGTTCAGCACCTTGCGCCTGCCGGCGAAATCTTTCAGGCTCACGTCCTTCAGGTCCTTGTTGGTCAGGGTGAAGTCGGGAGCAATATCGCCCTTCTTGGGAAAATTACCTGCGACCGCGATAGGGTTACCTCCGAGCGTAACACTTGCCATGCCCTGTCTCCTTGTCAGCTAGAGTTCTGGTTTGAGCGCGCAAGGCGCCGGGCGGAAACGCTTGCCAACGATGCGCGCCATGTTTTCCGCATAGTGCTTCAAATCCCCCTCGGTCTTGGTCTCGGTCGCACAGACAAGAATCGACTGGCCGAGCTCTGGATAGTCGTGTACCAGACTGAATCCGCCCAGTATGCCCTGCGCCTTGAGGGCGTGCAACACGGGGAGAACCGGCGTCTTGAGGCGCAGCGCGAACTCGTGAAACACCGGCCCGCCGAAAACGCGTTCGACGCCCTCGATCCCGGTCATATCGGCAAGCAACGCCAGCGTGTTGCGGTGGCAGGCGCGCGCCGCCCCGGCAAGTCCGCCCATCCCGAGCAGCGCCATGTAGATCGTCGCCGCCGTCACCATCAGCCCCTGGTTGGTGCAGATGTTGGAAGTGGCTTTGGAGCGGCGGATATGCTGTTCACGCGCCTGCAGCGTCAGCACGTAACCGGGCCTGCCGTCGACATCGCGGGTCGCGCCGACGAGGCGGCCCGGCATTTGCCGCACCAGAGCCTTGCGGCACGCCATGAAGCCGAAATAAGGGCCGCCGCTCGCCAAGGGCACGCCGAGCGGCTGACCGTCGCCGACCGCGATGTCGGCGCCCGTGGCCCCCCAATCGCCGGGAGGCTTCAAAAGCGCGAGCGCGGTGGGATTCACCGCCGCGATGGCGAGCATGTCGTTGGCATGGGCCCAATCGACGAGTTCGCCAACCGGTTCCAGCACGCCGAAGAAATTGGGTTGCGGGATCACGAGCGCTGCAATGTCCTGCCCCTTGAACGCCTGGAGCGCATCCGGCAAGGTATGCCCCGCCCGCGCGTCGTAGCCGACCTCGATGAGTTCGATACCCTGGTTCCTGACGATCGTCTTCACGACCCTGCGCCACGTCGGATGCACGGTGCGTGGCAACAGCACCCGCTTCGCCGTCCCGTGCGCGCGCACCGCCATCAGCACGGCCTCCGCCAGCGCCGACGCGCCGTCGTAAAGGCTCGCGTTGGTGACCTCCAGCGCGAGCAGCGAGGCCATCATGGTTTGATACTCGTACAGGACCTGCAGCGTGCCCTGACTCGCCTCGGCCTGGTACGGCGTATACGAGGAATAGAACTCGCCGCGCGTGGCGATCTGCCAGACCGCCGCGGGAATGTGATGCTCGTAGGCGCCGGCGCCGATGAAATTGAGATAGATGCCGTCGTGCTCGGCACGGTCGCGCATCAGCCGCGCGATTTCCATTTCCGTCATCGCCGGCGGTGCCTGCGCGAGACCGCGGCTGCGCAGCGCCGGCGGGATTTCGTCGAACAACTGGTCGATCGACTCGACGCCGATCGATTTCAGCATCGCCCGGATGTCTTCTTCAGTGTGGGGAACGAATGGCATAGCTAAAGCCAATGATGGGTGATGAGTTATGGGTGATGAGCAAGGGCTGTGTTTCCGTCACCCCACGAGGCATTCCCACCCATTACTCATCACTCATTACACATTACTATTTCTCAGCCTCGGCGATTTTCTGGTACGCCACCGCGTCGAGCAGGCCGGCAAGCTCGGCGACGTTGTCGGGCTTGAGCCTGAACATCCACGCCGCGTAGGGATCCTGGTTGACCTTCTCCGGGGCATCGGCAAGCTCGCCGTTGGCGGCGACGACTTCGCCCGACAGGGGCGCGTAGAGGTCGGCTGCCGCCTTCACCGACTCGATCACGCCGCACTCGTCGCCCTGTTTGACCTTGCGGCCGACGACGGGATTCTCGATGAATACTACGTCTCCCAGCATTTCCTGGGCGTGAAAGGTCACGCCGATGGTTACCGTGCCATCGCCTTCCTGCCTTACCCACTCGTGGCTCTTGGTGTACTTCAGATTGTCAGGCGTTGTCATGATGACTCCTAAATTCCAAAAAGTCTTCAAGCCTTTACCAGAATCTTTCCATTACGCACGAAAGGCGGCTTGACCGTTCTCGCGCGCAACCATTTGCCGCGCACTTCCACTTCGACGATATCACCGGCAGCGATGCCCTGCGGCACGCGCGCCAGCGCGATCGACTGATGGAGCGTCGGCGAAAACCCACCGCTCGTGATTGCGCCGGCGCCACCGCCACAGCGTACCTTCTGGTGACTGCGCATCACGCCGCGACCGAGCAACACCAGGCCCAGCAGTTGGCGCACCGCCGGTTTGGCGAGCAGCGCCGCCCTGCCGATAAAATCGCGCTCCGTTTTAAGATCCACCGTCCACGACAGTCCCGACTCGAGCGGAGTCACGGTTTCATCCATATCCTGGCCGTAGAGATGCATGCCGGCTTCAAGCCGCAGCGTGTCGCGCGCGCCCAGACCTGCCGGCGCAACCTCCTGCGCCTTCAGCGCGTTCCACAGATGAACCGCACGCCCCGCGGGCAACATGATCTCGAAGCCGTCCTCACCGGTGTAGCCGGTACGCGCCACCAGCATATCCCCTATCGCCGCCGCCTGAAAATGCGCCAGCGGCTCACTCGCGCCGCGCGTTTGCGGCAGCGCACGCCATACCTTCCGCCGCGCCTGGGGCCCCTGCACCGCGACGATCGCGAGATCGCGCCGCGCACTCACTTCAAGCCGCGAGGCGGCCCCGGCGCGTTGCGCATCTATCCAGACAACATCCTTGTCCGCGGTGCCGGCGTTGACCACCACTCTGAACCAGTCCTCGGCGAGAAAGTAGACGATGAGGTCATCGAGCACACCGCCTTCGTGGTTCAACATGCACGAATAAAGCGCCTCGCCCGGCTGCACCAGTTTGGCGACATCGTTGGCAAGCAGCCTGCGCAGAAAGCCGCGCACATCTGCACCGCGGATATCCACCGCCAGCATGTGCGAAACGTCGAACATGCCCGCGTCGCGCCGAACCTGATGGTGCTCCCCGACCTGCGAGCCGTAGTGCAGCGGCATCTCCCAGCCCGCAAACTCGACCAGCTTCGCACCCGCTTCGAGGTGCGCGGGGTGGAGCGGCGTTTTTCTCAGCTCGCTCGACATTCAGGAGTTTGTCGGGCCTAAGTTCGACAAAATCCTAGCGCCTCGGCGCGGGCAGCAGACCAAGACGGAAACCCGCCGCGCCGAGTTCGCCGGTGTCGAGATCGAGGCGTACGGTGACCTCGGCGTTGGCGGGAAGCCCGGACTTCACGTCCCTGCCTTTTTCCAGATAGTCTTCGGGCAGAAAGATGCGCCGCGCCAGCGTATGCTCCTTGGTGTTGGTGAGCACCAAGTCGAGGGCGGGATAACCGACGTCATAGCCGGCATGATTGCGGAGCGTCGCGGTAAGCCGGATCACGCCGGGACGCGCCGGGTCGAGAATTTGCAGATCGGAAGCTTCGATGTTGACAAGCTTCGGTCGTTGCGGCAGCGGCGCGCTGCACTGGAGCAGCTCGCAGATGCGCTCAACCGCCGGTTTCAGGGCCGGGTAATTCGCGACGAGATCGCCGCGGTAAAAATAGGCCGTCTGTCCCGCCACCGCAAGCAACATGAGTGCGCTGCCCACCCGCCATGCCCGCGAGCCGCGGCGCGGCTCGGAACGCGCTTGCTCCAGAAATGATTCGTCCCCTCTGATGGTGGATAGCGATGAGGATACGACTCTTGAGTGGGCGTCTATCTCGAGCGCTGCCGACTTCACGACCGGCTTGACGGCTTGCAATGCAGATGCCTTGGGCGCTTCGATCGGCTCGAACTCAAATCCTGCGGGGACCGACAGCGCCGGCGCGGGTTCGGGCGCCGCCGGCGCTGCCGTGCCCCGCACGAGCGCCGTGTCAGGCAGTGTCGCGGTCGTCGTATCGGCAGCGGAAGACGTTACGCTTTCGGCAGCGGGTGGCAGCGGTGCCCCGGGCGGCGTCTCCTCCGGTAGCATGGCGAGCCCTTTGGCGCCGTCGAACACCGTCATGCAGCGCCCGCAGCGCACCTGCCCGTCGTGCGTCTGCAGTTGTTGGGGCGTCACGCGAAACAGCGTCTCGCAGGACGGACAGCGGGTTACCATCGACATGCTAGAACCTATCTCCAGAACCCTCACATGATGCGTGGCGGCCAAAACGCGATGAATAACACCCTCATTTTTTCACGCCGCTCAGCAACACCCAGCCTTCTTCGCGTTCGATGGTATCCATCTCGAACCACTCCGAATATGCCGCGCGCACTTCCACCGCCTGTCCGTCGAGTATTCCCGACAGCGCCACGCGCCCGCCGCTCGCGGTCAGCTTCGCGAGCAGCGGCGCGAGCAGGACGAGCGGGTTGGCCAATATGTTCGCCACCACCAGTTCGGCCGGCTCCCCGATTTCGTCCGCAGTCGCGACAAACTGCGCTGCGACCTGATTTTGCATAGCATTATGCCGCGCCGCAAGCAGCGCCTGCGCGTCGATATCCACGCCGCACGCCTGCATCGCGCCGAATTTCAAGGCCGCGATGGCGAGAATGCCGGAGCCGCAGCCGAAATCGATCACCACCTCGCCCCCGCGCACATGCATCTCGAGCCAGCGCAGGCACAACCGCGTCGTCGGATGCGTGCCGGTGCCGAAAGCGAGACCGGGATCAAGCCTGATGTTGATGGCCCGCGGGTCGGGCGAGGCGTGCCAGCTCGGCACGATCCACAGGCGCGGTGAAATCCGGATCGGCTGAAACTGTGTCTGGGTGGCGCGCACCCAGTCCCGCTCATCGACGCGATCGAGGCGATAGGATGTCGTTTCAGACAGCCCGGCCGCATGCAGCGCGGCAGGCAGCGCGGCGGCCAGGTCGGTCTCCGGTGGAAACAGGGCGGTCACGCGATTGCGATCCCAGCCCCCGCCGGATGCGGCGCCCGGCTCGCCGAACAGCGGCCGCTCCTGCGGCGTGCCGGCAGCGGCGTCGGCAACGTCGACGGAGAGCGCGCCGGCCTCGAGCAGTGCGTCGCCAAACGTCTCCGCACGATCCGCGTCGACTTCAAGGATGACGGCGAGCCAATGCATTCTTGGATGGAGGACCGAGGATCCAGGATTGAGGGGAAGTCGCGTCTACGATGCTTCGGTCCGTGTTGTTTACTCAATCCTCGATCCTAAATCCTCAATCCTGCTTTTTCACTCCTCGCGCACCATCTTGGCGAGCTTTTCTTCGAGATAGTGAATGCTGGTGCCGCCGCGCAGGAAAGCCGCGTCCTGCAGCAGTTCCTGGTGCAGCGGGATATTGGTCTTGATGCCCTCGACCACTATTTCGGAAAGCGCAATGCGTAGCCGCGCGATGGCCTGCTCTCGCGTATCGCCGTAGGCGATGATCTTGCCGACCAGGGAATCGTAGTTTGGCGGCACGAAATACCCGGCATAAGCGTGCGAATCGACGCGAATGCCGGGTCCGCCCGGCATGTGCAGCGAGGCGATGCGTCCCGGCGAGGGCGTGAAATCGTAGGGGTCTTCGGCATTGATGCGGCATTCGATGGCATGACCCAGGAGCGCCACGTCGCGTTGCTTGAGCGGCAGCCTCTCGCCGGCCGCGATGCGGATCTGCAGCTGTACGATATCGAGCCCGGTGATCATCTCGGTCACCGGGTGTTCGACCTGCAACCGCGTGTTCATCTCGATGAAGTAGAACTCGTCTTCTTCATACAGAAACTCGAACGTGCCGGCGCCCACGTAGCCGATCTTGCGGCACGCCTCGGCACAGCGTTCGGCGATCCGCAATCGCGCGCGCGCGTTGAGCAGCGGCGCCGGCGCCTCTTCGATCACCTTCTGGTGGCGGCGCTGCATCGAGCACTCGCGGTCGCCGAGGTGTATCACATTCTTGTGCTTGTCGGCGATCACCTGGATCTCGATGTGCCGCGGATTCTCCAGGTATTTCTCCATGTAGACGGCGGGATTGCCGAATGCGGCCTGCGCTTCGGCCCGCGTGGTCTGCACCGCGTTGAACAGCGCAGCCTCGGTGTGCACCACGCGCATGCCGCGCCCGCCGCCGCCGCCGGCGGACTTGATGATCACCGGGTAGCCGATCTCGCGCGCGACCCTGACGATCTCCTTGGGCTCTTCCGGCAGCGCGCTGTCGATGCCGGGCACCACCGGCACGCCGGCCTTCTTCATCGCGTTCTTGGCACTCACCTTGTCGCCCATCAGGCGGATGGTTTCGGCCCTGGGGCCGATGAACACGAAGCCGCTCTGCTCGACGCGTTCGGCGAAATCGGCGTTCTCGGCGAGAAAGCCGTAGCCGGGATGGATCGCTTCGGCGTCGGTCACTTCGGCGGCGCTGATGATGGCGGGGACATTGAGATAGCTCTGCGCCGAAGGGGGCGGCCCGATGCACACCGACTCGTCGGCGAGCTTCACGTACTTGGCTTCGGCATCGGCCTCGGAATGGACGACGACGGTCTTGATGCCCATTTCACGGCAGGCGCGCTGGATGCGCAGCGCGACTTCGCCGCGGTTGGCGATAAGGAGTTTTTCAAACATTGAAGAGCCGTTAGCGGTAAGCGGTGAGCAGGAAGCGGCGAAGGGAAAACGGTCTACCGCTCACCGCTCGCGCCTTTCCGCTCACTCGATGACAAACAGCGGCTGGCCGTACTCGACGGGCTGGCCGTTCTCGACGAGGACCGCCTTGATCGTGCCATCGTAATCGGACTCGATTTCGTTCAGGAGCTTCATCGCTTCGATGATGCACACCGTGTCGCCCGCCTTGACCGCCTGGCCTACCTCGACGAAGGGGATAGACCCCGGGGCGGACGAGCGATAGAACGTGCCGACCATGGGCGACTTGATGATGTGACCCTCGGTCAGCGCGGGTTCGGCGGGTGCCGCCACCGCAGCTCCCGGAGCCGCCGGAGTGGAACCCGGGGCAGCGGGCGCCACGGTCAGGCTCGCTTGCGCCACCGGCACGCCGCGGCTGATGCGGACTTTTTCCTCCCCTTCGGTAATCTCCAGCTCGGCGATGCCCGACTGCTGGACGAGATCGATCAGCGATTTCAGCTTCCTGAGATCCATGTCGGGGGCTCTTAGCTCTGCTTCGAATGCTGCAGCGCGAACGCGAGCGCCAGTTCGTAGCCCCTCGCTCCCAGCCCGCTGATGATGCCGACCGCCAGGTCGGTGAAATAGGATTGGTGACGGAAAGCTTCGCGCGCGAATATGTTCGACAGATGGACTTCGACGAACGGGATGCCGACCGCGGCCAGTGCATCGCGCATGGCGACGCTGGTATGCGTGTAGGCGGCAGGGTTGATGATGATGAAGTCGACCTTGTCGCGGCCCGCCTGCTGGATGCGCTCGACCAGCTCGGCCTCGGAATTGCTCTGGACGGTGTCGAGCCGGGCGCCCGCTCGGCCCGCCTGCTCGGCGAGCCTGGCCTCGATGGCAGCCAAGGTATCCGAACCGTAATGCTCCCGCTCGCGCGTACCGAGGAGGTTGAGGTTAGGCCCGTTGATGACGAGGATGTGCTTAGCAGTCGCCATATCTAGTCGGATAACCCACCAAGACAGCATGCACCACTTCAGGCTCGGCGCCGGTCATCCGGGCGCAAGTCTGCAACAGATAACCGCATTTTGTCCAGCAATTTGCCGGAGTTTGCCCTGTTTTAGCCGAAGATGATCAAAAAACGCTGCTAAATCAAGCTTCGGGGTGACTCGATTCAGGCAGGTACGACAATGGGCCTGCTGTGACCAAGATCACAATCGGGCACGCCATCAGAATGGCTGTTCGGAGTAGATGAACCAGGCCAGAAGCTTTGGTGAGTGCATGACGTTAGATGAAGTTAAACGAAATTATGCGAAATTTGCGGCCTATAGCAGGGATTTGATCATCCCATCGAGCTTGGATTCCTTGAGACCACCAAGCTCCCGGCCAGCAATCTGGCCATTGCGGTCGAGGATCACGGTAAAAGGGAGCGCTCCGACCCGGTTGCCGGCCTGCCGCGACATCTCGACGCTGTCGATGCCGCCCAGCAACACCGGGTAATTCATGCCGAACTCCTGGGCGAAGGCTTGCACCTTGTCGCGCTGGTCGATCGCGATGCCGACGAACTGCAACCCGCGATCACGGTATTTCTCCTGCAGCCTGACAAAACCGGGGATTTCCTCGCGGCAGGGTGCACACCAGGTCGCCCAGAAGTTAACCACGAGTACCCTGCCCCGCCATTGACTGAGCGGTTGCAGGCGGCCTTCCATATCGGCGAACTGGGTCGCCATCACCGCCTCCGCCGCGCCCCGGTCGGCGCCACTGAGATGCCAGGCGTTGAAACCATAACCGGCGGCAGCAGCGGCGACCGCCACTACCGCGACGAGAATGATCTGACGGCGCCGGGTCATTGGAAAGCGAGGACCTGGTCGAGCACGGCGCTGAACTTGTCGGCGGACTGGAAGCCGATCACGCGCAATCCCTGGATTTCCCTCCCGCCGCGGTCGAAAAAAATGATGCCGGGCGGGCCAAACAGGCTGAAACGTTTGAGCAGCGCCGCGTGCTCGGCCGTGTTGGCCGTCACGTCAGCCTGCAGCTTGGTCACCTGCTCCAGCCGCGCACGCACCTGGACATCGCTGAAGGTGTAACGCTCCATCTCCTTGCACGAAACGCACCAGTCGGCATAGAAGTCGAGCATGACAGGCCGGCCGGCCGCGGCCTGGATCGCACCCTCCAGCGCAGCGAGATTGTTCACGCGCTGAAACGCGACCGGCGCCGATTCCGGGGCGGACTCGCCAACGCGCAGTCCCGACAGCGGCCGCAGGATGTCGCGCCCGCCGGAAAGCGCGCCGATCAGGAACACGACGCCCGCCACCAGTGCGATCACGCCGACGCCCTTGCTGAAGCGCCGGAAGCCGTGCGCACCGGGCGGCAACGGGTCGAGCGCGTGCAGATAGATCGCGGTGATGATGAGCAGCGTTGCCCAAGCCAGCATCTGTGCCACGAGGGGGAAAAGCGGGGACACCAGGTAGATCGCGACCGCCAGCAGCAGCACGCCGAAGAAGCGCTTGACCGTCTCCATCCACGGGCCCGCCTTGGGCACGAGCGCGCCCGCGGAAGCGCCCACTGCCAGGAGCGGCGCACCCATGCCGAGCCCCATCGCGAACAATGCAGCGCCGCCGAGCGCCACATCGCGGCTTTGGCTGATATAAAGAAGCGCGCCGGCGAGCGGCGCCGCCACGCATGGCCCGACAATCAGGGCCGAGAGCACGCCCATCGCGAACACGCCGGCGAAGTGCCCGCCGTGGAGCCGATTCGCGGCCGCGGTGAGGCGGGTCTGCAGCGCAACCGGCAACTGCAGTTCATAAACGCCGAACATCGCCAACGCGAGCGCGACGAAAACCGCGGCAAAACCGCCCAGCACCCAGGGATTCTGCAGCGCCGCCGACAGCATCGCGCCGGAAAGCCCCGCCGCGACGCCGGCCAGCGCATAGGTGATCGCCATCCCGATCACGTAGGCGGCCGACAACAGGAAGCCGTGGGTCTTGGTGAGATGGTGGCCGCGGCCGACGATGATGCCCGAGAGGATCGGCACCATCGGCAGCACGCACGGCGTGAACGAAAGCAGCAGGCCAAAACCGAAGAAGCTCGCCACCAGCAGCCAGAACTCGCCGCGAAACAGTTCAGCGATCAGCGTGTCTTCACCCTGCGCCCTTGCGCCGGGGACATCGATCAGTTCGCCCGCGCCCCCTTTGGCCCGCACCGGTCCGGTAAAAGCGCCGCCGGTTGCGGGGTTGAAAGCCGCGAACTGCAGTTCCGCTTTCTGTTCCTGCGGCACGTAACACACGCCGACATCGGCGCAGCCCTGCGAAATCGCCGTCAGCACGAGCGCCGGCACGACCCTGCCGTCGAGCCCGTACGGCAGCAGGATTTTCACTTCACCGCGGTAGGTTTCGACGTCGCCGAAAAACTCGTCCCGCTTCATCTTGCCCGGCGGGAGTAGCGGCGTGCCCAGTTTTGCTTCCGCCGGTTCCACCGAGAAACGGAACTTGTCTCGATACATGTAGTAGCCGGGGGCGATCTGGTAGCGCACCTCGATCGCGTCGGCGCGAGCAAGCCGCGCGGCGAACCGGAACGCTTTCTCCGGTTCGAGCAGGTCGGGTTCCGCAGCGTGGCCGAACCACGGCGCAGCGAGCAGCAGGACTAACAGGAATCGCATGAAGGAGGCCGGGCGCTAGCAGCCTGTCGGACTTAACAGTTCGTGCAGGCTGCTAAAAGCAAAACCGGCTGGCAATTCAGAACAAATCCAGCCGAAGCGGTCGAATTTGAGAAAAAGCGCGGGTGAATTCGCATATCTGTCATCCTCTTATGCAATTCTCCTGGCGCCGGTTTTGCATCAGGAGTTTGTCGGGACTTAGCCCCGACAAACTCCTAGCCTATCGAGATGGAAGTCTCAGCCACGACCCACTCCAGGTATTCGGGCAGGCCGCGCATCACTGGGACCGCGATGATCTCGGGAAGTTCGTAGGGGTGGCGGCCGATGATGGCCGCTTCGACTTCCGCATAAAGCGCCGCGCGGGTCTTGACCAGCACCGGCACCTCCTGGGCGGTTTCGATCTTGTCCCGCCAGCGGTACACCGAAGTGCCGGCGGCGAGCACGTTGACGCACGCCGCAAGTTTCCGCGTCACCAGTTCCTGCGCGAGTCCGAGCGCGGCCTCGCGATCGGGCAGGTTGGTCAGCACAATGATCGTATCGGCAGCGGCACTGTCGGACATGACCTTCGTTCCCTGTGATGTCAGTCGTCGGCGCGCGCGGCGGACGCCTTGCGCGAGGCGAGCGCGGCGGCGATGCCGTCGTCGACGGTCGGATAGCGCAGCCGCAGCCGCAGTTCTTCCTTGACACGGCGATTCACGAGCCGCCGCGATTCGTTCATGAACGACAGCAGGTTGCCGGGGAGCTCGCGCGCCGCCTGGGAGCGCGGGATGCGCCGCGGACGCGGCAACCCGAAGCGGTCGGCAACCAGATCGAAGTAGTCGCCCATCTTCTGCGGCGCGTCGTCCGCCGCGTTGTACATGCGGTTGGGATGGCTGCGACGCAGGGCCGCCACCACGATGCGCGCGAGATCGTCGGCGTGTATGTGGTTGACATAGGCGTCGTCCTCGGCCTCGAGCGCAGGCGTGCCGCGCTCAAGCCGCGCGAGCGGCAGACGGTCCGCCGCATAAATGCCCGGCACGCGCAGGACCGCGACGTGCACGCCGCTGCGCGCGCCCCACTCCCGCAGCCGGCGCTCGGCATCCGCCCGGCGCCGCGCCCGGGCGGTATGCGGCCGCGCCGGGCGCGTCTCGGCAGCCAGCTCGCCGTGGCAGTCGCCGTAGACACCGCTCGTGCTGAGATAGACTACCTGCTGTGGTAGACTTCTGCCCTTCGCCAGCGCCGCCACCAGGTGCGCCGTGCGCGTGTCGTGGGCGCCGTGATCGGGCGGCGGCGCAAAGTGCACGACGTCGTGGGCGAGTCCCGCAATCGCGTGGAGCGTATCGGGCTGGTCGAGATCCCCCCGGATCGGAGTGATGCCCAGCGCGCGCAACGCGGCAAAACGCCGCGGGCTGCGCGACAGCGCGTAGATCCGGCAGCGCCCGCGCACGAGGGGCACCATGCGCAGCGCCACGTCGCCGCAACCGATGATGAGTAAACGCCGCATACAAGAATTGTAGCCTAACCCGGGCGGCCCGACCGAATCGGCGCCGCGACCGGCATCAGCATGCCGCACCAGATCGCCATCAAACCGAGCAACCACGTCTTCACCGTCAACGACGACGAGACTATCCTCGAGGCCGCGCTGCGCGAAGGGTTCGTGATCGCTTACGGCTGCCGCAACGGCGCCTGCGGCACCTGCAAAGGCAAGGTGCTGGAAGGTCTGGTCGACTACGGCAAGTACCAGGAACACGCGCTCGCCGACACCGAGAAAAAGCTCGGCATGGCGCTGTTCTGCCAGGCGCGGCCGCTCACCGATCTTGCGATCGAATGCCGCGAGATCGGCGCCGTCAAGGACATCCAGATCAGGACACTGCCGTGCCGCGTGCAGAAGATGGAGCGGATCGCGCCCGATGTGATGATGCTGTATCTCAGGCTGCCGGCGAATGAACGCCTGCAATTCCTCGCGGGGCAATACATCGACATCCTGATGAAAGACGGCGGGCGCAGGAGTCTCTCCATGGCCAATCCGCCGCACGACGACACCTTCCTGCAACTGCATCTGCGCAATTACGGGGGCCCGTTCAGCGACTACGTCTTCAACCGGATGAAGGACAAGGAAATCCTGCGCTTCGAAGGGCCGCTCGGCACTTTTTTCCTGCGCGAGGACAGCAACAAGCCGATCGTCCTGCTCGCGAGCGGCACCGGTTTCGCGCCGATCAAGGCGATCGTCGAGCACGAGATCCACAAAGGCATCAAACGTCCGACGACGCTCTATTGGGGCGGGCGTGTGCGCGCCGATCTCTACATGAACGAGCTGGCTGAAAAATGGCAACGCGAGGACGGCATTGGCTACGTGCCGGTACTGTCGGAAGCGCGGCTGGAAGACAACTGGCGTGGGCGCGCCGGCCTCGTTCACCGCGCCGTGATGGAGGATTTTCCCGATCTCTCCGGCCACCAGGTCTATGCCTGCGGCGCGCCGGTCATGGTCGAGGCCGCGCACCAGGATTTCACTACACGGTGCAAGCTGTCGGACGAAGAGTTCTTCTCCGACTCTTTCACGCCCGCGGTGCCGGAATCCAACTGAACCCGCCGCTGCGTGTCCCGTACCGGCTCCAGAAAGTTCGCATTGCTTGCCATCGCCGCGGCCCTGGCGACGATTGCCTTGAAAGCGGCCGCGTGGTGGCTCACCGATTCGGTCGGCCTGCTGTCGGACGCGCTGGAAGGCACGGTGAACCTGGCGGGCGCGATGATGATGCTTGCCATGCTCACCATCGCAACGCGACCGCCCGACGACGAGCACGCCTACGGCTATACCAAGGCGGAATATTTCGCGAGCGGTTTCGAAGGCATGCTGATACTCATCGCTGCAGTAAGCATCGCCATCGCGGCCATCGACCGTCTGATCGCCCCGCGCCCGCTCGATAACGTGGGCGCGGGACTGGCCATTTCGGCGCTGGCCTCGCTCGTGAACTATGCCGTCGCGCGCAAACTTTTCGACGCCGGCCGCCGTTATCACTCGATCGCTCTCGAAGCCGACGCCCAGCACTTGATGACCGATGTGTGGACCTCGGCCGGCGTCATCGTCGGGGTGGGCGCCGTGGTGCTGACCGGCTGGGAACGCCTCGATCCGCTGATCGCGCTGGCGGTCGCGGCCAACATCGTCTGGACCGGCGTGAAGCTCGTGCGGCGCTCGGTCCTGGGCCTGCTCGACCGGGCGCTTCCGGCGGCCGAGCGCAAAGCGGTCAACCGCGTGCTCGACCGCTATCGCAGCGAGGGCATCGATTTCCACGCGCTGCTCACGCGCCAAGCCGGCGCGCGGTCGTTCGTGTCGATGCATGTGCTGGTGCCCGGCGAGTGGAGCGTCACGCAGGGTCACGATTTGGTGGAGCGCATCGAGCACGATATCCGGGCAGCACTGCCCGGGGCGATCGTACTTACCCACCTCGAGCCTATCGGCCATCCCGCGTCATACCGGGATATCGACCTCGACCGTTGATTTTGGTCGGGCATCACCCGCGGACCTTACAGGGGCATCCTGCGCCGTCCGCCGGTGATCTGTCGCAGCTGTCCGACCGCGAGATCCAGGCTCTCGCGGTGGTGCCTGCGCGCGCTGTCGGCATTACCCAGCTTTTCCTGCAACTGCGCCAGCGCCACATGAGCCGTGTAAGTCGGCTCGATCGCAATGCTGGCTTCAAGATAGCTCTGCGCCTTGCCCCACAGCTCCCGGCGCGCGCACAACCTGCCGAGCGTCAGGAGCAGCGCGGCGTCCCGTGGGTGCAGCTTGAGCCACGCTTCGGCGCGCTCGATCTGCCGCAGGGCCTCGCCTTCGCTTTCGGCATAAAGCCCGATCAACTCGCTGTCCCAGACTTCATCGAGACTGTCCTCGATGATCCGGCAGGCCTGCGCGCCGCCGCCGAGCGCGATGAAGCACTGGGCCGCGGCAGCCGCGATCCGCGTGTTTTTCTTCTGCCGCGCCGGAACCCTTTGCCACGCTTCCTCCAGCGCACGGCTGTCCAGCGCCTTCCGTTTCAGGTTTTCGGCCTGCGCGTAGTGCCGAATCTGCTCCGCCTGCTCGGCGTCGAACACGTTGCGTTTCTCGAGCTGATCGACGAGAGCGAGCACCTGCTCCCAGTTTTTCGCGAGCTGTTGCGCTTTCAGTTCGAGCCGCAGCGCCGCGGTGTGCTTATTCGGCAGCAACTTGAGGAGCGCCAGGGCTTCCTGAAAACGGCGCTGATCGAGCAGCAGTTCGACTTCCGTCACCACCCTGACGGCGCCGTCATCCGGGGTGAGCTTCGCGGCCTGGGCGAGATAGGCGTCACGCCGCTCAAAGGCGCGCAACTCATGCGCGGCGCGCGCCGCAAGCACGGCGCACAACGCCGCGTGCTCGCCGAGTTCGATCAAGCTCGCGGCGGCCTTCTCCGCCCTGGCATAACGCCCCGCGAAGAATTCCTGCAGCGCCTCGAGCAGCGTCGCCTGGGCCTTTTGCCGGCGGCGCGCAACGCGATACTCGCGCACCTGCGCCGGCAGCCGGAGCGTGCCGGACACCATTCGCACCAGGGAATAGCCGACCGTAAACGCAACCAACAACAGGACCAATAACAGATTGAGCGAGAGCTCGATGCGATACGGCGGCAGCACCAGCAGGACGTAACCGGTGTTGTAGCGCGCGATGGCAACGACGCCCACAGCCAGCGCGAAAATAGCGATGATCCAGAACAGCGTTCTCATGGAGTTATCGCGTCAGCGCGCGGCGCGCTCGCGCGCCGGCCGCAGGGCGCGCAATGCGTCCAGCGTGCCGGAAATATCCGGCACCTCTATGCTGATTTCGCTCGCGTGCAGGTTGCGCAGCGTGCCAACGGCGTGGATGACGCTGTTATTGCGCAGGTCATAGTAGCGCTCGAGCCACTCGCGCGCCGCCTTGAGGTCGGCCTTGTAGCTCGTTTCGTCGCGCGCGAGCAGCGCCAGCCGCGCTCCGATCAGCCTCAGCTTCAGATTCTCGCGCAGGAAGAAAGTCTGCGACGGCGTGAGCAGCGGGATGTCGGGCTTGTCGATGCGCTGAATGCGAACGAGCTGCCTGACGTCGTTCCATACCTCGCGCCAGAAGCGCGACCAGGCGTTGCCCGCGCCGTCCTTCGCAGCTTCCTCCGCCTGATCGGGCTGCGGCCGCACTTCCATCGCGAGCGGCAGCTTGTCGACCGCTGCAATCAGGTTATCGACGCGCACGCTGATGCCCACGGTGTCGATGTGCGGCAGCGCCTTCAGGCGCTCGATGTCGCGGTTGATGGTCTTGCGCAGTGCGGTGAGCTGTGGTCGCTCCATGCGCCGCAGCCGCATGTCCGCGTTTTGCAGCGCGATCAGCGCAGCTTTGATGTTGCCGGCGAGCTGCAGCTGCTGGTTCGCGATCAGCAGCGACTGCTCGATCTCGGCATAGGCCCACTCGTCGCGGTTGCGGGAGAGTTCCTGGTAGAGCGCCTCGAGCGCGATCTGCTGATTTTGCGACTCGGCGAGTTTGTTTTCGAGAATGCCGATCTTGACCTGGGCTTCGCTGTTTGCCTCGCGCACCTGCTCCGCAACCAGGCGGCTTTCCTTGGCGTGGATGTCGGCTTCGGCGAGCCTTTTCGCGAGCTCCTGCTTGAGGGTCTCGGCCTCGCGCCGGCTGTCGTACCCCTGCCACCCGGCGAGCGCCAGCGCCGCAAGCGCCACCAGAGCCACCGCGGCCGCGCCGAGCTGCAGCAAGCCGGAGTCCGCCTTACGCTGCGCGGGCTCGGGTCCGGCGGCCGGGCCTTCGCGTGCGGCATCGGCGCGCTGCGGATCGGTCTGCGATGAGTCGTTCATCGGGGAATCCCGCGATTTTTCCAGTCGGTAGTATGCGAGCACGGCCCGCCCGCCGCAACACGACCGCCGTAATTCATTTACGCTCCGCGGCGCCGAAATATTCGCATAGTCCGGCGACGATGCCCTCGTCCCCTGCCTCGGTCAGCACTACGTTCCCGAGCCCCAGGCCGCGCGCGGTTTCCGCAATGCGCGGGTGCGGCACGATGAGCGGCGTTTTCCGAAGCCAGCTCTGGCCCAGCTTGCCGACCATCTCGAAGAGATTTCTCAGCCCTTCGCTGCTCGTGACCACGATGGCGTGCAGTTCGTTGCGAGCCCATGCCTTCAGCAGGGGCGCCGCATCGAGATTCGGCTTGCCGCGCCGGTAGCACTCGGCGTATTCGAGGCACGCGCCGCGCGCAACCAGCGTGTCCCCCAGCAATTCGCGGCCGCCTTCGCCGCGAAATATCACCACGCGCCGTCCTCTCACATCCTGCAGCGGCGGCAGCGCGAGCAGCGCTTCGCTGTCGAAGTGCTGTGCCGGCGCAATCACCTCCGTGACACCGAAATGACCGAGCGCCTTCACGCTGCCGCGCCCGATCGCTGCAATCCTGAGCTTGGCCGGCAGGGCGCGCCGCGCGGCGATCAGGTTCATTGCCCTGTTCACCGCGTTGGGGCTGATGAATATCGCAAGATCGAACGCCTCGAGCCGGTCGATCAACGCGTTGAGCGGCTTCAGATCATCCGCATCGAGAATTTCCAGCACCGGAAACAGGATCGCATGGCCGCCCGCGGCGCGGATCATCTCGACAAGCGGCTGCGCCTGGTGCGCCGGGCGGGTGATCACGATGCCGCGCCCCGCAAGCGGTGTTTCAGTGGCAAAATCAGACATTAAAGGGAACCGCAGATAAACGCCGATAAACGCAGATCAAAAGGCAAAAAGCCTTTCACCGCCAAGAACGCGAAGGAAAAACGAAATCAAACCAAACAAGAGCATTGCTTGCTCTCATTTCTTTTGCGTCCTTCTCGTGCTCTTTGCGATCTTTGCGTTCACGCTTTTGGCGTAGATTTTATCGGCGTTCATCGGCGGCTGCCTGTTTTTCAAGCTCGGCGAGGATTTCGGCGGCGCCCTGCCCCTTGAGCTTCTCCGCCAGCGCCTGACCCAGCGCTTCCGGATCACCCGCCGGTCCTTCGAGCTCGCCGCTCACCAGCCGCGAGCCGTCGGGCGCACCGACGAAACCGCGCAGGCGCATGCGCTCGCCGCTCACCTCGGCAAAGCCGCCGAGCGGCACATTGCAGCTGCCGGCAAGCCCGCGCGAGAACGCACGCTCCGCGGTCACGCACTGCACGGTTGCGCGGTGATCAAGCGGCGCGAGCAGCTTGACCACGTCGGCGCGCTCGGTCCGGCACTCCAGCCCGACCGCGCCCTGTCCAACCGCCGGCAGGCTTTCTTCGGGCGTCAGCAGCGCGGTGATGCGCCCGTCCAGGCCCAGGCGCTTCAGGCCTGCGGCGGCGAGGATGATCGCGTCGTACTGTCCCGCTTCGAGTTTCTTCAGGCGCGTGGACACGTTGCCTCGCAGCGGCTCGACCGTGAGCCGCGGGTGGCGCGCGCGCAGCTGGCTTTCACGGCGCAGGCTCGAAGTCCCCACCCTGCTCCCCGCCGGCAGCTCGGACAGGCTGCGGTAGCGGTCGGAAACAAAGGCGTCGCGCGGGTCCGCACGCTCGATGATCGCGGCGAGCGCAAAGCCGGGCGGGAGATTCATCGGCACGTCTTTCACCGAATGGACAGCAATATCGGCGCGGCCCTGCGCCAAGGCGTCTTCCAGCTCTTTGACGAACAAGCCCTTGCCGCCGATTTTCGCAAGGGAAGCGCCGAGCATGCGGTCGCCCTGGGTCGTCATGCCGAGAATCGCGATCTCCAGCTGCGGGTATAGTGCCGCGAGCCGCGACCGGACATGGCGCGCTTGCCACATTGCGAGCGCGCTCTCGCGCGAGGCGATCACGATGCGCCCGGACGGCACATTCATCGCGGCAGCGCTCACCGATACTCCGACATGCTGTTAAAGAATTTTCCGGGATGCGTTGTAGCTACCGCGATTTTAGCATGCGCCGCGCCGCCATCCGGTGCGCAAGACCCCCTCAACCTGCACGTTGCGGATGACTTCTATCGCCTCTATCTGCAACAGGCGATCGAGGAGGGGCTGCACGAGCTGCGCAGCGCGCCCCGCCTGAACTAGCGCCCGAGTTCCCGGACGATATGCTGCTGGCGCCTGCTCACCGCGAACTTTTCGTCGCACGCATTGAGCACCACCACCCAATGACCTTCCCCGCCGGCGCCGGCCGCGCGTTCGAAGCCGCGAATCGCGTCCTTTGCCACCAGGCAGTTGCGGTGCACGCGCACGAAACGCTCGGCGTATTCCTGCTCGAGCCGCATTAGCGATTCCTCGATCAGGTACTCGCGCATGGCGGTGCGCGCCGTCACGTACTTGAGCTCGGCCTTGAGATAGATGATGTCGCCGATCGGGATCAGATGGATGCGCCCGCGCTCCTGGGCGGAGAGGAACGCGCGCGGCCCGGGCTGCAGCTCGCGCAGCGTTTCTGGTTTGGGCCGCGCCGCCGAGCTCAAGCGCAACAAGGCCTCGCGCAGGCGGCTGGCGCGAATCGGCTTCAGCAGATAGTCGACCGCATGCACCTCGAACGCCCGGATTGCGTAGGCGTTGTAAGCAGTGGTGAAAATCACCGCCGGCGGGTCATCGAGTTTCTGCAGGTGCTGCGCGACTTCGATGCCGTCCATCTCCGGCATGCGGATGTCGAGCAGCACGACGTCGGCCTTGCGCTGCGCGAGCAGCGCGAGCGCTGCCCGGCCGCTCTCCGCTTCGCCCTCCACCGTCAGCGGCAGTTGCTGGGCACAGTCGGCGAGCACATCGCGCATGCGGCTGCGCGCCGGCGCCTCGTCGTCAACGATCACGACGCGCAGCGGCCTTTCCCGCGCCTCCGTCATTTCCCGGCCTTCACGTACGGCATGATGATGTGCACCTGATAGGCATCGTCGCCGACCTTGGTAGTCAGGCTCGCCTCGGCGTCGAAATGCAGCTGGAGCCGCTCGCGGATGTTGGCGAGCGCCATTTTGTTGCCGGCGTGGTGGTTGCCGTCGCGCTGGTAGGGGTTGCGCAGCACGGCGTGAACCTGCTCGCGGGCAAGGTAGAGGTCGATGCTGATCACGCCCGGCGCGGTGCGCGGCTCGATGCCATGATAGACGGCGTTCTCAAGCAGCGGTTGCAGCACCAGCGGCGGAATGAACGCGTCGCCCGGCATCTTGTCGATGTGCCATTCGACCCTGAGGCGATCGCCCAGCCGCAGCTCCTCGAGGCTCAGGTACTCGCGGCACAGCTCCACCTCGCGCGCCAGCGGCGTCAGCTCGCGGTTGTCCGCCATCAGGACGCGGAACAGATCCGCCATGTCTTCGAGCGCCCTCTCGGCGCGCCTCGGTTCCTGGCGGATCAGGCTCAGCACCGCGTTGATGCTGTTGAACAGGAAATGCGGCCGGATGCGCGCCTGCAGCGCCTGCAGCCGGGCCTCCGCCAGGGCCGGCGAGAGCGCCCGGCCGCGCAGATCGAAATAGAACAAGAGCGTCATGGTGACGATCAGCGCGAGCACCCAGTAGCGCTCGAGCGAGGCCATCTCGACCCCCAGCAGCGGGCGGCCGAAGACGTGCAGCAGCGTGGTGAGCCCGAGCTCGAGCGCGATCACGACCACCGCGCCGAGAGAATAGGGCAGGCGTTTCAGCAGATCGTTGAGCGCGACCAGCGCCAGCACGCTCAACAGCAGCAGCGGCTGCACCACCGCAGAGATGTCGAGCAGTTCCC
The DNA here is from genome assembly GCA_001772005.1 of Betaproteobacteria bacterium RIFCSPLOWO2_12_FULL_62_58. GTDB lineage: Bacteria > Pseudomonadota > Gammaproteobacteria > Burkholderiales > SG8-41 > DSOT01. Next base: position 2,761 of record MERI01000047.1, on the reverse strand, counting down.
GCCATATGCCATGCAGGGTGGCGCCCTTCACGGCCGCCGCGCCGATCGCGATGACATTAACGATCAGCAGGATGCGCAGCAGAATTCCGAGGTTGCGGAAGTTCGGCAAGGCGCTGCTGTAAGCGTTTTGATTTATACTTGCCATGCGCCATTCATTCTAACAGCACCATGTCTTCCAATGATAAGGACAAGCCCGGCGGCAGGAACAAGCCGTGGTCGGGCCGGTTTGGCGAGCCGGTAACCGACCTCGTCAAGCGTTTCACCGCGTCGGTCGCCTTCGACCAGCGGCTGGCCGAGTTCGACATCGAGGGATCGGTCGCGCACGCACGCATGCTCCATGCCGTCGGCATCCTCACCAAGGCCGACCTCGACGCGATAGAAAATGGGCTCGCCCGGATCCTGTCCGAGATCCGCGCCGGCAGCTTTCCCTGGTCGATCGATTTCGAGGATGTGCACTTCAACATCGAGCACCGGTTGACCGATCTCGTCGGCGACGCCGGCAAGCGGCTGCATACCGCGCGTTCCCGCAACGACCAGGTGGCAACCGACGTCCGGCTCTATCTGCGCGCCTCGATCGATCACGTGCTGACGCTCGCCAAGGGGCTGCAGCGCACGTTGCTCGATCTCGCCGACGAACACACCGAAACCATAATGCCGGGCTACACCCACCTGCAGGTGGCGCAGCCGGTGTCGCTGGGCCACCACCTGATGGCGTATTTCGAAATGTTTGCGCGCGACGCGCAGCGGCTCGCCGACTGCCGCAGGCGCGTCAACAAGCTGCCGCTGGGCGCCGCCGCGCTGGCCGGCACCTCGTTTCCGATCGATCGCCTGATGGTGGCGAAGGAACTCGGCTTCGACGGCGTATGCGAAAACTCGATCGATGCGGTATCCGACCGCGACTTCGCGATCGAATTCTGCGCCGCAGCGGCGCTGCTCATGACCCATTTGTCACGCTTCTGCGAGGAGCTGGTGCTGTGGATGAGCCCGCGCTTCGGCTTCATCGACATCGCCGATCGTTTCTGCACCGGCTCCTCGATCATGCCGCAGAAGAAGAATCCGGACGTGGCGGAATTGATCCGCGGCAAGAGCGGGCGCGTAAACGGCCACCTGGTGGCGCTGCTGACGTTGATGAAGTCGCAGCCGCTCGCCTACAACAAGGACAACCAGGAGGACAAGGAACCGCTGTTCGACACCGTGGACACGCTGATGATGAGCCTCGCGGTGTTCACCGAGATGCTCGCCGGCGTCAAAGTGAACAAGGAAGCGATGTACGAGGCCGCGCGGCAGGGCTACGCCACCGCGACCGATTTCGCCGACTATCTCGTGAAAAAAGGCGTGCCGTTCCGGGAAGCGCACGAGGCGGTGGCGCAGGCGGTGCGCCAGGCCGAAAACCGCGGTTGCGATCTCGCCGGGCTCAAACTCGCCGAGCTGCAGCAGTTTTCCCCGTTGATCACCAAGGATGTGTTCGAAGCGCTGAAGCTCGAAGGGTCGCTCAAGAGCCGCAGCCACATCGGCGGCACCGCCCCGGCAAGGGTGAAAGCGGCGATAGCAAAGGCACGTAAGTCCCTGGCTTGAGCCCTTGGGACGACATCAGCCGCGCTGTCGCCGCGGCCACCGGCAAGCCATTCAAAATCAATCAACGCGCCAGCGTCGGCGGCGGCTGCATCAACTCTGCTTACCGCATTGAGGACGGCGAAACGGGTTATTTCGTCAAGCTCAATTCCGCCGACAAAGCGGAGATGTTCGGCGCCGAAGCGGCAGGGCTGCAGGAGATCGCGCGCTCCCACACGCTGCGGGTGCCGCGCCCGATCTGTCATGGCGCGAACGACACGGCGAGCTGGCTGGTGCTCGAATACATCGCGCTCGCGCGCGGCGGCGACATGCACGCCCTCGGGGGCGGCCTGGCGGCGATGCACCGCTTGACCAGTAGCGCCTTTGGCTGGCGGCGCGACAACACCATCGGCGCCACACCGCAAATCAACTGCCGGAGTGGAGACTGGATCGAATTCTTGCGCGAGCACCGGTTGGGCTACCAGCTGCGGCTTGCGGCGGAGAAGGGTTACCGCGGCGGCCTGCAAAAAAACGGCGCCAGGCTGCTCGACAAAATCCCGGCGTTCTTTTCCGGCTATCGGCCACTCCCGGCGCTGCTGCACGGTGATCTGTGGTCGGGAAACGTCGGGTTCGATGAAACGGGCAAGCCGGTAATCTTCGATCCTGCGGTCTATTACGGCGACCGCGAAGCCGATGTCGCAATGACCGAGCTATTCGGCGGATTCTCGGGAGATTTCTACACCGCCTACCGCGACGCGTATCCGCTCGACGCGGGCTATGCGATGCGCAAACACCTCTACAATCTTTATCACGTGCTCAACCATCTCAATCTCTTCGGCGGCGACTATGTCGCGCAGGCGGAGCGCCTCATCGCGCGGCTCCTCGCGGAGATTTGAAGAACTGGAAACGAGCGACGAAATCAAGCGCGGCGCGCACCCTTCAGTTGCTGTCCTGCGCGCTGCGTCTTGCCCGAATGCGCGGCCACGACGTAGACCGAGCCGGGGTCTCCCGCCGCACGCGGCACCTCACCGACCGCGTCCAACGGGCTTCTTACGCCGCGCCCGCCTTTGTTGAGCACGTGGGTGTAGATCAAATGTGCAGCTGCACATTTGATCTATTAGACACAGCAGAACGTTATGTAGAGTAGGCAGTACTAAAGCTTTAAAAGCAAAACGTTAGCATTGGATTACTGCACATAAAAGTTTCATGA
>MERI01000046.1 GCA_001772005.1 Betaproteobacteria bacterium RIFCSPLOWO2_12_FULL_62_58 | reverse complement strand
TACATCGATCACTATGGCAACGCGTTTACCGGGCTGCGTGCGGGCAGCGTCGCACGCGACGCACGGGTCGTGACGGGAGATCGACGGATTAGTTACGCGCGCGTTTTTACCGAGGTCGCGGAAGGCGCAGTGTTCTGGTATGAGAACAGCCTGGGACTGGTGGAGATTGCGGCGCATTCGGCGAATGCCGCGTTCAAGCTCGGCCTGCGGATTGGACAGCCGGTTGCGATGGAGACAGGCTGAGCGGTTGGTGTCACACTAAGCGTCGCGCTGGGGTCGAAGGGGGCGCGGCGGTCAACTCAAGGAGGAGAATCATGAAATGCACCAAAGTTTGTTTGATTGTGTTGGCGATGACGCCCGCGGGAATCGCGCCGGCGCCGGCGCCAACATCGGAGCGGAGATCGCGGCGAAAGCGCCGCCCGACGGCTACACGCTGCTCATGGGCAACGTCGTGCACTCGATCAACGTCCACCCTCTACAGCAAGCTCGGTTACGACTTCGTCAAGGACTTCGCGCCGGTCTCGCTCCTCGCTTCCACGCCCAACATCGTCGTGGTGCATCCGTCGGTGCCGGCGAAATCGGTCAAGGAGCTGATTGCGCTCTCCAAGGCGCGCCCGGGACAACTTGATTTTGCCTCCTCGGGCAGCGGCAGTTCCGCGCACCTTGCCGGGGAACTCTTCAGCAGTATGGCCGGTACGAAGATGAACCACATCCCATACAAGGGCGGCGGCCCGGCAGTGATCGCTCTGGTGGGCGGCCAGGTATCGGTCGGTTTCGCCACCACCCCGTCGGTCATCCAGCACGTCAAGTCCGGGAGACTCCGGGGTCTTGCCGTCACCAGCGCCCAACGCTCCCCTTCGACACCGGATCTTCCGACGGTGAGCGAGTCCAGCCTGCCCGGATACGAGGTGCTCGGGTGGTACGGCTTGCTGGCGCCTTCCGGCACGTCAAAGGAGATCGTTTCGCGGTTGCATGCGGAATCGGTGAAGTCGCTGAAGCTGCCGGATGTGAAGGACCGGCTGGACGCCACCGGTTTTGAGCCAATCGGAACTACGCCCGACCAGTTTGGCTCCTACATCCGCACCGAGGTCGAGAAGTGGAGCAAGGTCGTCAAGGCAGCGGGGGTCCGTGCCGACTGAGGGAGCGGCATGGAGGAAACCCGTGCGCTCGCGCGCTTTGTCGTCAATTCGCGGCTTGATGATGTCCCCGAACCCGCGCGCCACGAGGCCCGGCGCTCGCTCGTAAACTGGCTCGGCTGCGCGCTGGGCGGTTCGCGTCATGACGCGATCAACATTGCCCTCACGGCGCTAGGACCATTCTCGGGGCCGCCACAGGCCGCCGTTCTGGGTCGTCTCGAGCGACTTGATATTCTCCATGCGGCGCTCATCAACGGCATGAGCGCGCACGTGCTCGATTTCGACGATACGCATCTGCGCACATTGCTTCATCCCAGCGTGCCGGTCGCCTCGGCATTACTCGCGCTCGGCGAGCGCCGGGCGCTGACCGGCGCGGATTTCCTGCACGCGTTCATCCTCGGCGTCGAGGTCGAATGCCGCATCGCCAACGCCATCTATTTCGCGCACAACGTGAACTGGTACATCACTGGAACCGCGGGCGCGTTCGGCGCTGCTGCCGCGGCGGGACGCGTGCTCGGCCTCGACGAGCAAAAGATGACCTGGGCGTTTGGCATCGCGGCCACGCAGGCCGCGGGACTGCGTGAGATGGCAGGCACCATGTGCAAGAGCTTCGTCCACGGCCGCGCGGCGCAGAACGGAATGACGGCGGCGCTGCTCGCGACAAAGGGATTTACCAGCTCGGAGCGTACGATCGAAGCGCCGCGCGGGTTTGCGCACGTGCTCGCCGCCCGCTGCAGGCTTGAGGAAATCACCGACCGCTTGGGCGAGCGATACGAGATCGCGCTCAATACCTACAAGCCTTACGCGTGCGGAGTCGTGTGTCATCCCGTGATCGACGGCTGTATCCAGCTGCGCGACCGCCATTCGTTTAAGCTTGAGCAGATCGCGGCGGTCGAACTCCGCGTGCATCCGCTCGCGTTGAAACTCACCGGCACCAAGGCGCCGCAGGGAGGCCTGGAGAGCAAATGGAGCATCTACCACTCCGCAGCGGTTGCCATCTGCGACGGGGGGGCGGGAGAACATCAGTACACCGACGAGCGGGTGCGCGCTCCAAAGGTGCAGCGCCTGCGCGAACGGATCAGCGCGGAGGCGGACGCCTCGTTGCGCGAGGACGAAGCGCACGTGACGATCACGCTTGCCGACGGAAGGATCCTTGAACGGCACGTTGAGCACGCGATCGGCAGCGCCGGAAATCCCATGAGCGATCGCGACCTGGAGGACAAGTTTCGTGGTCTGGCCGACGGCGTGCTGCCCCTGGCGCAGACTAACGCATTGATCGAGAAATGCTGGTCCGTCGCGACGCTGGCTGATGTCGCCGAGATCGCGCGCATGGCGGTTCCGAATCCCCCTCGGTCCCCCTTTGAAAAAGGGGGATGGAGGGTCTTGTAAGGACGCAGTAAGCTTAGCGGCGTATAATCAACATTCCCGAATTCATTCACTGATTGCGCGGTGGGTGCTCTCGACACCGGCTTTTCGGCTTTAAGGAGGCATCATGGTTACGTTTGGAAACAACAGCGTCCTGGCGCGCTGGTTCGGCGCGGCAGCGCTGGTGATTGCGATGCTGGCCCTGGGTGGCTGCGGCGACATGTATGGCCGTAGCGACTTCAGCGGCTTCGTCATGGGAAAATCCGAGCAAGAAGTGGTCAAGATGGTGGGTAAGGCGGACACGGTCGATGACAGCAACCCGGCACGCGTGACGTGGACCTACAAGGGCAGGACTTTCGATTTCGAACAACAGAACAAGAGAGACGCCAAGGCGCTGGTGATATTCCAGCGTGATAGCGCGGACGGCAAGTTGAAGGTGACGGAGGTGAAGTTCGAGTCCTAGGCGTTTGTCGGACTCAGGTCGGACAAACTCCCGTATGACAAGGAAAGCCGGGTTCGCCCCGGCTTTTTTTCGAGCAGACTGCCCTACTGGCTCTGGTAAATGCCGGCCGCCTTGGCGACTCGGGCCCACTTCTCCATTTCCTCAGTGAGCTTCTGGGCGATGGGCCGCGCCGCGACGTCCACGGCGCCACCGGCCGCCTGCGGGATGACGATGCGCACCGGCCGGTTGGGATAGTCGGCCGCGGGCTTGCCCTGGGCGCCCACCGGCCCGGCGGCGAGGAGCGCAACCGCGGCGAACAGTAGCGACGACCAAGCTGGACGGTTCATGCCCGCGCCCTCAGCAGATCCATCAGCGTCCGCGTCGAACCCAGCTCTTCCAGCCGCGACACAGTGCGTATGACCTCCTCGGCGCCAGACGCCGGAAGCCGCGCCTTGGCGTACGTCAGGAACTTGCCCTCGATTTGCGCGCGCGAAAGCGGGTTCTCGGGAGACCCCCTGGGGTGGTCACACTGGACGGCGATGGTCGAACCGTCAACGGTTTCCGCTTCCACCAGCGCCTGAACGCTGGTCAACGCGGGATCGGGTCTTACTTCCACCTGCTCCGCTGCAAATCGCCGCAGCACCGGGTCGTCGTAGCGCGCAGGTTCGAATTGGGCCAGCGACAACTCGCGATCGTGCAGGATCACTGCTACGGCATAGTGGGTGGAGAGGAGTGCATCGAACTTCGCCTTGTAGCGCGCGAAGCCCCCGTGCAAGTCGAACGCATTCTTACTCATGGAAACGCGCAGCCTCCTGATGCGATCGGGACCGACTCGGTGTCCATCCACCAAGTCGAACATTGCGGTAATCACGCCCTGGATGGTCGATGCGGACGGCCACAATCGCAGCGCGATTTGTTCCAGCTCCCAGCGATCTCCCAGATTCTCGGTGACCACGTCAGGGCGTCCCCCGTTGGCATAAGTATGGTACAGACCACCGTCGGCAGCGGTAAGAAACTGGCGGGTCGCCAAGAATTTCTGCTGCGCCAGCAGCGCCGCCATCAGCCCCGAGAAGGCGCCTCGACACTGGTGGAACTTGACCGTCGGCGTTCCCCACGCGGCAAAGGTGCCCGCCGCCTGGCTGCCCGCCAGGCCGAATGCCGCCGCCATCGTTTCGGGATCGAAGCCGAGCAGGCGGCCCACGGCTGCAGCGGCGCCGAACGGACCAATGACGCCAGGCCCGTGCCAACCCCGCGCGCGAAACGCCGGGTAATCCAATCCGATCCCGATCCGTGTTGTCGTTTCGCACCCGGTCGCTATGGCGACCAGCAGGTCCCGACCGGACAGCGAATCCCGCTCCGCAATGGCCAGGGCGGGCGGAATCACTTCCGGTGTAATGTGCGTAAGAGTGGAGCGGTGAATGTCGCACATCGTGACGGCAGTGACCAGGTAGCCGTTCAATAGCGTCGCTCCTGCCAGGGAGAGACGATCCCCGCCGATGATGCTGCTCTCATTTGATCGCGCCAGCGCCGACGCCAGCGCCGCGAGCTGGCGGGTTTCCTCGCCCTGGTGCCCGGCCACCGCGCACGCGAGGGTGTCCAGCAAAAGGTCCTTGCAGTACTCCCTGACGCGAGGCGGGATTTGGTCGTAGGTGAGCGTTGCCGCAAATCGGGCCAGGACCTGCGTCGCTTCACCCGCCGTCGAAGCCTCCTTCGTGGGCAGGGCGCGATCCGGTGCGGCTGTGCTCGTGTCCATCTGACACCTCGTCTTGGTAGTCAAGTCAGCGCGTGAATTGAACGTTTCAACAGTCCGCCATCAATTGTCGCGCAAAACCCTCGCGGTCGGAACCGATCGATGTCATGACCCGGACCGAGACTGTCGAAAACAGCCCGTCACGGTGCACTTGTGCGACGGCGAGCGTTTCGCCCCGCGAGCGCACGATGACTTCCATCGATGTTTCTCCCAGCAGTCTTTCTTCTGCCGTCATGTTTCCGGGACGGCTCTTGGCGTTTCTGGCAATGCAGATCGCCGCCGTGTACGGCGTCCGCGTCGTCTTGAAGCTGAAAACCTCGCCGTCCTCGACACCCGGTTTCGGAGGTTGAGCGCAGCCGGCGATCCCGAGCACCAAGAGCCACGTCAGTATGACTGCGATGTGTTGGATCTTCGTCTCCTTTCCGGAAGAGGGGAACACGGGACCGGCCGCGACATTCGATCAAGAAATGCAGGCGACACCTAGTGTGGTGAGTCATTATTTCGATGCAGAATTCGTGGAGCCGCTTGCATTGAGCCGGCGTAGGTCAGGTTGCCGTAGCGGCGGCTACCTGACGCCTGGCGGATGTCGGGGAACGCTATGCGTACCCCGACCTACACCCAGAATTTTGCAACCAATTAACGACTCAGGATACCAGCCTCCCTTTATTCTCCACTACGCGGCGCGGCCGATCAAGGCGACCCGACATTATGCTTGCAGACAAACGCAGTACTCCCGTGCTGCTCCCGACACTGACGTAACAAATCAACTTTTGCTACGCGAGTGACACCGCTCAATCCGGCGTAATGCGGAAACGCGCTTCATCGCGCTTGGCGTTTACTCCCACGTCGGGCATCGCCCGTGCGCGCATGGACAATCGGACCGCTTGCCGCCGGCGCTTGCCGTCGCCCAGGAGTTCCATCGGCGAGGGGGTTGACGCGGGGGCCGACATGGACGGGCGCTGCCGCGGACCGCGCGCACTCGCTTGCCACCAACTCGCGGATGATCTCGGCCAGGCGCCGCGCGCCCGGGCCTGCGGAGTCGCGGTCGGCGAAAACCAGGTACAACTCGACAAAGCGTTCCCCACCTTCACGCAATGGCAGCTTCTTCAGAATGCCTGCGGCCAGTTCGTCACGGATCTTATCCTCGGGAAACCAGGCGTAGCCATGGCCGGTGCGCGCGGCTTCGATGGACGTCGCCATATGACTGACCGTCCACCGCTCAGCCGCTTCTACTGATGGCCGGGTAGCGCGCTTGGAGCCCGACTCGCGCACCAACAGCTGGCGATGCGCCCGCAAATCCTGAATTGTCAGCTCGCGTCCCAGCCGGTGCAGGGGATGATCCGGATGCGCAGTGAGAATCACGCGCATGCGCATCAGGGGTTCGCCCAGGAAACCCGGGGGAATCAACCCGGAAATCGCGAGATCGGCCTGTCCCTGCAGGAGCGCCTCAGGCGTGCCGCCCAGCACTGACTCGATCAGTTCAATTTGGGTGTGCGGGGCCTCCGCGGCAAAGCGATCCAGGCAACGGAGCATAAGCCACGTGGGGAAGATGATCTCCATCGCCACGCGGATCTCAGCCTCCCATCCCGCCGACAGCGTGCGCGCCGCTTTTTCGAGACCGCTCGCCTCATCCAGCAGCGCGCGCGCGCGCCGATACAGCAACTGCCCCGTCGGAGTCAGGATCGCTTTGCGACCGCGGATCTCGAACGCCTTTACGCCGAGCAGCGATTCGAGCTTCTGCACGGCATAGGTCACGGATGACTGGCTCTTGTGGAGCGCCTCCGCGGCTTGGGCGTAGCCGCCCGCGTCGACCACCGCCATCAGGACTCGCCATTGTTCGAGCGAGATACGCGGCGTAGGGGTCATATATCAAGTAAATAGATTGATATAGTCTGAATTTTAGTCTTTTTTATCGAATTTATAAATGCTTAAATGGCATCACCCATTCATAAGGAGATGCGAAATGAAGACTTTGCTTCAGCTCAATACCAGCATATTTTCAAGCGCTGGCCAATCCACCCGCTTGGCGGACCAGTTCGTCGCCGGTTGGCGCGCAAGGAATCGCGACGCGAAAGTCGTCGTGCGGGACCTGGCGCGCGACCCTGCGCCGCACCTGACGGCCGAGCGCTTCCAGGCATTCCTCGAGAAACCGGGCGAGCGCAGTCCCGAGCAGCAGTTGGTGGTGGCCTATTCGGACACCCTGATCGACGAACTCAAGCGCGCGGATGTGATCGTGCTGGGGCTCCCGATGTACAACTTCGGCTTGCCCTCCGTCCTCAAGGCGTACTTCGACCACATCGCGCGCGCTGGCGTCACCTTCCGCTATACCGACAAGGGGTCCACGGGCCTGCTGACCGGCAAGAAGGCCTACGTGTTTGCGACGCGTGGCGGCCTGTACGCCGGCACGCCGCTCGACAGCCAGACCCCATACGTTCGCGAGTTCCTGCGCTTCCTGGGTATCGCGGACGTAGAATTCGTCTATGCCGAAGGGCTTGCCGTCAGCGAAGCCAGCAAACAGGCCGGTCTGGCGCAGGCGCATCGCGCGATTGAGCAATTGGGTGCGCCGGAGCGTTTCGCCGTCGCCGCCTGAACCCAACCGCTATCGAAAGGAGAATGCCGTGGACAACGACGTTGCGGGCACGCGCACGCTGCAACAAGTGATCCAATCCGTTCCGACCTCGGACGGCGCAGGCGTCAAGCTCCGGCGCAGTCTGGGGCGGTCGCAAGGGCTGCGGCTCGACCCGTTCCTGATGCTGGACGAGTTTTCTTCCGATGACGCGAACGACTACATTGCCGGCTTTCCGGCCCATCCGCATCGCGGTTTCGAGACCGTCACCTACCTCCTGGACGGGCACATGCTGCACGAGGATCATCTCGGCCACCGCGGCGACCTTAAGACAGGGGGCGTGCAGTGGATGACCGCGGGGCGCGGCATCATCCATTCCGAAATGCCGCAGCAGGAGCAGGGGCGCATGCGCGGGTTCCAGCTCTGGATCAACTTGCCCGCGCGGGAAAAGATGAAGCCCGCGGGCTACCGCGACCTCCAGCCGCCCGAAATTCCCGTAGTGCCGCTGCCGGGCGGCGGCCGCGTCAAGGTGATCGCCGGTACCCTCGTGCTCGACGGTCAGTCGACGCCGGGCCCGATCCAGGGCCTGACCACGGATCCGCTCTACATTGACGTGGAGTTGCTCGCGGCCGCAACGTTTTCGCACGCGGTGAAGAGCGACTACAACGTCTTCGTCTACCCCTACGAGGGCAGCGTCAACGTCGGCCCGACGGGTGCGGCACGCCCGCTCGATGCGCACAGCGCGGGTGCGTTGTCCGCAGGCGACCGGATTGAAGTGACCGCCGGCGCCGAAGGCGCGCGCCTGCTCGTTCTCGCCGGCCGGCCGCTGCATGAACCCATCGTGCAGTACGGCCCCTTCGTCATGAACACGCGGGAGGAAATCGAGCAGGCGATACGGGATTACCAGAGCGGCGAACTCACTCGGCCAGCGGCGTGATCGCGGCCAACACCTTGCATACTGTATACGGGGCGTCGCATCCGGGCGAACTCCAGTACTCGTGCTTCTCGAAGGATGGGACCTCGATCAGATTTCCGGGTCTGGGCATTCGACGCAAAGCGCGTTAACGCATACGCTGATGCGGAAAACGAAGCGCGATCTCATGTTTCTGCGCGACCGCATGCGCTCGCCGATCGTCTACGACCGCGAAGGCCGGGACCCATAGGGCCGCAAATAGCAGGTGTCATTCCCGAGCAGTCGGGAATCCATACAACGGGTAACAGAATCGACAGTGTTTCGGCTCTTGAAAATGGATCCCCACGCCTGCCCTGTCACATCGGGGCCGCATGACGCCGGTCTGCTTGCTGTCGCCGTAGTCAGGGGCTTGCCAGGTTGTTCTCAAATCCGCTACACTTGTTCTCAGTATGAGAGCAAACGCGCACCCGCAAGCACCGCAATTGGTCGAGATTCTATTCGGCGCCTATCGCCGGCAGATTCTGGCGCTGCTGTTGCTGCGGCCCGATGAGAGCTTCTATGTGCGGGAGATCGGCCGGCTGACCGGCGTGCCGGCCGGCTCGCTGCATCGCGAACTAAAACTGCTGAGCGATGCCGGGCTGCTGCTTCGGTCGGCGGCTGGCAACCAGGTGCGCTATCAGGTCAACCGCACGTGCCCGATCCACGAGGAACTGGCCGGCATTTTCCGCAAGACGGCCGGGCTCGCCGACGTGCTGCGCGAGGCGCTGACGCCGATTGCGGGCAAGATACGCGTGGCGTTTATCTTCGGGTCGGTGGCGCAAGGCAAGGAGCGCGCCACCAGCGACGTGGATGTGCTGGTGGTGGGTTCGGCCTCGTTTGCTGCGGTGGTGGCGGCGCTGAGCCGGGCGGGCAAACGGTTGCGGCGCGAAGTGAACCCGGTGGTGATGACCCAGGCCGCCTTCGAGGCGAAGCTGGCCAGCCGCGACCGCTTCGTTGCGAGGGTGGTACGGGAGCCGAAGATATTCCTGCTGGGGGATGCCAGTGACTTTGCAGAACTTGCTGAAGATCGGGCTGGCGCCGGCCCGTGTCACCGTGCTCGATACGCTGCGGCGCAAGCGTAATCTTTCCGACTATACGGGCGAGGACATTGACGATTCTTCGGCAGAACACTGCATCGCTGAGGCCGACCGGTTATTGCAGGATGTCACAGCGTGGCTCAAGGACCATCGGCCGCAAATGATCGCCCTGCAGAGATGACTGCGTAGCAATTCGCGGAATCGGCGGTGGCACGTTCACCAAGTTGCTCTAGGTGCTCGTCCTTCCTCCTTCCTCCTTCCTCCTTCCTCCTTCCTCCTTCCTCCTTCATCCTTCAAGATCGCCATCCCGACCTCCCGCTCTCCCGCCGTATCGTTCATCATTCATCGTTCATCGTTCAAAAATCCCCCGTCACGCCCCATCAGTCACAGTCACGCTTCATCAGTCACCGATCACCGATTAGTCGCGTACCACCCGCATCATCCATATGCGTTCGCGTCCTGACGCCAGTTTCTGTCGTTCGCGTGTTTCGGTCAGGCTTCATGCCGGGCGTTCATGCGTCGGCAATCGGCTAATGCTGAGTGCGGAGCCGCCAACCGCGCCTTACTTGGATTTCTGGCGCGTTTTCTTGTTGCCGTACCTTCCCGGTGGCTCAGGCCATCCGGCGGCAGGTTTTTTCTTCTTCAATGCTTTTTCAACCGCCTGCATCCAGTCACCCTCTAGCTTGAGGCGTTCAGGCTCAGGGCCGGTAGGTTTGGGTTTGTTATCTGACATCTGACCTCCTTTCCGAAGAAATCATACTGGCAAGGTTCCAGGGCGAATTCAAGCTTTTTCCTTTTGCTATGAGAGGAAGGCGTACGTGGCCCTCGTTGGCGAGCTTGTAGCCGCAAGCGTGGCGCAGCATGTGGGGGTGGACGGGGAAGGCTAGCCATCACGACTTTCATCACGTTCGGCGCACTCGCCATTCGCGCGGCTTTTTCCCTTTCATTGCCGCCACTCCTTCGCTCGTCACCAGGTGCTCTCGGAGTTATTGGGGACCCGCAATGAGCTCAAGGTCTCTTGCCGGGTTTTCCCCCTACGCACCGCCATCGTTCGAGAACTGGTTAGGGACGGACGCATTAGGACAATCATTTCTATCGCAGATTTTGCAAAGCACCGGGTTGACCATACTTGACGTGGTTGCAGCAGCTAGCCTTGCTGTGTTGTGGGCATTTGTCGCCGCTACTTTCGGTTCCATTTTCAGAAAAGGGATAGGGCAGTTCGTATTTGGGGTGGCCTCAATGTTTTCTTTCGCGACTCCGCTGATTGCGGTCCTATTGCTCCTTTATAGTATTTTTGGCGATTCGTCCCTCATATTTCCATTAGCAGTGGGAAGTTTGCTGTGGGGTGGGGCCGCACTTACCCTTCAAACGGCAATGTCACAGGAATGGCAACCCGCCGTTCACGCTGGCCCACAACATAGACAGCCGTGAGAGCGTGAGGGGGTGAGGGCGGGAGTGAGTGGAGGGCGCGCGGGCGAAGCGGCCCACCGCGTGGGAATCAGTCCGCCAGGAACGATTCCATCGTCCGCGCCTGCTCCGGAAACGCCCTGAGCACGGCTTTGTCAGCGGTCACGAGCGGCACTGCAAGCACGGAGGCCAAGGCGATAAATTCACAATCATAGGCCGACAGACGCGACTTGCCGGCTAGTTCAAACACGCGATTGCTCGGCACGAGATGCTCGCAGCCGGCGAGCGCACTTTCAACCGTCTCCATGATGCGGCCGATCTGCGGCCGGCTGAGGCTGCCGTCGCGACGGTAGCCTGTCAGAATGCTGCGCATCTTCCCGCGTCAACGGCTTCGCGGTCATTGCCGTTATCGAAAAAAACGAACTGAAGGAGGAGGAATGGCTGCTCGCAGCAAGGCGCTCATCTCTGCATTACAGATCGAGCAGTCGATTCTGCTGCTGCGCGGCCATAGGGTGCTCCTGGATTCCACTTTGGCCGGCCTTTACGGCGTGCAGACCAAGGTTCTCGTCCAAGCGGTAAAACGAAACCGGGAGCGGTTTCCTTCAGATTTCCTATTTGAGCTTAACAAACAGGAAGTTACAAACTTGAGGTCACAAATTGTGACCTCAAGTTGGGGCGGCCGCCGCTATTCACCCTTCGCCTTCACCGAGCAGGGTGTCGCCATGCTTTCGAGTGTGCTGAACAGCCCTCAAGCGATCCGGGTCAACATCGAGATCATGCGCGCGTTCGTGCGACTGCGCGCAATGATTGCGACCAACGAAGAACTTTCCGGGAAGCTGGATGAGTTGGAGCGGAAAGTCGCAACACATGACCAGGCGATAGCGGGTTTGATTACTGCGATACGCGAGCTTGCCGCTCCGCCTCCGCCGAAGCAGAAACGCCGCATTGGTTTCGTGATTGACCAGTAGGCGCCAGGGCTGAATGGCACATTACGCTTCCAAGACCTGAAATCGACCGAAAGGACGAGAGAGCCATGGCAACGCTTCTTAAAGGGAAGGATGCACAGCGGAATCCGAAAACCGGACTCGAACTGGGCATCTGCTCGGCCACGATTCCGAACTTGAACCCGCCGTTCACGCTGGCCCATAACATCATGCCCCCGGGCTACCGGAGCAGCACCCACTCCCACACCAAAGTTTGCCGCGGAACCTATGTCGCCAAAGGCCGCATCCGCTTTTTCTTCGGGCCGGAAGGCAATCAGCAGGTGATCGATGCCGAGGCGGGGGATTACATTTACACGCCGGTGGGCGAAATCCATTCCCAGTTGAATCTCTCGGACACCGAGACGGCCGAGTACACGAGCACCTAACCTATGTCGGCGAAAGCGACCGGAACCAGTTGGGGACGATTCCTGTGGACGCGCCCAAAAAATAGGATTGCGCCGCTCGGCGCGCAAACCTACCCCCTCCCCAATTAGCCACGCGACCTGCGCATCGACTCAATCATCTTCCAACTCGCCTCCCCAGGCGATCGTGCCTCCCAGAACCGCCAGCCGTTGACCGCGCTTCCAGTAATCGAGACTGCCGCCGATGACGGCGAATCGTATCGTTTGCCGTTGAGCACGAGCGCGCCCGACTCCACGCGCGCGAGGTAGGTCTGTCCCTTGTGGTGCGCCCGAAATTCCGTGCCCGCGGGAAACCGCACGCCCTTGGCGATCCAATCACCTTGGGCCGGGGCCGCCGGCACCGCGCTTGGCCCCTTCTTGCGCGGAAGCTGAAGTAGGGCGCGCAGCACGTCATTTTCGGTGACGTCCTCGGACGGCCGCCGCATCATCAGCGCCTTGTACACGTCGAAGTCAACTTCAATTGTCCGCATGAGAGGTCTCCTTCATCGCACCGAGCTTAAAGCCTTATAGTCTCGCAGACTATTAAACGTGTCAAGCAGGACCGCGGGGGATGCGCCTTTTGACATCGCATCCGAGTCTCTGTAATGTTGCATATATCTAATATTCAAGGAAAGCGGTGAGAATCCAGGAACTTGGCAGCGAAATCCGGAGGGCGCGTCAGGCGCGGGGGCTGACGCAGGTGCAGCTCGCCCGCGCGACCGGGTTGTCCCGCGAAACGCTCAACCTGCTGGAGAGCGGCCTGGTGCGGGACCTGGGCATCCGGAAGGTATTGGCCGTGCTGCACCACTTGGGGCTGGGCGTGACGCTCCAGCAGGAGATGCGGCCGCGCCGGCCGGACTACGTGCGCATGGCGTGCACGAGCGCGAACGTGAGCTTCAAGAGCGCGCTCACCGAGGACGAACTGATCCACGCACTCGTGACCGGCAAGGTCCCGGCAAAGCGGGGCCCGCATTTGAGGACGCTGTTCGATGAGGCGCCGATGGCGTTGCTGCGGGGCCTCGTTGAGGAAGCGGCCGGATGGATGAAACCGGGAAAGCTTGAGAGAAACCTGCGCAAACTGGTGAACGATTTGGGTGTGTCGCGGAGCGCTGAGAGATGGCTGAAGACCGGCTGAGTATCTGGGAGACGTTGTTCCTGCGCGCCCTTGAGCTAATCGATTCGGTGAGCTATGCAGGAATCACGCTCGAAGACTGGAGCTTTGGAGGCGGGACGGTCCTGATGCGCCGGCACCACCACCGCCTCAGCAAGGATATAGACATCTTCGTACCCGATCCGCAGTATCTGGGCTATTTGAGTCCGAGGCTCAATACCAGGGCCGATACGCTGACAACCAAGTACTTTGAGCAAGCGAACTCACTCAAGCTGATTTTTCCGGAAGGGGAGATTGACTTCGTCGCCTCCGCGCCATTAACGGAAGATCCTACGGTCACGGAGGACCTGTTCGGTCGCCAGGTCGAAGTCGAGACTTCTGCCGAAATCGTCGCGAAGAAGGTCTGGCATCGCGCCGCCGATTTCACGGCTCGCGACATTTTCGACCTTGCGATGGTGGCGGAGAAGGAACCAAGAGCTCTTTGGAAGATCGAGCCCGTGCTCGGCGATCGGCGAGATACGGTTCTGCAGAGAATCGCCTCGCAGGACGCGGCTTTGAAACAGACATTCGCCGAGCTTGAAGTCCTCGATTACCGGCGAAGCTTCGATGAATGCATCGCGCTCGTCAGGAAAGCTCTTGGATGAATGGAGATTCGACAACCCAAGCGCGAACCGCAAGACTTGCTTCAAGCGCATGTGCTTCACGACCCGCCGGCGCCGTCCCCACGGTCCCGCGCGCACGACGTATAGATCGCCGTGGGAGTCGCAGCAGATGACTGCCGCCGCGTTTCCTGCGGGCCGCGCCGGAGCCCGTTCGCAGCTCCTATTCGAATTTGATATTGGTCGCTTCCAGTACCTTCGCCCATTTCTTCACCTCGTCCGATACCAGGCGCCGGAATTCGTCGTGCGAGGTATCCGCCGGTTCGAATCCGAGAACGGCGAGCTGTTCCTTGATGTCCGCCATGGCCATGACCTTCAGGACCGCTTCGTAGAATCGGTCGACGGCGGGTTTCCTACCTGGTTGACCACCATCGTATTGGAATTGATCAGGACGGTGTAGCCGTCCGGCGCGGCACTCGCGACCAGGCGTGTCGCCAGGACGCTGGCCGCGCCCGGCCGGTTCTCGACCACAACCGGCTGCCCCCAGACGCCCGCCATTTTCTGCGCGATCAGGCGCGCCACCACATCAACTCCCCCGCCCGGAGGGAAACCGACGACAATCCGGACCGGAGCGGAAGGATAGGCGCCGCGCTGCGCCTGCAACGGACATATCCAAATGAAAGCGAGGACCGCGGCCAATAAAATCTGCATATTTGACGCTCACAGTCTGCCGGACGCCTTCAGGCCCCTTTCGAGCGCTGCAAACGATAGCATGGGTGCCGGCATCAGCCAGCGAAACCCTTTTTTGAGGATCGCCTCGACATTCCCGCTGTCCACGTGGGGATGGCCGCAGGGCACGTTGTATTGCTTGCAGATGGCGA
>MERI01000045.1 GCA_001772005.1 Betaproteobacteria bacterium RIFCSPLOWO2_12_FULL_62_58 | reverse complement strand
GATCTCCCGTCACGACCCGTGCGTCGCGTGCGACGCTGCCCGCACGCAGCCCGGTAAACGCGTTGCCATAGTGATCGATGTAGATCACCTCCGCAAGATCATCACCGTCCAGGCTCACGTCGAGCCCGGTCTTCTGCTCGAGTTGCCCGGCATCGAGAGCGCCGCTCGCCAGCATGCCCGCGAACGGTGCGAAGAGGTCGCGGCCGTGAAACGACGCCGATGATATATCCGGGCGCCAGGTGATCGGGAACACCCGCGCCGCCTGCGCACGCGCCAGCACCACCGACAACAGCCCGTTGTCGGGACCGACGAACCATTTGCCGTCGGCAAGCACGATGACAGGCTCACGCGCGCTCCCGACACCCGGGTCGACGACGGCGAGCGTGACGCTGGGCGCCGGGATGCGCTCGGCGAGCGCCGCCAGCAGGTAGGCGCCAGCCTTCACGTTGAACGCCGGCGCCTCGTGCAGCAGATCCACGACGTGCGCGCTCGGGGCGTACTGATGCAGCACCGCCTTCACCTGCCCCACGTAAAGGTCGCCGCTGCCGAAATCGGTGAAGAGATAAATGCTCATGTGCTATGCCGTCGCTTGCCGCCCTGGAAATTCAGGCGCATCGACGTTGGCCACGTACTGGCGGTAGATCCCGGCGCTGCGCGACAGCACCAGTTCCTTGCCGAGGATATCGCTTGCGCGCACCGCCTGCTCGAACAGCTCCGCGGTCAGCAGTTGCAGGGCGACGGTTGAAACCGGCGCGTAGCTCAGGTGCCAGGGCTCGGGATACACACCGCCGCGATAGGTGCGATAGGGCCGAAAGAACCCGTAACGGGCCATGTTCTCGTCGAGCCACTGATGCAGCCGATGGAACACGCCGCCCGGCTGTGTTTCCTCGGGCTGCAGGCGCACGCGGTAGCCTTCCGGGACGGCAGCGCGATCGATCACGTCGATCTCGCTCCCCCAGTGATGGCGGCTGCCGCCCGGCACCGCGCTCCAGCACATGATGGCGTCAATCAACGCCGCGCCGCTCAGCTTCGCGTGCTCCGTCACGTTGCCGTGCGCGTCGTGGAGCGGCCGCTCGCCGCGGTACTTCCGGTCCCAGATTCTCTGCTGAGCCTCGAAATCGCGGAACGCACTTACGATTTCAATGGCGATGCCGTCGCGCGCCGCGGCGTCCTTCATCGCGAGAAACGGCTCGACGATATTGTGCTGCAGCGCCGCCTTGAGATCGTCGCGCTGCACGACGTGCGTGCGGGCGCGGCCGGTAAGTTCCAGGTCGTTCAGCATGCGGGAATTCTAAACCCTTGAACCGCCAAGACGCCAAGACTGCATTTATGGAAAGGCGAAAGGAGAGAGGAGAGAGGCGTGACCGACGAGAGGCTTTGCGCCTTTCTCCTATCGCCTATCCTCCCTTCAATCCTTCGCGTTTATGCTTTTGAACAGCAAGAGCAAAAAAGCCGGCGCGAGGCCGGCTTCTTCCTGAAACAGGTGCGGGCTAGGCTGCAGCCTGGGCCGGCGTCTCCTTCCTGTCGCCTTTCCTGCTTTCCTTCGTTTTCGGCTGGTCGGTAAGCTCCGGACGGTCCATCAACTCGACCACCGCCATGGGCGCGTTATCTCCCTTGCGGAAGCCGAATTTGAGGATCCGCAGATAGCCGCCGTTCCTCTTGGCGTAGCGCGGGCCGAGCTCGGCAAAGAGCTTGACCACGATGTCGCGGTCGCGCAGGCGATCGAACGCCAGCCGGCGGTTGGCGAGCGACGGCTTCTTGCCGAGCGTGATGATCGGCTCGACCACGCGGCGCAGTTCCTTTGCCTTGGGCAGCGTGGTCTTGATCACCTCGTGCCGCAGGAGGGAATTGGTCATGTTGCGCAGCATCGCCAGGCGATGGCTGCTGGTGCGATTAAGTTTACGTAAACCGTGGCGGTGACGCATTGTTCGTTCCTCACTGAACGATGAACGATGAATGATGAACAATGAACAAGAGGCACAGCATGGCCCTTTCCCGGTTCATCGTTCCGCGTTCCGCGTTCATCGTTGCTTTTAGACTTTCTCCAGCCCCGCTGGCGGCCAGTTCTCGAGTTTCATGCCCAGCGTGAGGCCGCGCGAGGCGAGCACTTCCTTGATCTCGTTGAGCGACTTGCGGCCGAGGTTCGGCGTCTTCAGGAGTTCGGTCTCGGTGCGCTGGATGAGGTCGCCGATGTAGTAGATGTTCTCCGCCTTGAGGCAGTTCGCCGAGCGCACGGTGAGTTCGAGGTCGTCCACGGGACGCAGCAGAATCGGATCGATCTGCGTCGCTTTCTTTTCCTCGATCTGCGCCGGCATGCCCTTCAGATCGGCGAACACCGACAGCTGCTCGACCAGTACCCGCGCGGCGTAGCGTACCGCCTCTTCCGGTTCGATCGCGCCGTTGGTCTCGATGTCCATGATGAGCTTGTCGAGGTCGGTGCGCTGCTCGACGCGCGCGGACTCGACCGCGTAGCTGACGCGGCGTACCGGGCTGAACGAAGCGTCGAGCAGGATGGCGCCGACGCTGCGGCCTTCCTCCCCCACCATCTTGCGGCTGGTTGCCGCGATGTAACCGCGGCCCGGCTCGATCTTGATCTGCATGTCGAGCTTGCCGCCGGAGGCGAGATGCGCGATCACATGGTCGGGATTGACGATTTCGACGTCGTGCATCGGCTCGATGTCCCCCGCGGTCACGACGCCCTCGCCCGCTTTCTTGAGCGTGAGCAGAGCTTCCCCGCGGTTGTGCAGCTTCAGCACGATGCCCTTGAGATTGAGCAGGATGTCCACCACGTCTTCCTGCACGCCGTCGAGCGTCGAGTATTCGTGCAACACGCCGCTGATCTTGACTTCGGTCGCGGCATACCCTGGCATCGACGACAACAGCGTGCGGCGGAGTGCATTGCCGAGCGTGTGGCCGTAACCGCGCTCGAATGGTTCCATCGTGAGCTTGGCGTGGTACGGCGAGATGTTCTGTACGTCGATGATGCGAGGCTTAAGGAACGCACTGCTTTGCATGGCTCAAATACCTCTCGGAAATTACTTCGAGTAGAGCTCGACTACGAGCGACTCGTTGATCGTTGACGGCAGTTCGGAGCGCTGCGGACGCGCCTTGAACGTGCCTTTGAGTGCCTTGGCGTCGACTTCGACCCACTCGGGGAAGCCGCGGGACTCCGCCGCTTCGGCGGCGCCCTTGATGCGCAGCTGGTCCTTGGCGGGCTGCGCGACCTCGATCACGTCGCCCGGACGGCACTGGAACGACGGGATGTTGACGCGCTTGCCGTTGACCAGGATGCCGTTGTGGCGCACGATCTGGCGCGCTTCGGTGCGCGAGGCGCCGAAACCCATCCGATAGGTCACCGAGTCGAGCCGGGATTCCAGCGCCTGCAGCAGGGCCTCGCCGGTGATGCCTTTGCTCTGCTCGGCGGCATGATAGGTCTTGCGGAACTGGCGCTCGAGCAGACCGAAGATGCGGCGCACTTTCTGCTTTTCACGCAGTTGCACGCCATAACCGGAGAGACGCGTGTTTTTCTGGCCGTGCTGCCCCGGCGGATAGTTGCGGCGTTCGATCGCGCACTTGTCGGTGAAGCACTTTTCGCCTTTCAGGAACAGTTTCTCGCCTTCGCGGCGGCACTGCCGGCATTTTGCGTCGAGATTCCTTGCCACGGTCGGTTCTCCCTCTTAGATACGGCGCTTTTTCGGCGGACGGCAGCCGTTGTGCGGCACCGGGGTCACGTCCGCGATGCTGGTGATCTTGAAGCCGACGGCGTTGAGCGCCCTCACCGCGGATTCGCGGCCCGGCCCCGGGCCCTTGATGCGCACCTCGATGTTCTTGACGCCGCACTCCTGTGCGAGCTTGCCGGCTTTCTCGGCCGCCACCTGCGCGGCGAACGGCGTCGACTTGCGCGAGCCCTTGAAGCCGTTGCTGCCGCAGGTCGCCCACGCCAGCGCGTTGCCCTGGCGGTCGGTGATGGTCACGATGGTGTTGTTGAAGGACGCGTGAACGTGGGCGATGCCTTCCGCCACATTCTTCTTGACCTTCTTGCGCACCCGGGTGCTTGCTTTTGCCATGTCGGATTACCTTTAAACTGTAACTGCTTTCATTACCTTGACCGCGCTCTTGCGCGGACCCTTGCGGGTGCGGGCGTTGGTGCGGGTGCGCTGGCCGCGCACCGGCAGTCCGGCGCGGTGGCGCTTGCCACGCCAGGTACCGAGATCGATCAGCCGCTTGATGTTCATCGACACTTCGCGGCGCAAATCGCCTTCGACCGCATACTTGGTGACATGCTCGCGCAGCTTGTCCATCTCGGAATCGGACAGATCCTTGATCTTGCTGGACGAGCCCACGCCGGCTGCGGCGCAGATTGCGCGCGCTCGGCTGCGGCCGATACCGTAAATCGCGGTCAACGCGATTTCCGCATGCTGATGATTCGGAATGTTTACGCCGCCTATGCGCGCCATGTCTTACCCCAAGAACGGAAAACCTGTAATTTTAACGCCTAACCAGTTAATTTTCAATTCGAAATCAGCCCTGGCGCTGCTTGTGACGGGGATTCTTGCAGATCACCCGCACCACGCCTTTGCGCTTGACGATCTTGCAGTTGCGGCACATGCGTTTCACCGATGCTTGCACTTTCATGATTGCTTCCTTGTAAGTGAGTGAAAGGTGAAATGTGAAACGTAAAGAGTCTGTCCATCGGGTTAGGTTCCGGGATGCAACGTTTCACTTTTCACTATTCACGTTTCACGCTCTCTTTACTTCGCCCGGAACACGATGCGGCCGCGCGTGAGGTCGTACGGCGTCAGCTCCACCGTGACCTTGTCGCCCGGAAGTATCCGGATGTAGTGCATGCGCATCTTGCCGGAAATGTGCCCGAGCACTACGTGACCGTTTTCCAGTTTTACCCTGAATGTTGCATTGGGCAGGTTCTCCACCACCTCGCCCTGCATCTGTATCGTTTCTTCTTTCGCCATTACCGTGTCGGAAACACACCGCCCTTGAAATTGGCCTTCTTGAGCAGGCTCTCGTACTGGTGCGACATGACGTAGGCCTGCACCTGGGCCATGAAATCCATCGTCACGACCACGATGATGAGGAGTGACGTCCCGCCGAAATAGAACGGCACGTTCTTCCACACGATCAGAAACTCCGGCAGCAGACACACCAGCGTCACGTAAATCGCGCCCGTGAGCGTGAGCCGCAACGTGATCTTCTCGATGTAGCGCGCGGTCTGGTCGCCCGGCCGGATGCCCGGCACGAAAGCGCCGCTCTTCTTCAGGTTGTCCGCGGTTTCCTTCGGATTGAACACCAGCGCGGTATAGAAAAAGCAGAAGAAGATGATCGCCGAGGCGTACAGCATCGTGTAGATAGGTTGTCCGGGATGCAGGGTAGCCGCGATGTCCTTGAGCCAGGTGAATCCCTCGCCCGAGCCGAACCAGCCGGTGAGCGTCGCCGGGAACAGGATGATACTTGATGCGAAGATCGGCGGAATCACCCCCGACATGTTGAGCTTGAGCGGCAGGTGCGAGGTCTGCCCGCCGTAAAGCTTGCGGCCGACCTGGCGCTTGGCATAATTCACCAGAATCTTCCTCTGGCCACGCTCGACGAAACACACGAACGCGGTGACACCCACCACCAGCGTGCCGATGATGAGCGCGGTCAGAATCGAAAACGCGCCGGTGCGCACCAGCTCGAGCGTGCCGCCCACCGCCTGCGGAAATCCGGCGGCGATACCGGCGAAGATGATGAGCGAAATGCCGTTGCCGATGCCGCGCTCGGTGATCTGCTCGCCGAGCCACATCAGAAAGATGGTGCCGGTCACCAGCGTGATCATCGCGGTCAGCCGGAACGCGAGCCCCGGCTCGACGACGAGCCCCGGCTGCGACTCGAGCGCGATGGCGATTCCCAGGCCCTGGAAAAGCGCGAGGCCCGCCGTGCCGTAACGCGTGTACTGGGTGATCTTGCGGCGCCCGGCCTCGCCTTCCTTCTTGAGCGCCTCCAGCGTGGGCGACGCCACCGTCATCAGCTGCATGATGATCGACGCCGAAATGTAGGGCATGATCCCGAGCGCGAAGATCGAAAAGCGCGACAATGCGCCGCCGGAGAACATGTTGAACATGTCGAGGATCCCGCCGCGCTGCGACTTGAACAGCTCCGCGAGTTGCAGCTGATCGATGCCCGGCACCGGGATGAAGGAGCCGATGCGGAACACGATGAGCGCACCCAGCAGGAACAGCAGGCGGCGTTTCAGGTCGCCCATCTTGCCCGCAGCCAGCAGCGATTCGTTGGTAGCCAAGCTTATTGCGCCCCGCTCTTGTCGGCGGCTGTGGCGGCGCCGGCTTGCTCGCCCTTGGGCTTGCCGCCGTCCTGGGCTGCGGTGGCGGTCTCCTCTTTGACGGGCGCTTCGATGCTGCCGCCGGCGCCTTCGATCGCGGCGCGCGCACCCTTGGTGACGAGCAGGCCTTTCAGCGCCACTTTGCGCTTCAGTTCGCCGGACAGGATCACTTTGGCGCGCAACGCGCGCTGCGCTACGACCCCCGCTTCCTTGAGCGCAGCAAGATCGATGGTGTCCGCTTTCATTTTCTGCAGGTCGCCGAGCCGCACCTCGGCGGTGTCATCCTTCGCGAGCGACACGAAACCGCGCTTCGGCAGCCGGCGCTGCAGCGGCATCTGGCCGCCCTCGAAACCGACCTTGTGAAAACCGCCCGCGCGCGCTTTCTGGCCCTTGTGGCCGAGCCCGGCGGTCTTGCCGAGCCCGGAGCCGATGCCGCGGCCGACACGCTTCTTGTAATGCTTGGAACCGGCAGCCGGTTTGATTTCGTTTAACCGCATTTCAGCCCTCGCACCTGACAAGATACGACACCTTGTTGATCATGCCGCGGATGGCCGGCGTGTCGGCGACTTCCACGGTGTGGTTGAGCCGGCGCAGACCCAGGCCGCGCACGCACGCGCGGTGCTCCGGCTTGGCGCCGATCGGACTTTTCACCAGCGTGACCTTCAATGTCCTGCCCCGTTCGCTGGCCATCGCCTACTCCGTGATTTCCGCGACCGATTTGCCGCGCTTTGCCGCGATGTCCGCCGGCGTATTCATCGCCGTCAGGCCGTTGATCGTCGCGCGCACGACGTTGTAGGGATTGGTCGAGCCGAGGCACTTGCAAAGAATGTTGGTCACGCCCATCACTTCGAGCACCGCGCGCACCGGGCCGCCGGCAATGATGCCGGTGCCTTCGGACGCCGGCTGCATGTAGACCCGCGCGGCGCCGTGCCTTCCGGTCACCGAATGCTGCAGCGTGCCGTTCTTGAGCTGGATCTTGACCATCTTGTTGCGCGCTTCTTCCATCGCTTTCTGCACCGCGACCGGGACCTCGCGCGCCTTGCCCTTGCCCATGCCGATCCTGCCGTCGCCGTCACCGACCACGGTAAGCGCGGCAAAACCCATCACGCGCCCGCCCTTCACCACCTTGGTGACGCGGTTGATCGCGACCATCTTCTCGCGCAGACCGTCGCTACGCTCCTCGCCGGTATGCATTTTTCCTGCCTGTATCTTCGCCATGAGGTATCCCGTTTAGAACTTGAGGCCTGCTTCACGCGCCGCTTGCGCCAGCGCCTTGACGCGACCGTGGAACCGGTAACCCGAACGGTCGAACGCCACCGACTCGATGCCGAGCTTTGTCGCTTTCTCGGCGATGCGTTTTCCCACTTCGGCCGCCGCCTTCACGTTGCCGCCATTCTTCAGCGTCTTGCGCACGTCGGGTTCGACCGTGGAGGCGCTCGCCAGCACCGTCGCGCCGGAGGCGTCGATCACCTGGGCATAGATGTGACTGCCGGAGCGATGCACCGTCAGGCGCACCGCTTTCAGTTCCGCGATCTTGGTGCGCGTCTGACGTGCCCGCCGCAACCGTGCTTGATTCTTGTCTATCATGTCTCGCCCCGCTTACTTCTTCTTGGTTTCCTTGAGCACGATCCGCTCGTTGGCATAGCGCACGCCCTTGCCCTTGTAGGGTTCGGGGCTGCGATAGCCGCGCACTTCCGCCGCCACCTGCCCGACGAGCTGCCGGTCCACGCCCTTGATCACGATCTCGGTCTGGGTCGGCGTCTCGGCCTTGACGCCCTTTGGCATCTGATGCACCACCGGGTGCGAAAACCCGAGCGAGAGATTGAGTTTGTCGCCCTGCGCCTGCGCCCGGTAACCGACGCCGACCAACGTGAGTTTCTTTTCGAAGCCCTTGGTCACGCCGGTCACCATGTTGGCGATGAGCGCCCGCAGCGTGCCCGACATCGCGTTCGCATGGTGCGAATTGTTGGTGACCCTGAACTCGATGCGGTTATCGATCTTTTCCACCGTGACGTTCGGCGTGAGCTTCTGCGTGAGCACGCCGAGCGGCCCTTTCACCGAGATCTCGCTCTGGTTCAGTGCCACTTCCACTTTTTCCGGCAGCACCACCGGACTTTTCCCGATTCTCGACATCGCTTACTCCGCTGTTCCCGCTAGCAGCCTGTCGGACTTAACAGTCCGTACAGGCTGCTAACAGCAAAACCGGCTGACAATTCGAAAGAACATCCACCCGAAGCGGCCGGATATGAAGAAAAGCAGGGGTGAATTCGCATATCTGTCATCCTCTTTTGCAATTTTCCTGGCGCCGGTTTTGCATAAGGAGTTTGTCGGGGCCAAGTCCGACAAACTCCTAGGCGACGATGCACAGGACTTCGCCGCCCACGCCGAGCCCGCGCGCCTTGCGGTCGGTCATCACGCCCCTGGATGTCGACACGATCGCGATACCCAGGCCGTTCATGACCTTCGGAAGATCGCGGCCGGGCCGGTAGATCCGCAGTCCCGGGCGGCTGATGCGTTCGATTTTCTCGATCACCGGCTTGCCGGCGTAATACTTGAGGCTGATCTCGAGCAGCGGCTTGCCGGCGTTCTCGCGCACCGCGAAATCCTCGATATAGCCCTCGTCCTTGAGCACATTGGCGATCGCGGCCTTCAGCCTGCTTGCCGGTATCGCCACCGATTGTTTTTCCGACTCCTGCGCATTGCGAATGCGCGTGAGCATATCGGCGATCGGATCACTCATACTCATATGTTTTCTGTTCCTAGTTCAAGGTTCAACGTTCCAGGTTCCAGGTTCCAACTTTGAACTTTAAACCTGAAACTCTGAACCTGGGTTTCACCAACTGGCCTTGATGACGCCCGGAATTTCGCCGCGCATCGCGATGTCGCGCAGCTTGCCGCGCGCCAAGCCGAACTTGCGGAACACGCCGCGCGGCCGGCCGGTCAGCGCGCAGCGGTTCCTGAGACGCACCGGGGAAGCGTCGCGCGGCAGCTTCTGAAGCTTCATCCGCGCCTCATAACGCTCTTCCGGTGAAAGTTTCTGGTTGTTGGCGATCGCCAGCAGTTCGGCGCGCCTGGCCGCGAACTTCTTGACGGTCTTGCGGCGCTTCTGGTCGCGGTTGATCAAAGCCGTTTTTGCCATGGTCGTCCTTTAGTTCCGGAACGGAAATCTGAATGCCGCAAGGAGCGCCCTCGCTTCCTCGTCGGTCCTGGCGGTAGTTGAAATCGTGATGTTCATTCCGCGGATCGCGTCGATCTTGTCGTACTCGATCTCGGGGAAGATGATCTGCTCCTTGACCCCCATGTTGTAGTTGCCGCGGCCGTCGAATGCCTTGCCCGAGATGCCGCGGAAGTCGCGGATGCGCGGCATGGCGACATTGACCAGGCGATCGAGGAATTCGTACATGCGCGCGCCGCGCAGTGTGACCTTGCAGCCGACCGGATAGCCGGTCCGGATCTTGAAATTCGCGATCGACGTGCGCGCCTTGGTGACGACCGGCCTTTGCCCTGCGATCTTGACCATGTCGGCGACCGCGTTGTCCATGATCTTCTTGTCGGCAACCGCCTCGCCCACCCCCATGTTGAGCACGATCTTCTCGATGCGCGGCACCTGCATCACGCTCTTGTAGCCGAACTGCTGCGTGAGCTGCTTGGCCACGGTGTCGCGATAGAAAGTCTGAAGACGGGCCGGGGCCGCCGGCTTCGTGGGCCTTGCCGGCCTTGCCTCTTGCGCCGCCTTTACTTCTTTGCCGGATTTCGCTTCTTTGCCGGATTTCGCTTCTTTCGCCGGTTTGGCTTCTTTCGCCGGCCTGTTGTCCTTGGGAGACCGGGCGTCTTTCGCGGCTTTGGCCGCCTTGGTGTCTTTTTCTGCGCTCATGCGTCAACCACTTCACGGTTGGACTTGAAATAACGCACGCGGCGGCCGTCCTCCAGCACCTTGACGCCGACGCGGTCGGCTTTCTTGGTTCCCGGATTGAACAGACCCACGTTGGAAATGTGCAGCGGCATCTCCTTCTCGATAATGCCGCCGGTGATGCCTTTCATCGGATTCGGGCGCTGGTGTTTCTTGACCTTGTTGGCGCCTTCCACCACGACATGCTCGGCATCGACGATTTTCAGCACGGTGCCGCGCTTGCCCTTGTCCCTGCCGGTCAGCACGAGCACATCGTCACCTTTTCTGATCTTGCGCATGATGATTTCCCTCTACAGCACTTCCGGCGCGAGCGACACGATTTTCATGAAGCGCTCGGTCCGCAGCTCGCGCGTCACCGGGCCAAAGATGCGCGTGCCGATCGGCTCCAGTTTGGGCGTCAGCAGAACGGCGGCATTGCTGTCGAACTTGATCAACGAACCGTCGTTGCGGCGCACGCCTTTGGCGGTGCGCACCACGACGGCGTCGTAGATCTCGCCTTTCTTGACACGGCCGCGCGGCGCCGCGTCCTTGACGCTGACCTTGATCACGTCGCCAATCCCGGCGTAACGCCGCTTGGAGCCGCCGAGCACCTTGATGCACATGACCGAACGTGCGCCGGTGTTGTCAGCAACATCCAGGATGGACTGCATCTGAATCATTTTCCGTTTCTCGCTTGAGCAATCTTCTCCAACTTGGTCCGCTTGACTTCAGGGACTAGGGACTAGGGACTGGGGACTAGCAAGACTTCATCTCTTTCACTAGCCCCTAACCTCTAGCCCCTAACACCTGCCTCATGCGGCCAGTTTTGGAGCCCGTCCGGGTCAGGTCGCCGTGCCCACGGTTGGCAGCACGGCGGAGCAAGACAATATTATAAGGCTATCGCGCTGATTTCGCAACCTAAAATCAGACCGCGCGCGCCTTTTCCACGAGCTTCACCACGCGCCACGCCTTGGTCTTGGCGAGCGGCCGGCATTCCTCGATCGTCACCAGGTCGCCCTCGCGGTACTCGCTTTTTTCGTCGTGCGCGTGATACTTCCTGGAACTCGTCATGATCTTGCCGTAGAGCGGGTGCTTGACGCGCCGCTCGACCAGGACAGTCACGGTTTTTTTCATCTTGTCGCTGACAACGCGCCCCGTAAGCGTGCGCTTGTTGGCTGCTTCGCTCATAAATGATCTACCTTATTGCGCCTTCTGCGCGAGCACGGTGCGCACGCGCGCGATGTCGCGACGCACCTTCTTCAATTGGCTGGTGTTGGAAAGCTGCTGCGTCGCCTTCTGCATGCGCAGCGAAAACTGCGCCTTGAGAAGCGCCGTCAGTTCCTGCTGCAGTTCGTCCGTTGACTTGGTTTTCAATTCGGCCGCTCTCATCGCTCAAGCTCCAACCTGTCTTGCCACGAACGTGGTCTGGAGCGGCAGCTTGGCCGCGGCAAGCCGGAAGGCTTCCTTCGCCATTACCTCATCGACGCCGTCCATTTCGTACAGCACCTTGCCCGGCTGGATTTCCGCAACCCAGAACTCGGGATTGCCCTTGCCGTTGCCCATCCGCACTTCGGCCGGCTTCTGTGAAATCGGCTTGTCGGGGAAGATGCGGATCCAGATGCGTCCACCGCGCTTGATGTGGCGCGTCATCGCGCGCCGTGCGGCCTCGATCTGCCGCGCCGTGAGCCGGCCGCGGCCGACCGCCTTCAAGCCGTATTCGCCGAAGCTCACCTTGTTGCCGCGGGTTGCAACGCCCTTGTTGCGCCCCTTCTGCTCCTTGCGGTATTTACGTCTGGCTGGCTGTAACACGCTTTGCTCCTGTCTTTGCCGCCGACTTTCTCGGCTTCCTCGCCGGCGGCTGCTCGGGCGCCGCGGCCGGCACCGCGGTCG
This sequence comes from Betaproteobacteria bacterium RIFCSPLOWO2_12_FULL_62_58, assembly GCA_001772005.1. GTDB lineage: Bacteria > Pseudomonadota > Gammaproteobacteria > Burkholderiales > SG8-41 > DSOT01. Next base: position 4,477 of record MERI01000045.1, on the reverse strand, counting down.
CGGCGAGCGCCGGCTGTTCGTTCTTGCCCAACACTTCGCCTTTGAATACCCAGACCTTGATGCCGATCACACCGTAGGTGGTCTTCGCCTCGGCGAAGCCGTAATCGATGTCGGCACGCAACGTATGCAGGGGCACACGCCCTTCGCGATACCACTCGGTCCTCGCGATCTCGATGCCGTTCAAGCGCCCGGCGCTCATGATCTTGATGCCCTGGGCGCCGAGCCGCATGGCGTTGGTGATGGCGCGCTTCATGGCGCGGCGGAACATGATGCGTTTCTGCAGCTGCTGCGCGATCGAGTCGGCGATAAGCTGCGCGTCGAGCTCGGGCTTGCGCACTTCCTCGATGTTGACGTGCACCGGCACGCGCAGCATTTTCTGCAGCTCCGCTTTGAGCGACTCGATGTCTTCACCCTTCTTGCCGATCACGACACCGGGGCGCGCGCTGAACACCGTGATGCGCGCGTTCTTGGCCGGCCGTTCGATCACCACCCGCGATACCGCGGCGTGAGCGAGCTTCTGCTTCAGGTAGTCGCGGACCGCGATGTCCTCCAGCAGCATGGTCGGGAAATTCTTGTTGTTCGCATACCAGCGCGAGGCCCAGTTGCGGTTGAGCGCTAGGCGAAACCCCGTCGGATGTATCTTCTGACCCATGGTTAATTCCTTCCGTCGCCGACTGTTACGTAAACGTGGCAGGTCGGCTTCAAGATGCGCGCGCCGCGGCCCTTGGCGCGCGCCGCGAAGCGTTTGAGCACCGGCCCTTTTTCGACATGAATGCGCGTCACTTTGAGCTCGTCGATGTCCGCCCCGTCGTTGTGCTCGGCGTTGGCGATCGCCGACTCGAGCACCTTGCGGATGATCGCCGCCCCCTTTTTGGGGTTGAATTGCAGGATGTTGAGCGCGTTCTCAACCGACTTGCCGCGGACCAGATCGGCCACCAGGCGGCCCTTCTGAACCGAGAGCCGGACGCCGCGCAGTGTTGCTTTGGTGTTCATGCTCGCCTCCTCACGCCTTGGGCGCGGCCGCCGCCGCAGGCGTCGGACTCGCCTTCCTGTCGCCTGCTGCGGCGGCGGCGGCCGCCGCAGCCGCCGAGCCGGCTTTCGAGTGTCCCTTGAAAATCCGGGTGTGCGCGAATTCACCGAGTTTGTGACCCACCATGTTCTCGGTGATGTAGACCGGGATATGCTGTTTGCCGTTGTGCACGGCAATCGTGAGTCCCACGAAATCCGGCAGGATAGTCGAGCGGCGCGACCAGGTCTTGATCGGACGCTTGTCTTTCGTGTTGCGCGCGGCTTCCACCTTTTTCATGAGGTGAAGGTCGACGAACGGGCCTTTCTTGATGGAACGTGCCATGTGCTACCTCTTAGCCGGTGGTCTTCGCATGACGGCGGCGCACGATCATGCTGTTGGTGCGCTTGTTCTTGCGCGTCTTGTAGCCCTTGGAAAGCACGCCCCACGGGCTGACCGGGTCCTGCGCCGCCGCGGTCTTGCCTTCGCCGCCGCCGTGCGGGTGGTCGATCGGGTTCATCGCGACACCGCGCACCGTCGGGCGCACGCCGCGCCAGCGCACGCGGCCCGCCTTGCCGATCGATTCCAGCGAGTGCTCTTCGTTTCCGACTTCGCCGATGGTGGCGCGGCAATTGATGTGCACCTTGCGGATCTCGCCGGACCTCAACCGCAGTTGCGCGTAATCGCCTTCACGCGCCAGGAGTTGCACCGAGGTGCCTGCCGCGCGCGCAAGCTGCGCGCCTTTGCCGGGCAGCATCTCGATGCAATGAATGGTGGTGCCGACCGGAATGTTCCTGAGCGGCAGCGTGTTCCCAACCTTGATCGGTGCGTCCGCGCCGGACACGAGCTGCATGCCCGCGCTCACACCTTTCGGCGCCACGATGTAGCGGCGCTCGCCGTCGGCGTAGCACAAAAGCGCGAGGTGCGCGCTGCGGTTCGGGTCGTAGTCGAGGCGCTCGACCTTGGCCACGATGCCGTCCTTGTTGCGCTTGAAGTCGATGACGCGATAGTGCTGCTTGTGGCCGCCGCCCTGATGGCGCATCGTGATGTGGCCGTAGCTGTTGCGGCCGGCCTTCTTCGGCTGGCGCTCGACGAGCTTTGCCACCGGCTTGCCCTTGTGCAATCCGGGCGTGACCACCTTGACCAGTTGCCGGCGTCCGGGAGACGTCGGTTTGACTTTGACCAGCATTATTTGGCCTCCCCTTCAGCGAAGGTGATTTCCTGGCCGGGCTTGAGGCACACGTAAGCTTTCTTCCAGTGGTTGCGGCGGCCGTTGAACCGTCCGAAGCGTTTCTCCTTGCCTTTTACGTTCGCGATCTTCACCGATTCCACCTGGACCTTGAACATGAGCTCGACCGCCGCCTTGATCTCGGGCTTGGTCGCGTCCCTGGCGACGCGGAAAATCACCTGCTCGTGCTTGTCGGCGACGAACGTGCTTTTCTCCGACACCACGGGCGCGAGAATTACTTGCATCAGGCGTTCCTGCTGCTTGACGTCGGGCGTCGCGCTCATGACAGCATTTCCTCGAGTTTAGCCACCGCGCTGCGCGTCATCAGCACCTTGGCGTGGCGGATCAGGCTCACGGGATCGGCGTTGCGCGCCTCGACGATATTGACCGTCGGCAGATTGCGCGATGACAGGCGCAGATTGTCGTCGAGGTGGTCGGTGATGATCAGCACGTCCTCGAGCCCCATGCCCTTGAGCTTCTGCAACAGGAGCTTCGTTTTCGGCGCGTCGAGGCTGAACTGGTCCACCACGGCGAGCCGGTCCTCGCGCGCAAGCTGCGACAGGATCGAACTCACGCCCGCGCGCAGCATCTTCTTGTTGAGTTTGTGGCTGAAGTTTTCATCCGGCAGGTTGGGGAAGATTCTGCCGCCGCCACGCCACAACGGGCTGGAAGTCATGCCGGCGCGCGCACGCCCGGTGCCTTTCTGACGCCACGGCTTCTTGGTGGAGTGCCTGACCGCGCCGCGATCCTTCTGTGCGCGCGTGCCCTGTCTCGTATTGGCGAGACAGGCTGTTACCACTTGGTGGACCAGTGACTCGCTGTACGCGCGCCCAAAAGCAGCATCCGATGCCGCCACCGAAGCGGTGGGCTTGCCTTGTTCGTCGATAAGTTTGAGTTCCATCATGCACCCGCCTTGGCCGGCTTGCCTGCCGCGAGGGCAGATTTGCGGACTTTTTTCGCCGGATATACCGCGATGTCGCCGCCTCTCGAGCCAGGGACCGCACCGCGGATCAGCAGCAACTGGCGTTCGGCATCGATGCGTATGATCTCGAGGTTCTGGGCGGTGCGGTTGGCGGCGCCCATATGGCCCGCCATCTTCTTGCCAGGGAAAACGCGACCCGGGTCCTGCGCCATGCTGATCGAGCCCGGCTTGTTGTGCGACACGGAGTTGCCGTGGCTCGCGCGGCCGGATGAAAAGTTGTGACGCTTGATGACGCCGGTGAAACCCTTGCCCTGCGACACGCCGGATACATCGACTTTCTGGCCAACCTGGAAGATATCCACGCCAATCGTGCCGCCGAGTTGGACGTTGGCAAGCTGATCGGGTGTCACGCGGAATTCCTTGAGCGTGTGGCCGGCCTCGACCGCAGCCTTGGCGAAGTGCCCCGCCGCGGCTTTGATGACGCGGCTTGCGCGGCGTCGGCCGAAAGCAACCTGCACCGCGGCATACCCGTCGGTATCAGGCGTCTTGATCTGGGTCACGCGATTGTTCGACACGTCGACCACGGTCACCGGGATGGTGTCGCCATCATCGGTAAACACGCGCGTCATGCCGACCTTGCGACCGACAAGTCCGAGACTCATGTTCTTACCCTTTTTTGCAAAGGTGCCGGTTACAATTGACCGGCGGGTTTCACTTCAGGATCAAGGATTCAGGATTTAGGATTTAGGATTCAGCACAAGCTCGCTGCCCTGTCTGCTGGAAGCGCTTCCCTTAATGCTTGATCCCTGATCCTGAATCCTTACAACTTGATCTCCACGTCCACACCGGCAGGCAGGTCGAGCTTCATCAGCGCATCGACCGTTTTGTCGGTGGGGTCGATGATGTCCATGAGCCGAAGATGCGTGCGAATCTCGAGCTGGTCGCGCGACGTCTTGTTGACGTGCGGCGAACGCAGAATGTCGAACCGCTGCTTGCGCGTCGGTAATGGCACCGGGCCTTTGACGACCGCACCGGTACGCTTCGCGGTGTCGACGATGTCGAGCGCCGACTGGTCTATCAGGCGATAGTCAAACGCCTTCAGCCGGATACGTATTTTTTGGCTCTTTACTGTTGCCATCTCAATTTAGTCCCGTGAAATCGTCAGGTCGTGAGATCGTGAGAGGGAATCCACCTCCCGCCCTCACGCTCTTTCGCCCTCACGCACTATTCGATAACCTTCGCTACCACGCCGGCGCCCACCGTTCTGCCGCCCTCGCGGATGGCAAAGCGCAAGCCCTCTTCCATCGCAATGGGCTGAATC
>MERI01000044.1 GCA_001772005.1 Betaproteobacteria bacterium RIFCSPLOWO2_12_FULL_62_58 | reverse complement strand
CTGATTTCGGGTGAGCTGCACTTCGCCGGCGCGACTGCGAAAGGTATGAGGACGTATCGTGGTGCGGTGGAGGATGCGCACGGAAACCATGTCACCGTCCGCCATCAGGCCGGACAACTCCGAGACAAAAGCTGTGTAATCCTGACCCGTGGCGCGCAGCCGCCGTATGGCGGCCTCCAGTCCAATCACGTCGAAACCGGGACGGTGCAAGACCACATCGGGCGCGAGAAGCTCCGGCATCACATCGATTTTTTTCTGGTCCAGAACCTCATGAAAGTAACGCGCGACGATGGCCTTGTTGCGGGCTTCCTGGGCCTTGGATGCGCTTGATGGGAATTCCATGATGATCTTCCTTTCGATGCTGTTAGCCAGACGTAGGTCGGGGTACGCGCAGCGGTCCCCGACATCTATTTAACGTCAGGTAGCCGTCGACGCGGCAACCTGACCTACGTCGCTCAATCCCCCTCACCACTCGACTCGCCATGCGCTACACTCTACCTCGGTTGGTTGCGGCTCGTCCGGGTTGGGATATTATGGGCTTTCTTTTGGAGCGCAGGAGAAAACCGTCGTGAGCAAGATGCCCGGCGTAGCTTTCGCTCACATCGGCCTTTACGCGCGCGATCTCGTTGGATGAGCGTGCCGCCCGTGCTACGCTGCCGCCGTCGCAACTCACAGGGAGGATGAATCATGTGGCTGCTCAATAAGCCCGCCTTATGTCTGCTGGCTCTGGTCTCGATTCCAGCGTTCGCCCAGACTTATCCCGCGCGGCCGATACGCGTCCTCATCCCTTTCACTGCCGGCAGCGCGGCGGACATCATCGCGCGCGCAATGGAGCCCTCGATGCGCGAGAAGCTCGGGCAGCCGCTCGTGATCGACAACCGCGGCGGCGCAGGCGGCAACATTGCGGCCGAGATGACGGCGAAGAGCACGCCGGACGGCTACACCATCATGATGGCCACCATCGGGACGCACGCCATCAACCACAGTCTCTATTCGAAGCTGAGCTTCCACCCGATCCGCAATTTCACGCCGGAGGAATTCGCGCGATTGATCGAATCCGAAATGCAGAAGTGGGCGAAGGTGGTGAAAGCCGCCGGCGTGAAAGCGGATTAAGGGGTGCAGCCCTAACGGCACTACCTTAAGCTGAAATGTGCGCACGATCGCGGCTCAGAAGGTGTGTCGTTCCCGTGAAAACGGGAACCCATACGGCGCATCATCCTGCGTGAACCATCCTATGGATTCCCGACTTCTCGGGAATGACAGCGCGTGTTGGGTCATCATTCCGCTCAATCTGCCTTAAGGTAGTGCCATTGGGGTGCAGCCCGTCTCCGGGTCATTGCGGCAGTTTTTCCGGGTTGTGCGACGGGCGGAGTAGTATTAATCTACGCGCACCGGCCGAGCGCGAGAACAAATCAGACGCCGCCGCCAAGGTGGCGACCCCGCTTGAGCCGGAAGCCGGGCAACTCAAACCAATCGAGGAGGAGAGTCATGCGGCACACACTCAAAGCAGCGTTCGTCTTCAGCCTGACCATTTTGCCCTGTCTGTACCCGGGAGCAGCAACGGCGGCCGAGGCCGCGAAAGATTATCCGACCAAACCGATACGCTTCGTCCTCGCCCAGACGGCCGGTTCGTCGATCGATACGATGAGCCGCGTGATCGCCACCAAGCTGGGCGAACTGCTGGGTGAGCAGCTCGTAGTGGACAACCGCACGGGAGCGGGCGGCACGATCGGCGGCGCGATCGTTGCGCACTCGGAGCCGGACGGGTACACGTTGCTTGCCAGCGCCACCGCGTCCCAGGTGATCGGGCCCCAGATCTACAAGAAGGTCACCACTTACGATCCGTTCAAGGACTTCACGCCTATCTCGCTGTTCGCACTCACGCAGAACGTGCTGATAGTGAACCCGAAGGCGCCGTTCAAAAGCGTGAAGGAGGTGATCGCCTACGCCAAGGCGAATCCGGGAAAGATCAACTGGGCAAATGCCGGCACCGGGTTCCAGAGCCATCTGGCGGGCGTGCTGTTCACCCACGTGGCGAAGATCGACGTGCTGCACGTGCCCTACAAGGGCGCCGGTCCAATGGTCGCGGGGGTCATTTCCGGCGAATCCGACATTACCATCGGCCCCGCTCCCGCCTGGATGGTCCACGTGCAGGCGGGGCGCGCGCGCGCGCTGGCGATGGGGGGCGAGAAGCGCTCGGTGCTGTGGCCCGACCTTCCCACCATCATCGAATCCGGCTTGCCGGGCTATGTGTCGAACGGTTGGGCCGGCCTGGCGGCGCCGAGGGGCACGCCGAAAGCCATCCTCAACAAGCTGCACGCCACGCTCGTCAAGGCGGTGAACGATCCGGCGACCGGCGAGGCGTTGAAGCGCGTCGGCGCAGAGCCGTTGACCAGCACTCCCGCGGAGTTCGCCGCGCTCATAGCGAAGGACTGGAAGAGCTTCGGCGAAGCAATCCGCATCGCCAATCTCAAGGTGGATTGATGAACGATGAGTGATGCGGATAGGATCGCGAACGAATTCCTCCGTCTTTCCCTGCTTATCGACGGCGCCTCGCGTTCTTCCTGCTCTTTGCCGCAGGCTTGAGCGCTCGACGGACGCGGGGTTGCGGCTGGCCCGCAACGATGATCTCGTCGATCGGGAACGGTGTCAGTTCGAGGACGCCGGTCCCGGTAATGGCGTACGAGCGCGAGAAGAAGATGCCGAAGGTGCCATTCGGATTGACCGGCGTGATTTCGATGCTGTAGGTCATGCCCGGCTGCATGGTCATGTCGTACGGTTCGCCCTTCACTTCGTCAACCGAGATGAACGGCAGCGACGTGATGAGATCCAGGCCGTGCATGCAAATCGGCCGCGACTGAGCGCCCCTCTGCCGGAATGCGCCCGCAGCCGCCTTGCGCACCGCCTCGAGCGTGTTTCCCGGTTTCAGTTGCCCCTGGATCGTCCTGAAACCGGGCACGACCACGTTCTTGAAGAAGGTGTTGTATTTTTTGGTGGGCGGGCCGACGGTGATCGGGTGCCCGATTTTTGCCGAGTAGCCCATGTACGACATGGCGAGTTCGGACAGGATGATGTCGCCCTCGCGCAGCACGCGGCCCGATGGATTCGGATTGGGAAAAATGATGCATGGATCGCGCATCGACGTCGAGGCGATCATCATCAGGTGGACCCGGCCGCCGCCGTCCAGCACGGCATGGGTGGCCGCCGCCTCGAGTTGATAATCGCGCACGCCGGGGCGCGCCGCCGCCGCGATTGCCTGCAGCGCCTTCATGGCGAGCTCCCCGGCTTTGGCCATCGCGCGGATTTCTTCCGCGCTCTTGCGGTGGGCCAGTTCGTGCAGCAGGAGCGGCAGGAAGACAAAGGTCGCCTGCGGCAGATAGTGTCGCAGTTCCTGATACGCATTGACGCCCATGTACTCGGGCCCGGTGCGGTCGGCGGCGGCGATGCCGATGCGGCCCGCCTGCAGGCCCAGTTCCGTGAGGCGCTCGGCAAGGGCTCTGCCGTAGTGCCCGTGCTGACCGCCGCAGACATCGCGGATCGACACCATCTTGCGGACTGCCTCGATGTGGCAGCCCGGATGCGGATAGATCAGGGTCGGCTCCCCTTCCCGCGGCAGAACCATGTACTGGCACATGCCGCGCATATCGAACAGCCCCGACGCCCAGGTCACGCCGCTGCCATGACTGTAAATATTGCAATTGCCGGTGAGGATCAGCGCGTCGAGCCCGTCGCGAGCCATCAGTTCGCGCGCCGAGGCGTGCCGGCGCGCAAACTCCTTGTCCGAAAACTTGTTGTAGACCGCGTCCGCGTACCACGGCGAATTGCAGATCTCGGCGAAGTTGGACGATTTGTCGAGCTCGTAGCGGACCGCGTTCCAATCGTTAGCCATGTTAGGCATGAATCTCTCCTCAATGCCAGAAAGTTTCCTGCTGAATGACGGGCGCGCCAGCCCGATAGCTTGACTATTGACTATTACCTCACCCTGCGTGACATCTAAGAAGAACGTATCGCATGGCGCAACCACCCCGTCCGCTTCGCGTCCACCCCTCCTTGGAAAGGAGGGGAGAAAAATTCTCCCCTCCTCTGATGAGGAGGGGTGCCTCCACAGGAGGCGGGGTGGTGTGGATAAGTGTCACGCGGATACCTAATGCTCAATAGAGGCGCTATAAGCCAGTCGCCCCCTTGTACTTCTTTTCGACCTCCTCGGCGGGCAGATATTTTGCTTCGAGCTTTTTGACCTTGGGGAATCCGGCAAAGTCGTTGATCGTGCCCAGCGGGTGCTTCAGCACCTTCTTCTCCAGGTCGATTTCCGCCTGCACGCCGCGCGTCTTCAAGTCCGCCGCGTAGTCCCACACCGCCAACAAGCTCGGGCGCAGGCACGCCTGCGATACGTGCATGGCTTTGTACCCCAGGTCGGCGAGGGTCTCGAAAGTCGTCAGCGGGAATTCATACCATTTGAGGTTGGCCGAATAGTTGAAGTACAGCGGAAATCCGGGGTAGGCCTTGTGCATCTCCTGCGCAAATCGTTTCGGATATTCGAGATCCGCGGAGGGGAATTCACAGAACACCATGTCGCAGCCGATCCGCGCGTATTCCCTGCCCCGCCTTATCGCCTCATCGAGTCCGCCGCCCGTCGCAGCGACCGCGTCGGTCCGGGCGATGATCACGAAATCCTTGTCCTTTCGGGCCTCGAGCGCGGCCTTGAGCTTGCCGACCGCTTCCTCGAGGGAAATAATCATCTTGCCGGCGACATGCCCGCAGCGCTTCGGACTCACCTGGTCTTCGATGTGGATGGCGGCGACGCCGGCCGCTTCGAAATTCTGGACGGTGCGGATCACATTGATCGCGTTGCCGTAACCGGTGTCCGCGTCGGCAATCACCGGAATATCAACGGCGCTCGCAATGTTGCGCGCGGTGGCTACCATTTCGGTTTCGGTGATGAGACCGACGTCGGGCAGGCCCAGCAGCGCGAGCGACACGTCGTAGCCGCCGACGTAGGCGTAATCGAAACCGGCTTTCTCCACGATCTTGGCGTGCACCGGCGTGTCTATCCCCATGCTCGTGATGAACTTCTTCTCCCGCAGCAACGTCCTCAGTCTTTTGCCCATGCTCATGCCTGTTTCTCCATGGATGTTAATCGAATTTGATATGGGCCGCGGGGCCTCGCACACATAGCCGAGCGCCGGCGCAAAAAAGTGAAGTGCAACAATATCATGGATCGATAAGCCTCGATCAAACGTCGGAGATATTTACGATTGGCCATGTCCTCGACCGGCGTCGGCACCCCTTGGGACACGATGCGGTTCGGCAGCGCCTCGCCGCTCAAGGCATAGAGCCGGGAGGAATCGGTCCCGAGCAGTTTGCCGCGACCATCAAGACCGATCGCGCGCGCTGGCAGAAAGTGATTCGCCAGGGCAATATCCGGGCCGAGTGAGCCTATCAAGTCGCCGGGGACAGGTTCTCCCTTCGGGAGCGGCAGAGACGTAGGTCAGGTTGCCGCGTCGACGGCTACCTGACGCTAAATTTCGGGAGCGACAGGATTATACTGACCAAGTCTTTTTTTTGCGCGAAGGAAGCCGTCATGTCGAGATCCCATTTCTCCTTGTTCCTGCTGGCCGCTGTGCTGGTCGTGACTATGGCGCGGGCGCAGACCAAGCCCGAAGCGGGCCTTCTGCCCTGGCCCCAGGTGAAGCAAAAGACCGAGGCGCATTGGAAGACCACCTATCCCACGGAAAAAATCCTCGCCATCGAGCCCAAAGGCGGCACCGAGTATTCATCGTCGCAGCGCGCCGCTCAAGACACTACGATTTCCGACTGGTGGGGAACGACCTGGATCACGACTTACAAGGAGATCCACGGCTCGTTCGCGCGGCAGGTCGTGCTGGTGACGGTGGAACGCGCGAACAAGTCGCGTGCGCGTTTCGAGGTTGCGGCTCTCTACAAAGGCGAAGGCAAGAGCTGGCTGTTCGACAAGATCGCAGTGGGGCCGGTGACCGAGCTCGGCAGTCCCGGCGGTCCCGCAGCGCCGGCCGATCCGCAGGCCGCGGCAATTTTCAAGCAAGCGTGGGCGGCGACCCGGCCGGATTTCGTCGTCGCTTCAATCAACGTGCTCGCGCCGCCCAAGCTCGGCCAGTCAGGAGAGCGGCGCTGGCTCAATTACCGGCTGGCGATCGACGCCGCCGCGACCGGCAAGGCGCCCGCGAGCATGCAGGGAAAGAAGTACCGCTGCACACCCGCTGACTACGCATCGGTGCTCAAATGGGACCCCGACAAGAAAGTCTGGGCTGCGGACGACAAGATGATCCAGAACATCAACGAAGCGCGCGACTGCGATCTTGCCAAGTAACGGCGTCAGGATCAGCAGGGGACGGGTTCAGATTAGGATGCGAAGGAAAATCGACGCCGACTCCGATCAGGCTACGTGCAAATATTTGGGCCGCTCGTGCTGAGCCCGTCGAAGCATGAACAGCTCCCCGCGTCAACGCGGCGATTTCGCTGAAATCGAGATCGAAAGTCAGAACCGCTCGTTTTTCCGATGCGGCTTTTCGGAAGGTATCGCCGTTAGCCAGGCGATGTAGTCCTGCTTCGCGAAGGTGTACCGTATCGTGTCCTTGGCTACGGAGCCACTCGGCGACCCTCACATCCACGCACATGTCCACCAGAAAGCGCATGGGCGCTTAGGAAGCGTGAACTTCTTCCTCGCTCAGCCACGCCGCATATTCGATCGCTTGCTGAATGTCCTCAGGCTGCAGGTCCGGATAGCCTTGCAGGATCTCCTCGACTGTGGCCCCATGGGCGATCTGGCGGACAATGACGGACACCGGAATGCGCATGCCGCGTATGCACGCCCGCCCGCCCATGATCTGTGGATCAAAGGTGATCCGATCAAATTTCATCGTTTGCTCCTTATCCGAAGATCCGGAAAGCCTTATCTTGGCACCGCAAGCAGCATCGCGTCCAGCAGCCGCTTTTCCTCGCTCTCGCGCGGATAGAGGGCGGAAAGGGCATTGGCAAGACGCAGGAAATCAGAACCACGCTCCTGTTCCGCCTTGAGCAGGTTGCGCAGCGCATTCGACTGGCCGCTCCTTTGCAGCAGTATCGCAGCGTGCACCCAGTCGAGGGTGGTCGCCTCGCGCCGCGTTGGCGCGGCGGCCACTCCCGTCTCGCCCTTCTTGCGGCCGCGGCCTTTCACTTTCGGCAGGGGAACGCTCTCTTCCTCGGGAAAGAGCGCAAGCTGCGCCGCGGCCGCCGGGCTGCGCTCCAACTGCGCGGCGACCGTCAAGGCGCTAGCAGCCTGTCGGACTTAACAATCCGTACAGGCTGCTAAAAGCAAAACCGGCTGACAATTCAAAAAACCCAGCCGAAGCGGTCGAATTTGCGGAAAAACGCGGGTAGATTCGCACAACTGTTCGTCCTCTTCCGCAATTCTCCTGGCGCCGGTTTTGCATTAGGAGTTTGTCGGGGCTAAGTCCGACAAACTCCTAGGCATATGCTTTTCCCGCAGACTTCCACTGGCGCACTGAAGTTTCACCTCTTGCGTTTTCTTTCCGGACGGCTCTCTTCAATTCCAAGGACTCGCCGTGCGTCTTCCTGGAGTTCCCGCAACTGTTTGCGATCTTTTGGATCGCACTCTACCAAGTGCTGCAATAGACGTTTCATCTTGATGGTATTTGGGCGCTTGATCATGATTCGGTTGCTTTAACTTTGTCAGGGGGAAAAGGAAACATAACACGTCTCTTCTCACGATTTTATAGCTCTGGCGATGGCGGAAAAATCGCCGTCGGTCGCTGCGCAGGATATTCGCGGCCATCAGTGCGCCATGTGCGGTGAAGACCCATGGCTGATAACGCCGGCCGCCTCGGGAGGTGGTCACAAATTGTGACCAGTTCACTGCATCACTCTGATTTTCAATGGTTTTCGAGTTTGAGGTCGCAAATTGCGACCTCAAGTTGGCGAACTCGGCGGCCGTTAGGCCGTTAGTTGGATCGCAAAATCGCCAGGGAAGCGTTGACGTTTGAGCGACAGCGTACACCCGCGATCGTCGAGACGAGAGCCGGCGCCCGGCCGGTATAGCGGAAGACGAGGAAAATCGTCTACGAGATGCTGACGGGCGCTTTGCACAACAAGAGCCTGCCCATGCCGGATCGACTTCTCCCGCGCCGCGTGCTTCGATACCACCGCGATCGGGAAATCCACCTCTGCGAGGCGCTTGCACTCTTTTGGGATCATGCGGCCCTCGCCAGCCGCGTCAGACAGGCGATCGCTCGCCGCAGGCTCTCGGCTCGTCGGGCAGCGATCTCAGGTCGCCAGCGGCCCGACACGAACTCGATCAGTCGAGACGAGTAGGCGGGTCCGACCCGCCGGCCGCCTTCCGGGCGAGGCACCAGGTCTTCCCGGATATCCCTGCGGCGTGAGGTCCGCGCGAGATTGACCAGAGTCTCCTTGGGATCGTTCAAGCTCTCGGGTTGCGCGGGAACCCTGCTGCGAGAGACACCGAGG
>MERI01000043.1 GCA_001772005.1 Betaproteobacteria bacterium RIFCSPLOWO2_12_FULL_62_58 | reverse complement strand
CACCCTAGCCCTCTCCCCCAGTAGGTGGGGGCGAGGGAATTCATTTTTGTTGTAAGCTCCGCTGCAAGTATAAATAAACCCCACACCAGGAAAGCCATTGCCGAACCTGCCCGCGTCCGCGGCGGAGCATCGCGGTCTCATCGCCCTGATGATCGTGTCCGCCTTCATCATCGCGGGCGGCATTCATTATCAGACCCCGATGCTGGCGGCGATCGCCGCGGAGTTTCAGGCCGATGCCGCGACCACGGGCTGGATACCGACGCTCTCGTTCGGCGGCATGATGGTCGGCATCCTGTTCTTCGTGCCGCTTGGCGATCGTATCGACAAGCGCCGGCTGGTGCTCGCCAAGATCGTCGTGCTGGCGCTGGCGCAGGCGCTGATGGCGGCAGCACCGTCGATCGAGGTGCTGGCGGCAGGCAGCCTGGTGACGGGTATCTGTTCGTCGCTGGGGCTGAGCTTCATCGCGATCACCGCGGAGATCGCGCACCCCAATCATCGCGGCCGCGCGCTCGGCACGCAAATGATGGCGATGTTCAGCGGCATATTGTTCGCGCGCATCGCCGGTGGATTGATCGCCACGCACATCGGCTGGCGCTACAGCTACGTGCTCTCGACGGGCATGCTGCTCGTGATCATCCCCGTGCTGTGGGCGCGGCTGCCCAGTACACTGCCCACCTCGGACGCTTCGTATAGCGGTCTCCTGTGGTCGATGTGGCGTCTTTGGCGGGCGCATGGCGCGATACGGCGTGCGACGGCGATACAGTTCATGTTCGGCATCTGCTACGGCGGATTCTGGGCGGTCGCCGCACCCATGCTCGCGACGCTCCATGGCGTGGGGCCGACCGGCGCGGGCTTGATCGGCATCCCCGGTGCGGCGGGCATCTTCGTGGCGCGGCCGGCAGGGCGCTGGACCGACCGCGCCGGCGTCATGCCGGTGGTGCTGACAGGGGTATCCGCAATGCTGGCCGCCTGGATCTTCATGGGGCTCGGCGTGTGGTCCGTTGCCGCGGTGGTCATCGGTGCCATGCTCCTCGACTGCGGCCTGCGCGCAGCAATGGTGGCCAACCAGACGCTGGTCAATTCGGCTGTGCCGGATTCACGGGCGCGCGGCAATACCCTGTTCGGATTGCATGTGTGGAGCGGAAACGCCGTGGGCGCGTTTCTGACGAGCTGGGCGTTCGCGCATTTTGGCTGGCTCGCCGTGTGCGGCGTTGCGATGACTGCGATGGTCATCGCGCTCCTGATCCATCTCGGTGTATTGCCGGTCGGGAAAGTCGATTCACCACCCCGTCAACCGAGTTGACACCCCTCCTCGTCGGATGAGGGGAAAAAGCGGCGGCGTTGGGCTCCCCGCGATCTATTTCTGTGGCTGCAGACTGATATTGGCCTTGCTGACCACACCCTTCCAGCGCTGAATCTCGTCAGCGATGAACACGGCGAACTCTTTCGGATCGCGATAATCGATCTCCATCGCGTTGTTCGAAAAATGCGTCTTCACGTCATCCGAAGTGAGGATCGCCTTCACCTCGCGCGTCAGTCGGCCTGTGATCTCCGGGGGCATGCCCGCCGGCCCCATCAGCCCCCGCCATCCGGTTGTCAGGTAGCCCGTCAAACCGGATTCGGACACGGTGGGAACGTCGGGCAGGAGAGCGCTGCGTTTCAGTCCGCCGACGCCGAGCGCTTTCAGCCTGCCGGATTTGAGATGCGGAACCGCGGCCTGAATCGTTATGTTGGAGATGTGAACGGTCCCCCCGAGCAGATCGATGGTCGCGGCCCCGGCGCCCTTGTAGTGCGCCATGATGAGGTCGATGCCGGCCATCACCCTGAACAACTCCAGGGCCATGTGGCCGCTGCTGCCCGCGCCGGCGGTTCCCGCCACGAGCTGGCCGGGCTTCTGCTTCGCCAGCGCTATGAACTCCTGGAGCGTCCTGGCAGGAACGCTCGCCGGGGAGACGAGCATGCTATCGCCGGTCACCAATGACGCGATCAGGGAGAAAGACTTGACCGGATCGTATTCGAGCTTCTGCAGCACCGGCTGTATGGTGTGCGCGGTATCGCATACGAGCAGGGTGTACCCGTCCGGAGTCGCCTTGGCCGCCATCGCCGTGCCGATGACGGCGCCCGCTCCGCCCCGGTTGTCCACGATGACCGGCGTGCCGCCAAACCGCTCGGACAGTTTGGGGGCGATCACCCGGGCGACCATGTCGGTCCCGCCGCCCGGTGCGAACGGGACGATGAGACGGATCGGTCTGGTCGGATAATTTTCGGCCGCCACGACAGGCGCAGGAGATGCGAGTAACAGGACTGCGACGGAAAGGACGCCGAGCGGGAGGGCCATTTGCATAGATTTAGTGATCATGAGGTTACGCCTGCAACACTTCCATCCCGTAAGATCCATCAGGCCGTGCCCACGGCTTTGGAGCTGGACGCGACAAACTTTGTGTGGCGCGGCAGGTAGAGAGCCAGCGGCAGTCCCAGGTACCCTACGGCTGCGGATGCGAGAATTGCCCAAGTATAGGTTCCAGAGACATCGAAAAGCGCGCCCCCCAGCCAGCCCCCTAAGGCCATCCCGGTGCTCGCACCCACCATCTCGAAGGAGTAAATCGAGCTGAGCGGCGCACTTTCGCCGAATAACTGGCGGTTGATAATCGGGAAGCCTACCATCTCACCTCCGTAGCACACGCCAAAGACGACGGCAAACAGATAGAACACCCAGGCTTCGCTCGCAAAGAGCAAGATGAGAACCGACGTGCTCTGGCCGATCACCGCCATCGCGAGGACCGCCCGGCCACCCAGTCGCTCCGTGAGGATGGAGAAAGCGAAACGGCTGATGATCGAGACGCCGGCGATCGTGCTCAGCACACCCGCTGCCTCTACTCCGGACACTCCGCGGAAGGTCGCCATCGAGACGACATGGGCCAGGATGATGGCGTGTCCAGCGCACCCGAGATGATGGATACCCGTCAAGAGCCAAACCGGGCGTTGGGTGAGAAGCTGGCGTAGACCTGCAGGCGCTATTGCGGATGCGGCGCGAACACGCTGCTCTTTGGAAGAGCCTTCTGCTCCGTAGGCAGACAGCCCCATTTCATGTGGACTGCTGCGTATCAGTGCGGAAAAGACCAAGAGGATGCCGCCGAGAACAATTCCTGTGACGGTAAAGGTCCATTCCCAACCACCGGTTTCTATCATCCAGCGGAACAGCGGAGCAAAAATCATGGGCCCTGCCCCCAAGGCAGCCCAATAAATGCCTACCGCCACGCCCATATGCCGCTTGAACCATCGGGTGACGATGACCGGCAGCAACACCATGAAAGCAGCGTTCCCCAAAGATCCAACAAATAACCCATAAATGACGTAGAGGTGCCAGAGCTCCGTTATGGACCCGAGGAGAACCGTGCCCGTGGATATCAAAAAGGACGCCCCGATCATGAGCGCCCGCGCCCCGTAGCGATCGCCAAGCCAGCCCATGACGACCATGGCGGGCATTCCGGCCAGAAACGCGAGGGCGTAGGCAAAGGATATGTCGCCTCGTTTCCATCCGAATTGCGCGACAAGGGGGTCTATGAAAACCCCAAATGACGCTGAATCGGCTCGGCTCGCTATGCTGAGGACGCACGACGCCGCCAGGATGACCCAGGCGTAATGAAGTCTGTATTTTCGTATGAATGTCACGGAGCGGTATTTCTTCTTCTACGCCCGTATAGTAATGGCGAAAATCCCTTGGATCAAAGGGAAATAGTCCAGAACGCGTGCACAGGTCATCGACCGCTTGCTGAAAAGGCGGCGCGCCCTGGTGATGTTTGTGGTGGACGTTGCGAGGCCGTTTTCATCTCCTGCCAAGTTCCCGTAAGCCAAGCGGCGTGAACTCCACGCTCTGCGCGTCTTCCGCTGCTGGTCGGCGGGAGCGATCCGGGAGTAGAAGCAAATTTTGACCTAGATCAAGCCATTCACCGAGGTAAAGGCACAGCATGAATCGAAGCGTAACATCAGACCCGATGAATATGACTTCGGCCACCCTCGAGTTCCAGGCCGTTCACGACCGCTTCCGGTCGCGAGTCCTGCGCTATTTGACGCGCCTCGTCCGTGAGGCCGAGGCGGAAGACCTCACGCAGTCCGTAATGCTCAAAGTCAGCGAAGGTCTGCCCGACTTTCGCGGCGATTCGAGCCTTTCTACCTGGATCTACCGCATAGCGACGAACGCGGCCTTGGACAGGTTGCGCCGCAAGACGATTGAACCGCCGGGCGAGGTGGAAGTCGAATCGGACGAAGCCGATGTCCCGCAGGCCGCGCAAACCCCATCGGTCGAGAGAACGGCAATGCGCGAAGAGATGAACGCCTGCATTCGCGAGTTCATTGAACGCCTGCCGGAAAATTACAAGACCGTGATGGTGTTGAGCGAGCTGGAAGGGTTCAAGAACAACGAAATCGCGAGCATCCTCGGCCTCAACCTCGATACGGTCAAAATTCGCCTGCATCGCGCCCGCGAAAAGCTGCGTAAGGATTTGGGGGTCGGATGCAGCTTCGATCGCGACGAGGATGGCGAGCTCGCTTGCGACCGTAAGCCGATCGCCGCCATTACGTTTCGCCAGCGCAGCTAGCCTGTATCCTTTTCCGCGGTTGTCTCGTCTAAAGGAATGAAAGGGACAACATGCGGAGATCGATATGGACGCTTACACACCTGACTTTTCTCTTGAAGTGCAAGGGGTTAAGGGCTTTTGCCCGGCGGGCGAGACCTACGCGAAGCAGCAGATCGCAAAGAAAACCATACCGGTCCTCTCTTGCGAGGGGCCGTGCATCCGAGGGGAAATCGCAAGACTGGCCGCGAACCTGATCGCTCAAGAGGTTCCGGCGCTCGCCCGGGCCTGCCATGCCGAAACGTTCTTCGTCCCGCATTCGGCGATGGCGGAGTGGGTGAAGGGCGCGAAGAAGAGCGTCATGGTCGACGGCTGCTTCCTCAAGTGCCATGGCCGCGTGCTCAGGAACCTTGTCGGCAATGAGAACGTGATCCACATCGATGCGCTGCCCTTGTACAGGAAATACACCGACGTTTTTCTGATGGACGATGTCCCGGAAGAGGAACGCAAGGTGATCGCGCGCCAAGTGGCCGACAAGATCATCGCGAAGCTCCAGCAGGAAGCGTCGCTCGAACCCACAGCGGCGTAGCAAAAAGGAGCGCACATGTCTCATCTCACACCGCGCGAGCGCGAACTGGTTTCACTCGGCGCCGCAATGGGCAGCAACTGCATATCGTGCATCGAACACCACGTCCCGGCTTCGAGAAACGCGGGACTCACCGATGCGCAGATCTCCGAAGCGATCCGTCTGGCGGACAAGCTTCGGCAGGTGCCGGCACGCAAGACTCTCGACGCGGCCGTCAACCTCCTCGCCGAGCCCATTGCGCCGGCGCCAACGGAGGCAGCGGGGCCGGGCAAGCCCTGCTGCGGCTAGGAGCAATCACAGATGCCGTTCTATCTGAGAGACCGGGATATTTCTTCGGATACCTGCCTGCACCTTCCGCTAGTAACACACCGACCGTCCGGCGCCGCCCGTCGCCACGTTGACCGCCACGCGTCGCTCACGGCTTCGGCTCATCGCGGCTTCGGCTCACCGCCGCTGACGGCCCAGGCCTTGTCCGAAGCCAGGAACGCCGCGACGTAGGCGACCGCCGCCACGTCAACCATGCGGCCGATGGCGTTGCCGCGCGGTGAATCTGGGGCATAGGTGCGTTGCTCGGCTTCCTCGGGGGTGATGCCCAGTTGAAGGTCGGTGGGTTACGCCGCGGGCGCGGCTAACCCACCCTACGCGGTCATGCTGCGATGGTGCGCTCGCGAACGTGCGGGATATCGCGGTCGCGTGCAGCGCGAATCTGTTTCGCGGTCAGAGTTTCGACCGTGAGCGTGTTCCCGTCGAGGGTCATGAACTCGACTTCAAAGGCTTCGCCATTGCGATGCACATGAACAACAACGCCGACGTCGCCAGCTTCCAGACCTGCTGACGGCAGTGGTTCGGTCAATACGACTGACGCGTGCTCTTCTATCATGATTGCTCCTACACGGGATGCGCGGTGATCAAGCGCGGGGCTTCAGCTCCGGTTTCGAGAATCCATACCGTTCGCACTTTCGGCCGCGGCTGCCGGTTGTCTGGAGTCGCAATTCCGCCATCCACACTGTAACGCTTGCCATAGGCGGAATCAACTATCGACACCACAGGATTACTGCGTGCCTGAGCCTTGAGTGCAGCAGCGAGCACTTCCCAGTTTTCGGGGCGAAATCCGAGCCGCAGAAAAAATGTCGCTTTTCCACGGCCGGCTGATTCGCTCAGCAGATAACCAGTGATCTTTGACTGGTCAACGCGCAAGGATTCCAGGAAAGGCAGTTCCATCCGCTAATACCTTACAGCAATCACGATGCCGAGGCCCGTGCGCCGGAAAGGGCGATTGTTATCCGCTAGCACTCTTCCGCTAGTAATACACCGACCGTCCGGCGCCACCCGTCGCCACGACCAGCTCGCCGCTGACGGCCCAAGCCTTGTCCGAAGCCAGGAACGCCGCGACGTAGGCAACCTCCGCCGCGTCAACCATGCGGCCGATGGCGTTGCCGCGCGGTGAATCGGGGGCATAGGTGCGTTTCTCGGCTTCCTCGGGGGTGACGCCCAGCTCGGCGGCCCGCGCGGCCAGCAGCCGCGGGGTGCGCTCGGTGCGCGTCGTGCCGGGGTGGATGCAGTTCACCGTGATCCCGAAGCGGCCCAACTGGACGGCCAAGGTCTTGGTGAAGTGCACGAGGGAGGTTTCTGCTGGTGACATCCGCCACCAGTGGGATGATGCGCCGGTCTGTTTCGGCGCCCAGTTCCCGCGCCGTCGCTTCGAGCTGCTCTTTTCTCCTCGCGACGATCGCCACGTCCGCCCCTTCGCGGGCCAGCTCCCGCGCAATGGCTTTTCCGATGCCCTGGCTGCCGCCGGTCACGATCGCGTGTTTGCCTCGAAGCCCCAGGTCCATTGCGTAACGTCCGGAATATTGTGTAAATAGGGGAGACCACGGTTTCCCGCGTCGCCGACGCTGCCGTCATATTACAGAATGCGTGGTCTGTCCCCCAGCACTCTGTTGTTCGGCGTTCATGTCCCCCATCCATGTCCCGCCATCCCAGCCTTCCCCCACAAGGGGGGAAGGTGAGTACAGCGTTCCGAGTAATGGATGCCCCCATCCCCACCTTCCCCCGCAAGCGGGGGAAGGCGCCCTTTGTTAATGTATCAATTTTTGATACAATATACCGCATGAGTCAATCCGCTGACGCTGTTCATACGCTTGTTGGCCCTGCGCGAGGCCGTTTGCTTGAAGCATTGCGCTCGGGCCCCGATTCAGGCGTCCATCTGCGCGAGCTTGCTCGTGGGGCGGGTCTTTCTCTTTCCTCCCTGCAAAAGGAGCTCGATCGGTTGTCTTCGTTGGGAATGCTGAGTCGGCATTCAAAGGGCAATCGAGTCTTTCTCAAACTGAAGCGCCGGGATCCGTTCGTGAAACTGCTGCTGGCGGCTGCGACCGCCCTGGAACTTCGGGGAGTCCGCTTCAAGGCGATGCCCTCAGATCGAGTTACAGAAAAGGCCTTCGTCGATTTCTGCGCCCATTTCCCGCCGGATGCCGAACTCTGGCAACAATTTGGTGACCTGAAGTTTCTTGCGGGCGTCGCAGTGATGCTTGCCGGACACCATGGATTCGAGCGTTCCGCCTATCTCGCGCTCGCGGAAACGCTGTCTCCAGGCTCCAGCACTGTCGAGCAATACGAGGCGTGGTATCGCAAGTACAAGCCGGACTTTCCAAGACTCTTCTCGATGATAGACCGGGAACGGAGGGTGCATGCGCGAGTTGGCGATCAGTAAGCGGGCGGATCCGGCCTACATCGAAGCATTCGAGTCTCTGATCCGGCGACTCCTGCGATCAGCAAGAGTCTCTCGCCGGGAGCCGCTTACCATGTACCTGGCTGGTGGCGCCGCGATGCACTTCCACACCGGAGCACGGATGACGGACGACGTGGACGCGGCTTTCGACAGAAAGCTGCTGATTCCCTCGGACCTGGCCGTGATTTACCGGGACTCTGAAGGAAAGGCCAGGTCCGTATATTTCGACGCAAACTACAACGAGGCTTACGCCTTGCTCCATGAAAACGCGCATCGGGACGCAATGCACCTTTCGCTCAAAGGCATCGAAGGCGCGCGAATATTTGTCTTGCAGCCGTTAGACCTCGCTGTTTCGAAACTGGCGAGGTTTGCAGAGGTTGACCGCAAGGACATACTGAGGCTCGCGGCAGATAAATCAGGCAGCGGCGGGGCGCTTCCACCCGAGCCAGTCGACAATGGCCCCACCCATCACCCGCTCGAGGTCGCGGCCCTTCAGCCATGGCAACTCCTCGGTGAACATCGTCACGCATTGCCGATAAGAACACGGCATGCGGGTGATGTCGGTGCCCCAGAATGAGCGCTCGGGCCCGAACGCCTCGAAGATCTGGCGCAAATAGCCGTGGATGTTCTGGTACGGGTAGGGCTGGCTCGAATAGCTCGGTGCGCCCGACATCTTGACCCCGATATTGGGGAATTTGGCGAGCGCGAGCATGTCCCCAAGGTCGGCAAAGGCTGCGTCGTCCGTTCCCGCGCGGCCGACGCCGCCCATGCGTCCGAGGTGATCGATGTGCAGCTTCAGACGCGGATGCCGCGCGGCGATTTTAGCCAGCGCCGCCATGTGCCCGCCGGCCAGGAGCCCGATGGGCAGTCCCGCCTTCTCGCATGCGGCCCAGAACCAGTCGAGCGAGCCGTCGGTCCACCAAGCCTTCTGATGCGGCTGGTTGAAGGTAAACCGAAACCCGAGCATGCCCGGCCGTTCGCGCCAATGGGCGACGATGTTCTCGCGATCCGGGCTTTCGAGGTCGAAATGGCCGAGGATGCAGAATTTGTCCGGGTGCCGGCGCGCCGCCTCGACGGCGAGAACGTTGACCGCCTCGCCGAGCGCGCTGGGCGGATGGATCACCGCACAATCGACCCCTGCCGAGGCCATCTCGGCCAGCGCATCATCGGCCGAATAAGTCGGAATCTGGCGATGGTGGGCGCTCATCTTGCCGTTCTGCCAGATGTGGATCTGCGAATCGACTATCAGCATGGCTTTCTCCGGGTAGTCACTATTGGTCGTTACGTAACGCAGTCACGCTTAACTGTCGTCCCCGCGAAAGCGGGGACCCATGCCGCGCACCAACGAAGCCCCGGACGCCGCATGGATTCCCGATTCCTCGGGAATGACATAGTTTTGAGATGGCTACTGGTGCAATACCTCCGCCCCCGCACCGGCCTCCAGCTCGCAGGCGTTCACCGTCATCGCCAGCATGCTGTAGTAGCCGATCGTCCCGGTCAGCTCGATGAATTGCTCGTCGCCGAACCGCTGCTGCAGCGCCTTCATGCTCGCGGCGTCCACCCGGTGCTTGCGGACGAGATCTCGCGTGAACTCCACGATTTGCGCGTCGTCCGCCGGCATGCCGCGCGAGTGTTTCTCGCGGATCGCGGTGATGGTTGCTTCCGGAACGCCCTGGCGGCGCGCCGCGCCCGTCTGGGCCCCCCACACGTAAACCGCCTCGAATTCCCGCGCGACCGTCATCGCGGCGAGCACGCGCACCCGCTTGTCGAGCTTGCCCTCGAAGCGCACGTAGGCGCCGAGATGCGCGAGGCGGCCGGCGAGCGGCGGACAATGCAGGAACATCGTGAACGGCCCCTGCACCGCGCCGCGGCTCTCGACGATGGCGTCTACGATCGGGTGATGCTCCACGGGCACCTGGCTCTTGCCGGTGATAGATGTCAGTCTTGCCATGATTGTTTCCTCCCTGGTAGTCGAGATTGCGCTTCACTCCCCGCAAAATGAGGTTCTATGGCCCCTCACCCTAACCCTCTCCCCCGTGATCGGGGGCGAGGGGATCTATTTTGTTGCGCCGCTCTGGGATTCAAAGGGGCCAGGCTCATAAGGATTCAAAGGGGCCAGGCTCATTGCTCTGCCCGCCGCATCAGTCACGCCGCATCAGTCACGACGTATCAGTCACGCCTCATCAAGCGAGCCGACGAACTGCCCGAAGTAGAGGAGCCCGAACGGCCAGAGCCCGAGTTTCGCTGCGCTCCCCATATGGCCCAGGTTGCCGGCGTCCACCAGCGTCGAGCCCCACGCCCTGGCAAAGACTTCGGCGCGCTCGAAGGACACCCGATCGTCGTTGCGGCTCGCGAGCACCATCGACGGAAAGGGCAGGCGCTCGAGGATCATGGGTCCCCAGCCGCGGACCGGCGAGCTGGGCGAAGCGTCGAAGCGGTCCCGGTCGGTCGGCGCAACGAGGAATGCGCCCGCCACCTTCTTTGCGTGCTCGGGCTGCTCGAACGCCCAGCGCATGGTGAGGGACGTGCCCAGGCTGTGCGCCACCAGCACGATTGGGCGCCTGGCCCGTACCACCGCCTCAGTCAGACGTGCGGACCAGTCGGCATAGACCGGCTTTTCCCAATCCGCCTGCTCGACACGTTGCATGCTGGGAAAAGCCTTTCCCCAAGCCGTCTGCCAGTGCTCCGGACCTGACCCGCCGAGGCCAGGGAGGAGGAGGATCGTCAGGTCCTTGATGTCACGCATAATAGGGCAATTTTACGGCGACATGAGGTAACGGTGTTGCTTGCGCTATGATCTGGTTCGCCACCCACAACCGCAGGATTCTTGATCGATGCCGGTCGATTTGACCACCAAACTTAAGGAGTGAGTTATGCCGTTCTATCAGCTCAACGAACTCGAGAAGAAGCAGTCAAAAGTCAATTCCAAAATCGAGTCGGGCGCGGTCCCCGGAGAATTCATGAAGTTCGGCATTGTAACCAAGCCGGAAGGTGAAGGGCCGCCGCTCCACGAGCATCCGAACGAGGAGCAGTTCACCGTCATCCTCTCCGGTCAGATGCACTTCGTGCTCGGCGATGAGGACCGGGTGGTCGGTCCAGGAACGCTAATCCACATCCCCCGCAATACCCGCCATCGCTCGCGCCCGGTCAATGGGCCTGCGACCTTCATCACGGTCAAGAGCCCTTGCGGTAATGGCGACCTCGCTCAAGACTACAACCTGCGGCCGGAGGCGAAAGAGATTGAAGCGCTTTATCCGGGGAACAAGCGCTAAGAGGCAAGGCTCTTATTTTCATCGGCGTTCTCCGCGCCCTTGGCGGTGACACATTGCCTACGCCAGCAGCAGTCTGAAGCGCCGGCCGGAGCGGGTCCTGTGGGTCTCGAAATCCCGCCGGTCGACCGTGAAGATCTCCGAGATGCCGGTCTTTTCCGCCGCCAGCACGAGCGTGGCGTCGGCGAAATCCATTTTCTCGTAGCGCACGAGCAGCTCGTCGATCTGTGGCACGTCGTCCACGGTCAGGCCTTCGAGACGCAGTCCGCCGCGCCGGATGAAAGCGAGAAGCGCACGCTTTCCCGCCTGCCCCAGGAAGTGACACGCTTCGGTAATCACGGGCCAGGTGCTCACCAGCGCCGCTGGATTCGACTGGAGAATGGCTTTCGCAGCTTCGTGATGCCGGTCGCGCGCGTGAAAGAGCGCGACGAGCGGTCCCGTATCAACGAGGATGCTTCGCACGGAGCTTTCCGCGAATCAACGTCTTGACCCGTCCCGAGACGTTCCCTTGCCCCGCCGGCGAGCGGTCGGCGCCAAACAAGTCCTTGCCCAGATCCCAGGCTGACGGGGCGCTTTGCTTCTTTTTCCGGCGCACGAGGTACTCGGCGACGCTCTGCCGGATGACGGCGCTTGTCGTCTCCCCGGTCTCGATGCAGTAGCGATCGAGGGCCTGCTCCAGCTCGGTTCCCAGACGCAGCGACTTGGGCATGGTCAAACTCGTGTGATACAACGTAAGGCAAGTGTATCACAGAATTACCCCATCCCCACCCGAGTGTGGTGAGTCATTATTTCGATGCAGAATTCCTCAGGCCGCTCGCATTGAGAAAGTGTAGGTCAGGTTGCCGCATCGGTGGCTACCTGACGCTCAGCGGATGTCGGGGAACGCTGCGCGTACCCCAACCTACGCC
>MERI01000042.1 GCA_001772005.1 Betaproteobacteria bacterium RIFCSPLOWO2_12_FULL_62_58 | reverse complement strand
GAACATCACGCTGGTCGGCGGCAACGGCGACGGCCAGACCTGCAAGGTGTGTAACCAGATCATTGTCGCGCTCAACATCGAGGCGGTGGGTGAAGCGCTGTTGTTCGCGTCCAAAGCTGGCGCAGATCCCGCCAAGGTGCGCCAGGCGCTGATGGGTGGATTCGCCGCTTCGCGCATCCTCGAAGTGCATGGCGAGCGCATGATCAAGCGCACTTTCGATCCCGGATTCAGGATCGAATTACACCAAAAGGACCTCAGCCTTGCGCTCTCGGGCGCCAGAGCCATGGGGCTGAGTCTGCCGAATACCGCGACCGCGCAGGAACTATTCAACTCGTGCGTTGCCAACGGCGGCGCCAAATGGGACCACTCGGCGCTGGTGCGGGCGCTCGAGAGAATGGCCAACCACGAGGTGGCCAAATAGGCCGCTGATTCATGAACCGCCCCGAGCCCCGCTCCGAATTGCGCAAGCCGCTCCCCGCAAACCTGCTTGCGGCGCTGCAGGCGCGGCTGGGCGAACGCGTTTCAACCTCCTCCGCTGTACTCGAGCACCATGGCAAGGATGAATCTGCGCACCCGCTCGCTCCGCCCGACGCCGTGGTGTTTCCGGAAACGACTGAAGAAGTCGTCGAGATCGTGAGGCTGGGCGGCCAGTACAACGTTCCCCTCATTCCGTTTGGCGCCGGCAGCTCGATCGAAGGCCATGTGCTGGCCATACACGGCGGCTTGAGCGTCGACTTCACCCGCATGAACCGCATCCACGCCGTCAATGTCGACGACCTCGACGCGACGGTCGAACCCGGCGTCACGCGCAAGCAGCTCAACAATCATCTCGACGGCACCGGCATTTTCTTCCCCATCGACCCCGGGGCTGACGCGACACTGGGCGGCATGGCCGCAACACGCGCCTCGGGGACCAACGCCGTGCGCTACGGCACGATGAAAGAAAACGTGCTGGGGCTCACCGTGGTGCTCGCCGATGGCCGCGTGATCCGCACCGGCGGCCGCGCCCGCAAGTCTTCCGCCGGCTACGATCTGACGCGGCTTTTCGTCGGCAGCGAAGGCACCCTCGGAGTCATCACCGAAATCACGCTTCGTCTTTATCCGCAGCCGGAAGCGGTGTCGGCGGCGGTGTGCGCTTTCCCGTCGGTGGATGCCGCGGTGCGCACCGTGATCCAGACGATACAGTTGGGCGTGCCGATCGCACGCTGCGAGCTGCTGGATGCGCTCACCATCAAGGCGGTCAACCGTTACAGCAGGCTGAACCTGCGCGAAGCGCCGATGCTGTTCTGCGAATTCCACGGCACCGCCGCGAGCGTCGCCGAGCAGGCGCAGACCGTGCAGGAGATCGCGAAGGAACTGGGCGGCCTGGATTTCGAATGGGCGATCCAGCAGGAAGACCGCACGCGGCTGTGGCAGGCGCGTCACGACGCTTATCCCGCTTGCCGGCAGCTGCGACCCGGCAACCGGGCGTTTTCCACGGATGTGTGCGTGCCGATCTCGCGGCTCGCCGAATGCATCGCCGAATCCAACGCTGACATCGCGAAAGCTTCGATGCCGATCGCCCTTTTCGGCCATGTCGGCGACGGCAACTTCCATCTCGTGGTCCTGATCGATCCCGGCAACCCGGCGGACATCGCGGAAGCGGAAGCAATCAACAAGCGCGTCGTGATACGCGCGCTCAAGATGGGCGGCACCTGTACCGGCGAGCACGGCATCGGCATCGGCAAGCTGGACTTCCTCGACGCCGAGCACGGCGCAGCGGTCCCGGTCATGGCCGCGATCAAGCAAGCGCTCGACCCGCGGAACCTGCTCAACCCGGGCAAGGTGATCAGGTAACCCGGTTTTCACAGCGGCGCGGCATCGGCCCGCATCGATCTGTCGCGGAACCGCGACATGAAAAAGACCGGCAAATCAGCCGATTCGCGGCAGTAAGCGCCGCAGCGTCGCCCCCAGGCGACATGTTCGATTCCCGGCCGCTCGCTGCATGCAGACGGGTTTGTGCATCAACTCCTTGATTCTTCTCCCAACCGCCTCCTCAGGCATGATGATTGCTCCTTGTCCCCATGCGTAATCGCGCACTGTTCTTCTTCGACAAGGAGGTACCAGTCATGCGGAAAATCGCTTCCATCGCCCTTGCGGGTCTCGTGTTTGCCGTCAGCAGTCATTGGGCGGCGGCCTCCGGGGAAATCACGCGGGGCGGAATCACCTATGTGTCCGGCGGCGTCGGTGTGGACGCTGAAGAGCAGCTCCTGGCGCGGCAGAAGAACTTCAACCTCAAGCTCCTGTTCACGCTGGTCGAGGGCAACTACCTGGCCGACGTCAACGTCGTACTCGCGGATGCAAAAGGCAACAAGCTCCTCGAGCACCTCGCGGACGGCCCGTTTTTCATGGCGAAGCTGCCGGAAGGACAATACACCGTATCCGCAACCTACGAGGGCAAGACACAGACTCGTCGGGTAAATGTCGGCGCCGGGGGTCTGCACACCGTGCATCTGCGCTGGCCGAGCAACCCGGACACGGATTTCGTCGTCTCCAAACATCGGTAGCGCCGTCGGCTGCGGCGCTGCGACGAGCGAGCGGTAAACGCGCGCAAGTCTTCGCTCGTCGCGCGCCTGGCAGCCGACAGCCGCCGAAGCATCACGCCTATCGGCACCACGGCGATCGCCCGATGAGGCCCTGACATTCAGGGGCCTTGCGCTGCTCCGGCGAGATGGAACGCAGTGGATTATTGGCCTGAACCTGCCGCCAGTGGTCTCCCCACGCGCGATAGTGGTCGGTCGGCTGGACGCGTCCCTTTTGCTCCTTTGCCGACCACAAGCCAGCGCTGTTGAAGCTGAATATGGGGATCAGATCGGGCCGGTTGGAACCCGGCAGGACGGAGTGGTTGATGTTGTCGAGAATGAGCGGGTCGGCGTCGGGCGTCTGATAATAGGCCAGCACCATGTGGGCGCCGGTGAATCCACCCGGTCCGCCTCTTTGATACACGGCGTATACGATGCGTAGTTTCGCGTCCGGAACCCCCAGCCCTCTTAGGCTGAAGTACTTCGCAATCGCGAAATCCTCGCAATCGCCGCCATCATTGGCAAGAAATTCGACCGGTTTTGCCCAATAGTCCTCCATGCACCACATCACCGGATCGCAGTAAAACGGCGTCTCGTGCATGAAATCGTTGACGAGCTTGAGTTTCTCCAAATCTCCCAGGCTGCTGTTTTTCGGAGACGCCAACAGTTCTTTCCATCCGGTAAGCCGCTTCCTGATGCTACCCCGTTCCGTGTCATTTGTTCCCAGGCTTTCAATCAT
Source organism: Betaproteobacteria bacterium RIFCSPLOWO2_12_FULL_62_58 (assembly GCA_001772005.1). Classification (GTDB taxonomy): domain Bacteria; phylum Pseudomonadota; class Gammaproteobacteria; order Burkholderiales; family SG8-41; genus DSOT01. The sequence continues at coordinate 5,837 of MERI01000042.1, read as the reverse complement.
GCGCTCGATCTGCGGGTCGGATATCGTGCCGAGATCGGCCGCAGGCCATGTCGCGATCGACATCGCGAATAGGGAAACGGTCAGCGCCCAGGGAAAAATGCGCATAGCTCCTCCGGACGCTTACGGAGACTGAGAGCCCCTGCCATTACGAAACAAGCCCGAATCCGTGCCCATCACCGCTCGATGCGGGTGATCTTCGAGCCCTCGAAAGTCAGGTTGTACATCAGCCCCTTGTTGGAAAAGATAAAGCCGATGATGGGCTCCTTCATGGTGTCGGTATTGATCTCGCCGCCCGCGCCAAGCGTGGCGAGCGCCACGCTCCCGTCCACGCCCGCCTGCCAGCCCTGGCTCTTGCGAAAGCTATCCAGCACTTTCTGATTCATGAACAGCACAACCTGCGATTTGACCTGGGCGCCGAGCTGGAAGCCGATCGAGGCGGCAGCGGTGCTGTAGTACGCCACGGTATTGCCCCTGACGAGCAAGGCGCCTTCCCCATACTCGCCGCCGATGCCGATGCCGGCCTTGAACACACTGGGAAATACCAGCATGCCGGCTGCCTTCTGCGCGAGCCGCTTGCCGGCGCTGGTGTGCTTGTAGAAATTTTCGATCGCCTCCTGAACTTCGGCGTCTATTTCCTCCTTCGAGGCGGCGACCGCGGAAATAGGCTGAAACAACCCCAGCACCATGCTAAGGACGCAGATCATCAATACCCTGTTAGCCATTTCTCGCCCTCCGGAAAAATTGCGGCTCACCAGCCGCCGTACTCATTCTACGATGAACGCGCCGCCAGGACGCAGCCCGGCGAGCCAACCAGCACCAAATGAAATCGACTGCTTGATAAATCAACAACCTGCTGCGCGCGCCGTGTTCTCCTGCGGCCACGAAGATCTCAAGAACGGGTTTCCGAACCGTATCAAGCTACAATTCTGGCTACACCTTGCCTGCTCCAGCGGTTTACATCGGGTTACGGCTTTGTCAGAATAGTTACCGTGTCCGGGGCTTCGGTTCTGGGAGCGTCGCCTGAAGCAGACGAGGAGACGGTTTTTTACCGCCTCGAAAATACGGACCCTATGCCATTTACGGGGGCTCCGCGTGCAGTTCATTCGACAACACCTGCCCTTCTCGGGCACAGGCCGCCACAAGAGGAAATGTGGGCTCGGCCAAAACGTGGATAGAAGCCCCGGCACCTCATCACCAGAAAAACATATGCGCACACCATCGCAATGGCCATAGACACGTTTCACGGCGTCTTCCCCTATCTCGTGTCGCCGGTCAGCGAAACCGGCGAAGTCAAGAGCGACGTTCTCGCGCAACTCTGCGACGATCTCATCAAGGCCGGCGTACACGGACTGACACCTCTCGGTTCTACGGGCGAATTCGCCTACCTCACGTGGCCTCAGCGAAGACGAATCGTTGAGATAGTCGTCAAGGCAGCGAAGAAGCGGGTCCCCGTCGTGGCAGGCGTGGCCGCCACGACGATCGCCGATGGCGTATTTCAGGCGCGCGAGATGGAGCAGCTCGGTTGCGATGGTATTCTGGCCATCCTGGAGGCGTACTTCCCGGTGACTGATGAAGGCGTCTTCGCCTACTTCAAGGCGCTCGCCGAAGCCGTCACGCTACCCGTTGTGCTGTACACCAATCCGAACTTTCAGCGATCGGATTTAAGTCTGCCCGTGATCGACCGTCTGAGCCACATTCCGAACGTCCGTTATATCAAGGACGCTTCGTTCAATACCGGGCGCTTGCTGTCGATCATCAATCGCGTCGGCGGGCGAATGAAGGTGTTCTCGGCTTCCGCACATATCCCGGCCTGCGTCATGCTCATTGGCGGCGTCGGATGGATGGCGGGCCCCGCCTGTCTCATTCCCCGGCACAGCGTTGAGCTTTACGAAGTTTGCCACCGTGGCGACTGGCAGCGGGCCATGGAGCTGCAACGCAGTCTCTGGGCTTTCAACCAGGCTTTTGCGAAATACAATCTCGCGGCTTGCATCAAAGGCGGGCTTCAGCTTCAGGGCTATGACGTCGGGGCCCCGCTTCCGCCGCAAGCGCCGCTATCGCCAGAGGGCATAGAAGAGCTCCGAGATGCACTGGCTGCGGTGAACGCGCTGCCAAACGCCGGCTCAGTCCAGACCGAGGCGAAAAAGAGCCGGCAACGAACGGTAAAACTGCGCGCTTGATCCCTGTCGCCTGTTAAACAAACCATCGAGGACGGAAGAATTCTCCCTTCCTTTCCAAGGAGGGGTGGCAGCCAAGCTGCCGGGGTGGTTGGGTTTCCGCGATGCACGCGCTGCTGTCACGCATTTCAGCAAGAAACTCCGTGTGCTGAAGACAAGCCAGTCTGCTTTGCCGTTTGCTAGAATGCCGATATGAGCGCCGTGGTCGCAACTGCCCCCATTGACCTCATCCGCCAGCGCGAGGTCGTCGCTGCGCTGCGTGCCTTCCTGCCCGAGCGTGTCGTGCTGTTCCAGCAGGAAGACGTCAAACCCTACGAATGCGACGGGCTGTCCGCCTACCGCCAGGTGCCGATGGTGGTGGTCCTGCCGGAAAACGAAGCGCAAGTTCAGCGTATCCTCAGGACCTGCTTTGATCTGCGCGTGCCGGTGGTGGCGCGCGGCGCGGGCACCGGGCTTTCCGGCGGCGCGCTGCCGCTTGCCACTGGAGTGTTGCTCTCCCTCGCCAAGTTCATGCGCATCCTGGAAATCGACCCGCAGGCGCGTACCGCACGCATGCAGCCGGGCGTGCGCAACCTCGCCATCTCGGAGGCGGCAACGCCCCATGGTCTTTATTACGCGCCGGATCCTTCGAGCCAGATCGCCTGCTCGATCGGCGGCAACGTCGCGGAAAACGCGGGCGGCATGCATTGCCTGAAATACGGTCTCACCGTGCACAACATCCTTAAGCTTCGCGCCTGCACGATCGAGGGCGAATTGCTCGAGATCGGCGGCGGTGGGCTCGATGCTGCCGGCTACGATCTGCTCGCGCTGATGACCGGCTCGGAAGGCATGCTCGCGGTCATCACCGAAGTCACCGTCAAGCTGCTGCCCACTGCCGAGCGCGCGCAATGCGTGCTGGCGGCGTTTGACGATGTCGCCAAAGCCGGCCACGCAGTGGCGAACATCATCGCCGCGGGCATCATTCCCGCCGGCCTCGAAATGATGGACAAGATTACAACGGGAGCGGTCGAGCCTTTCGTCAATGCCGGCTACCCGCTCGACGCCGCGGCCATCCTCCTGTGCGAGTCCGACGGCAACGCGGAAGAAGTCGCCGAGGAAATCGAGCGCATGAAAGCCATGATGCACGCCAACGGCGCGACTGAAGTTCGCGTTTCCCAGAGCGAAGCCGAGCGCTACAAGTTCTGGGCCGGGCGCAAGGCCGCGTTCCCCGCCGCCGGCCGGGTTTCGCCCGACTATTACTGCATGGACGGGACCATTCCCAAGAAGGCGCTGCCGCGCGTGCTCAATGCGATTGCCGACCTGTCGAAGGCATACGGCCTGCGCTGCATGAATGTGTTCCACGCCGGCGACGGCAACCTCCATCCGCTGATCCTCTACGACGCCAATCAACCCGGCGAGCTGCAGAAAACGGAAGAATTCGGGGCGAAGATTCTCAAACTGTCGATAGAGGTCGGCGGCACGATCACCGGCGAGCACGGCGTCGGCGTCGAGAAGATCGATTCGATGTGCGTGCAGTTCCGCGCGCCCGAACTCGAAACCTTCCACGGCGTGAAGCGCGCGTTCGATGAGCACACACTGCTCAATCCCGGCAAGGCGGTGCCGACGCTCGTGCGCTGCGCCGAGCTCGGCCGCATGCATGTGCACGGCGGCCAGGACAAATTCCCCGACCTGCCGCGGTTCTGATTAACCGTCAAGATTCTTTTCAATACCCCTTCTTCTCAATACCCGCTTGACGGGTACTTGAGGGGTACGCCAAAGCCGCTAAGGAAGCCAAGATTCTTAACCACAAAGGACACTAAGGACACAAAGGAAAAGTGAAAGGAAATAGTTGGTCAGGCCCTTCGTGTCCTTTGTGCCCTTCGTGGTTCAGCTTTTGATCCAAGCTTTGCAAGACATCATTGACAATCTCGCGGCAACGATACGCGAGGCGGCGTCTCAGCATCGCGCCCTGTGCATTCGCGGTGGCGGCACCAAGGATTTCTATGGCGGCGAGATCCGCGGCGACATCCTCGATACGTCCGGCTACCGGGGCATCGTCGATTACGAGCCGACCGAACTGGTGATCACTGCGCGTGCCGGCACGCCGCTGGCGGAAATCGAGGCGGCGATGCGCGAGAAAGGCCAGATGCTTTCCTTCGAGCCGCCGCACTTCGGCTTCCTGCCCTCACCCCTAGCCCCTCTCCCGGGCGCGGGAGAGGGGAACGTTGTGCCGGCATCGCCAGAAAATAGGATGGCAACCCTCGGCGGTTGCGTGGCAGCGGGGCTTTCCGGCCCGCGTCGCGCCTATGCCGGAGCGATACGCGATCTGGTGCTCGGCGTGCGCCTGCTCGACGGCAGGGGGTCCGATCTCAGGTTTGGCGGCCGGGTCATGAAGAACGTCGCCGGCTATGACGTATCGCGGCTGATGGCGGGTTCTCTCGGCACCCTGGGCGTGATTCTCGAAGTCTCGCTCAAGGCGCTGCCGCTGCCGGTTGCGGAAATCACGCTGCGCCGCGAGCAGACGCAGGCCGAAGCGATCGCGCTGATGAACGAATGGGCCGGCAAGCCGCTGCCGCTGTCCGCGACGTGTTATTTCGACCAGCTGCTCTACGTGCGGCTCTCCGGCGCCGCTGCGGCGGTGCGCGCCGCGCGCGAGAAACTGGGGGGCGAGGAAGTCGTCGCCGGCGCGTCATTCTGGCAGAGCCTGCGTGAACACCAGCTCGATTTCTTCCGGCAGCCGAACCCGTTGTGGCGGCTGTCACTCAAATCCACTACTCCACCCCTCAACCTCGCAGGGCTGCAGCTTATCGAATGGGGCGGGGCGTTGCGGTGGCTCAAATCCGACGCGGACGCAAAAACGGTGCGCGATGCCGCCGCTTTCGGCGGCGGACATGCCATACTCTTCCGCGAAGGCGACAAGTCGGCGGGCGTGTTTCACCCGTTGCCGCCGGCGCTGAAGAAAATTCACCAACGCCTGAAACGGACGTTCGACCCGTCAGGGATTCTTAACCGCGGTCGCATGTATGACTGGATGTAACGCAGACTATGGCAAACAACTTTCTCGAACAACTGGTCGCCGAGTGGTACGAATACCGCGGCTACTTCGTACGCCGGAACATCGCGGTCGGCAGGCGCACCAAGGGGGGATACGAATGTGAACTCGACATCGTTGCGCTTGATCCGGTCAGGCGGCACCTGGTGCATATCGAGCCGTCCATGGACGCGGAAAGCTGGGAAAAACGCGAGCGAAGCTTCAGAAAAAAATTCGACGCGGGCCTCCGCTATATTCCCGGCCTTTTTCCCGGGCTCGACTTGCCGGACGAAATCGAACAGATCGCGATTTTTGCCTTCGCGAGCCGCGTCAATCACCCGACCCTCGCCGGCCGCAAGGTGCTGCTGGTGTCTGACCTGATGCGCGAGATCATGGAAGATCTCAGCGACAAGAAAATCGTTTCCGCCGCGGTCCCCGAACACCACCCGATCCTGCGCACGCTTCAGTTCGTGGTCGAATACCGCAAGAAGGTTTTCGACGCGCTTCGATAGCGCCGCTCGCGATGCAGACCCAACTCGCCGATTTCATAAGGGATACCCGCGAAGGACGCGAGGCTGATGGAATCCTGCGCAAGTGCGTCCACTGCGGCTTCTGCACCGCGACTTGCCCCACTTACCAACTGCTCGGCGATG
>MERI01000041.1 GCA_001772005.1 Betaproteobacteria bacterium RIFCSPLOWO2_12_FULL_62_58 | reverse complement strand
GAATTTCTCTGGGAGCACTCAAAGATTCCATTGGAGCACTTGCGGCGCGGCGGCGCTTTTTCGTGGTTCGAAATCGATTCCAATCCGATCACGCGGGTAAGCATCAAGCACGATCCCTGGCCTATCACGTTGAAGCCCGAGAACATCGTGTTCATCATAGCGGGCGGTTCGCATCCGACACACGCCTATTGGCTGCAAGCTACCGGTCCGCAAGTGCTGGGACGCGTCATCCGCGTGCCGGAAACGTTCGACCGGCTGCTGGCCGATGCCGACCGGGAGCTCGGCTGCGGGTCGGATGCCTGCAGGATCTGATGGACGCCGGGCGTACACGCCGGGCACGGCGCCTGATCGCAGCTAAACGGAGATAAACATGACATTTGCACAAAACCTGATGGCGCTAACGCTCGCCGGCGCGGCCGCCGTGGCGGGCGCGCAGAACTGGTCGCCCCAGAAGAACGTCGAATTCGTGGTCCCGAATCCGCCGGGCGGCAGCAACGACAAGACCGCGCGCACCGTCGAACGTATCTGGACGATGAACAAGATCCTGCCGTCCACACTCACCGTGGTGAACAAGGCGGGCGGGGGCGGCAGCATAGCCTACACCTACGTGCAGCAGCACGCCGGGGACCCGCACTACCTGGTCGTCGCCGGGCCGGCGCTGCTCACCAACCACATCACCGGGGCGAGCAAGCTGCATCATACCGATCTCACGCCGGTTGCCTCGCTGTTCAACGACTACACTGTGTTCGCAGTCAGCGCGGACTCGCCCATCAAGACCGGCAAGGATCTCGTCGCGCGGCTGCGCCAGGATTCGAAGTCGGTCACCATAGGATTCTCCCCCTTGCTGGGCAGCCATAACCATATCGCCGCCGGCCTGCTGATGAAAACGATCGGCGGCAACGCGCGCGATCTGAAGGTCGTCGCCTACAAGGGCTCGGCCGACGCGATCCCGAATCTGATGGGCGGCCACATCGACCTCGTCACCACGGCCGCCGGCAACGTCGCGGGTCACGTGGCTGCCGGCAGGCTGCGCGTGGTTGCGATCACAGCGGACCGGCGCATGACGGGCCCACTCGCCGCTGTCCCGACGTGGAAGGAGCAGGGTGTGAGCCACGTGTTCGGCGCCTGGCGTGCCATCTTCGCCCCCAAAGGGCTGACGGCCCAGCACACGGCTTACTGGGAAGGCGCGCTGCGCAAAGCGACCGAAGCGCCGGAATGGAAGGACGACCTGGAGAAGAACGTCTGGGCCGATGCGTTCCTCGCCGGCGCGGCGTTCAAGAAAGATCTCGATCAGGACTATGCGGAAATGAAGGCCGTGCTGGGCGATATCGGCCTCGCGAAATAGACAAGGCGACTGCGGTGATGCGGTGCTGAAACGGCAACCACCCCGCCCACTTCGTGGGCACCCCTCCTTGACAAGGACGGGGAGTTCGACCACCCCGCCCACTTCGTGGGCACCCCTCCTTGACAAGGACGGGGAGTTCGACCACCCCGCCACCATAGGCGGCACCCCTCCTTGATAAGGGAGGGGAGAAAACTCATGTCCCCTCCTCTCACGAGGGTGAGTCCGGGGTTTCGAAGGACACGCCTGCGCGTGTCCGAGCCGGCGAACGCCAGACACGCTGCATCGTGTCGGGCCGGGCGGGGTGTCAGCGAAGCTGACGGGGTGGTGTGGGAGTTCATGAGCCCGATTCGCGGCGCAAATGGATTGCCATCTATTATGCAAGACTCAACAGGAGGACCCATGAACAAGAAACACCTGGCTGCACGAGCGCTGGCGCTGTGCGCGACGCTGCTGCCTGCACATGAGTTGCTGGCCCAAACCTACCCCAGCAAGCCGGTGCGTTTGATCGTGCCCTACGCGGCAGGAGGGCCGGTCGACACCGTTGCGCGCCTCACCGCGCAAAAGCTCGCGGGCAAATGGGGTCAGCAAGTCGTCGTCGAAAACCGTGGGGGCAGCGGCGGCGCGATCGGGACGCAGGCTGTCGTCAAGGCGGCGCCCGACGGCTACACCCTGCTCTTCGGCAACAGCGGTCCGCTGACCGTCTACCCCCATCTGCGCAAGACGCTGCTCTACGATTACGAGCGCGATCTCGTGCCGGCCTCGTTCATGGTCAAATCCTGCATGGTGCTGGTCGCCCATCCCGCTCTGCCGACCAGAACGGTCCAGGATCTCGTGCGGCTGGCGAAGCAGCAGCCGGGGACGCTGAGTTACGCGAGTTCCGGCGTCGGCGGTTTGCAGCACCTCGGCATGGTGCTGCTGGAGTCCCGCGCGGGCATCAAGCTTGTTCATGTGCCGTACAAGGGCGCCGCGCCGGCCCTGCTGGATCTCATCAGCGGCCAGGTGCAAGTGCAGTTCAACAACGTGGTGGGCTCACTGGGCCACGTGCAGTCGGGGAAACTGCGCGCGCTCGGCGTATCGACGGCCACGCCCTCCTCGGTGCTGCCGAACGTGCCGCCCGTAGCAAAGGCCTATCCCGGGTTCGATGTCGCGAGCTGGATGGGCATGTATGGCCCGGCCGGCACGCCAAAGCAGATCGTCGATCAACTGACCGCTGATGTGGCCTGGGCGCTGAAGCAGCCTGACACGACGCAGCGTCTGACGGAGGTCGGCGCCGAAGTCGTGGCCGGCGGCCCGGCCGAGCTAAGCGCATATACCCGAAATGAAAGCGAGCTTTTCGGCAAGCTCATTGCCGCCGCCGGCATTCCCAAGGAGTGATGCGTGATGTCGTAATCATCGGCGCCGGCGCCGCCGGACTGGCTGCTGCCGCGGAACTCGCGCGGTGCGGACAGTCGGTCCTCGTGCTTGAAGCGCGCGACCGCATCGGGGGGCGCGTCTGGACGCGGCACGAGCCCGGGCTGCCGGTTCCCGTCGAGCTCGGCGCTGAGTTCATCCACGGCCGTCCCGCCGCGACGTTTTCCTTGCTGCGGAAGGCCGGCGTCACGGCCGTCGATGCGCCGATCGTTCGCTTGACCGTGCAGCGCGGAAAGCTCCGGCCGAGGGAAGACGGCGTCTTCGCGGAGGTCCGGGGCGTCCTGCGGCGGCACGCGGACGCGCTCCAGAAGAAGGACGTTTCCTTCGCAACGTTTCTCGCTCGCGGGCGGCACGGGCTGTCCGAAGAGGCGCGTGCTTTCGCCCGGATGCGGGCACAAGGTTACGAAGCGGCCGATCCGGCGCGCGTGAGCGCCCGGGCGATCGCCGAGCAATGGGCCGGTGAAGGCGCGGATGAATCCGGGCCCTCCCGACCGCGCGGCGGCTATGGCGCGCTGCTGGCATCGCTCGCCGCTTCGCTTGACGGCCGCAGCGCCCGGCTGCAGTTGCAGACCATCGTTCGCACGGTGCGATGGCAGCGTGGATCGGTGGAGGTCGAGGGCACTTCTCGCGGCGCGCCCTTCCGCGCGTCGGCGTCCCGCGCCATCATCACATTGCCGCTCGGCGTGCTACAGGCCCGGTCGGCGGCGCCGGGCGCGGTGCGCTTCATTCCGGCGCTGCAGGAAAAAGAGCGGGCGCTGAAGCGGCTCGCTTCCGGTCCGGCACACAAAGTCGCCCTGCGGTTTCGCAGCGCCTTCTGGGAAACGCTGGACGACGCGCGCTACCAGGACATCTCTTTCTTTCATACGCCCCGGGCGGCGTTCCCGACCTTCTGGACGGCGCTGCCGGCGCGGGCGCCGCTGCTGATCGCGTGGGCGGGCGGTCCGAGAGCGGCCCGTTTGACGGGTACCGGAACATCGGACATCATCCGGAAAGCTGTGACGAGCCTGAAATCCGTCTTCGGCAAGCGGGCGGACATCGATGCCCAATTCGAAACGGCGTGGTTCCACGACTGGCAGCAGGATCCGTTCGCGCGCGGAGCTTACAGTTACGTGACGGTCGGCGGGGGCGGCGCGCGGCAGGCGCTTGCAGCGCCTCTGCGAAACACGCTCTTCTTCGGCGGCGAAGCGACGGACTTCGAGGGCGAGTACGGCACCGTCGCGGGCGCGCTGCAGAGCGGGATCCGCGCCGCGCGGGAAGTGCTAGGAGTTTGTCGGACTTAGCCCCGACAAACTCCTAATGCAAAACCGGCGCTAGAGTACAATCACGCAAGGGAGAGGTAAAAAATGGGAAACCGACAGCATATCGAACATCAGACAAACCGGAAAAATGAAACGCAACGCGCGCCAGGAGCGGCATTCGCATGCGCAGCGGCTGCCGCATGCTGTCTGCACTTGGGGATCGTGTCAGCGAGCGAACCCGCGGCGACTTACCCCAGCAAGCCCGTGCGGCTCATCGTTGCCCAGGGGACGGGCAGTTCGGTGGACACCTTGGGCCGGATACTCGCGGCGCGGCTTACGGACGAGTGGAGCAAGCAGGTGATCGTAGACAATCGCGGCGGCGCCGGCGGTACCATCGGCGCCGAAATCGCCTCGCGCGCAGCCCCCGACGGCTACACGCTGCTCGTCTCATCGACCGCGATGCAAGTGGTTTCGCCGCAGGTCTACAAAAACCTCACCTATCATCCGACCAGGGACTTTGCGCAGCTCACGCTGACCGCGCTGACTCAAAACGTTCTGGTCGTGAACCCGAACATGCCGTTCCACAGCGTCAAGGAGTTGATCGCCTACGCCAAGGCCAACCCGGGCAAGCTCAACATGGCGAATGCCGGCTCCGGCTTCCAGAGTCATCTCGCGGGCGTGCTGTTCACGCACATGGCCGGCATCGATCTGCACCATATCCCCTATAAAGGCGGTACGTCGGTAACCAATGTGGCTGCAGGCGAGTCTCACCTCACGATCGTGCCGGGACCATCGGTCATGGGCCAGATCCGCGCGGGTCGCGTGCGGCCGATCGGGGTCGGGGGAGAGAAACGCTCGCCGCTGCTGCCCGATGTCCCGACCATCGCCGAATCGGGCGTGCCGGGCTTCGTCTCGACGGGCTGGACGGGCATGATGGCGCCCAAGGGCATTTCGAAACCGCTTTTCGACAAGATCTACTCGTCCCTGATCAAGGTCATGAACAATCCGACGACGCGCGAAATGTTCGAGCGCCAGGGCGCGGAGCCGATGACGAGCACGCCGGAGGAGATGTTGCGGTTCATCAATGCGGAGTACGGGCGCTTCAGCCAGGCGATCAAGCTCGCCGGACTCACGATCCAGTGATTCGTGAGAGCGTCAGATCGGGAGGTCGGGAGGTCGGGAGGTCGGGAGAGCGGAAATCGAGCAAGTGTTTTACTTCGCCCTCGCGCGCTCCCGCCCTGACGCTCTCCCGCTCTCCCGCTCTCCCGCTCTCCCGCTCTCACGGCTTTTGACCGTCAGAGCGCTTCCGGATTGACCACGTATTCGCGGTTCGGCGCGCCGTCCAGCACGCTCAGCAGATTGCGTGTGACGGTCAGTGCCGCGCGATCGAGCGATTCGCGCGAGTTGCCGGCCATGTGCGGCGCGACGATGACGTTCGGCAGCGTGAACAGCGGGTTGTCGGTAAGCGGGGGCTCCCGATCGAAGACGTCGATTCCCGCGCCGGCGAGCTTGCCCGCGGCGAGCGCGGCGTAAAGCGCGGCTTCGTCGACCAGACCGCCGCGCGCGGTGTTGATGAACCGGGCTGAGGGCTTCATGCGCGCAAGCCGTGCGGCATCGAACATGCCCGCGGTCTCGGGCGTCTTGGGGCAGTGAATGGTGACGAAATCGGCGCGAGGCAGCGCGGCGTCGAGATCCGCAACCGGTTCGCACCCTGCCAAGCGTATCGCTTCCGCCGAAACATATGGATCGTACACCTCAACTCTCATCTCCATCGCAAGACAGCGTTTGGCGATACGCGTTCCGATGCGGCCGAAGCCGACGATCAGCACGGTCTTGCCGAGCAGTTCGGTGGTAGGCGCGGCGTAGCGCTCGGACCAGCGGCCTTGCCGTACCAGGGCATCCATGGCCGCGCCGCGCTTGCACAGTGTAAGCATCATGAACATCGCGTACTCGGCGACGGTGGGCGAATTGTCGGTTCCGCAGGTCATGAGCGGTATGCCGCGGCGGCTCAACGCCTGCACGTCCACCGCGTCGTAGCCCACGCCGATGCGGCCAACGGCGCGCAATCGGGGAGCGGCCTCGATATCGGCCGCGCGCAAAGGCGTGGACGTGAGCGCAACACCGTCGGCATCGCGGAGCAGCGCCCGAAATTCCGGCGTCGGAGCAGTGGGAGAGAACGCGATCGCCTCGACGTCGTCGCGGCTCTTCACAAAATCCCAACCGGTACGCGCCATCGTCTCCGGCAGCAGCAGTTTCTTCTTGATTGTCGTCATCGTTGCACCCGAGGTCAGTGGAATGGATCTTCGCCGTTACGATATTCACAAGTATACCAATCAGGCGCCAGCCCTCCTTCGGCGTTCGAGAATATAATCGCGGTATTCACGCCAAAACGGTGAACAGTGAGCGGTCAGCGGTGAGCAGCGAAGGGTGAAGGGACAATAAGGCGACGTCGGCCGCGCCGCGCGCTTGAAATACGGAATCCATGGGTGGAGGGCCGTCATGAAGCAGCTTTCGTGGTTCGCAGGGTTACTCGTAGCGCCGCTCTGTTACGCGGCGGCCGCAGCGGCCCAGACCCCTTCGACAGGCTCAGCGCAGGCTTACCCGATCCGGGCCATCAGGCTGGTGGTTGCCTCGTCGCCCGGCGGCACGAGCGATATTCTTGGACGCCTCATGGCCCAGAAACTCGGCGAGGCGCTCGGCCAGCAGGTGGTGGTCGATAATCGGGCCGGCGCGAGCGGTGTTATCGGCGCCGACCTTGTCGCAAAGTCCGCGCCGGACGGCTACACGCTGCTGATAACACAGAACTCGCTCGCGATCAACCCGAGCATGATCAGCAAGCTGCCATACGATGCGCTGCGCGATTTCGCGCCGATTTCAAGAATCGCCATGAACCCGAACGTATTGACGGTGCACCCGTCGGTGCCGGCGAAATCGGTAAAGGAGTTGATCGCGCTCGCCAAAGCGAAGCCGGGCAGTCTCGTTATCGGTTCGCCGGGCATGGGGACCCTGCCGCACGTGGCGGCGGAACTGTTCAAGTTCATGGCCGGGGTCGACATGTTGCAGGTGATCTTCAAGGGTGCCGGCCAGGGCATAGTCAGCTTGCTTTCCGGCGAAATCGCGCTGATGTTCCCCGCCCCCCCAACCGCAATGCCGTATATCAAATCCGGCAGGTTGCGCCCGCTGGGCGTCACGACCACCACCCGCATCCAGGCGCTGCCCGATGTTCCCAGCATTGCGGAAGCGGGATTGCCGGGTTACGAATCCACGCAGTGGTTCGGGCTGCTGGCGGCAGCGGGGACGCCGCGCCCTGTCATCGACCGCCTGTATCAGGAAATCTCCAGCGTTTTGCGCGCGCCGGGAATGAAGGAACGCCTGACCACCCAGGGCATGGAGATGGCTGGCAGCACGCCGGAAGAATTCGCGAGCCTCATCAAATCGGAAACGGAGAAATGGGCCAAGGTGCTCAAAGCTGCGGGGATCAAGGCTGAGTGAAGCCCGGGTGACGACCGCATCCTTCATGTGTCGGGTTGCGCGTCGTTCTTCAGCGAATCGCTTTATGCACGAGGCACCAATATGAAGTCATACTGGATCAAAGCCGAAGGCGGCAAGACCGTCGTTGAACTCCGCGACGTGCCCATCCCGGAGCCCGCTGCGGGCGAGCTCATCGTGCGCATGCGCGCCTCCTCGCTCAACCGCGGCGAACTGCTCGCGGCCATCGGCCTGCACAGCGCCGACGAGCCGCGGCTGCTGGGCAGCGACGTGTCGGGCGAAGTGCACGCCGTCGGCGCGGGCGTCACCGGGTTCAAGCCGGGCGACCGCATCATGGGCCGCGGCCGCGGCGCCTGTTCCGAATACGCGCGCCTGCCGCTGCACCAGGCGGTGCTGATGCCGGAGCGCCTGACGTGGGAGCAGGCGGCGGCGCTGCCGGTCGTGTACATCACGGCGTACGAAATCCTCTACCCCTACGGCAGATTGAAGGCCGGCGAGTCGCTGCTCGTGGTCGGGGCATCCTCCGGCGTGGGTGTTGCATGCGTGCAGCTCGGCAAGCTGATCGGCGCGCGCGTGATCGGCACCTCCGGGTCGGCGGAGAAGCTCGCGAAGCTCAAGGCGATCGGGCTCGACGCGGGCATCCAGGCGCGCGGCGGCGGATTCGCGGCGCAGGTGCTGGAAGCGGCCGGCGGTAAGGGCGCGAACCTCGCCGTCAATCTCGTCGGCGGCACCGCGTTTCCCGAATGCGTGCGCGCGCTCGCTAACCAGGGCCGCGTCGCGATCGTCGGCTACCTCGACCGTACGCTGAAAAGCGAGTTCGACCTCGAAGCGGTCCACGGCAAGCGCCTGCAGATCTTCGGCGTCTCGAATGCGCATCTCACTGCCGGGGAGCGCGCCGAGGCCTGGCGCGGTTTCGTGCGCGAAGTGCTGCCCGCATGCGCCGACGGGCGCATCGCGCCGGTGATCGACAAGGTGTTTGCGTTCGACGAACTGCCGGCGGCCAAGGCTTACGTGGATTCCAACGCACAGCTTGGCAAGGTCGTGGTGCGGATCAACTAGCGAGGCGCGGGACCGCGCTGGAATCATTCGCGGCCCGGCCCCAATGGCACTACCTTAAGCCGAAATGTGCGCACGATCACGGCTCAGAAGGTGTGTCGTTCCCGTGAAGACGGGAACCCATACGGCGGCTCCACATGTTCAATCGTAAATTGGATTCCCGATGCCTCGGGAATGA